>NZ_PKHA01000002.1:0-333900 GCF_002861525.1 Actinomyces urogenitalis | reverse complement strand
TGATGGCCTCGGTGGGGCCGTTGCTGGTGCCGGGGCGGTCGAAGAATGCGAGGATGTCGCCCGCCCGCTGCTTCATGGTCCGGCCGAGCTTGCGGACCTCGACGAGCGCCGCGGGAACGCCGCTGCTGATCGCAGCGATCACCTCCTGCATCATCGCCTTCGCTTTCTTCTTGTCGGGCTCCCGGTAGGCCGCGACGATGCGCTGGTAGATGCCCCAGGTCGCCTCGACCTCGACGTGCTCCTCGCTCGCGAACACTGCGTCCAGGCGTGCCCGCTGCCGGTCGGTGAGCAGGCTCGCCCCGGTGTGCAGGGTGCGGCGGGCTTTGTAGAGCGGGTCGCCCTTGAGCCCGCGGTGCCCGGTGGTGTCTTGCTGGACCCGACGCCGGCAGACATCCAGCGCGTCGCCGGCCAGGCGGACCACGTGGAACGGGTCCATGACGGGGACGGCGTCGGGGAGTTCCTCGGCGGCAGCGGTCTTGAACCCGGCGAAGCCGTCCATCGCGACCACCTCGATCCGCTTCGCCCAGTCCGCAGGGCGGGCGGCGAGCCACTGCTTGAACACCACCTTGGAGCGGCCCTCGACCATGTCCAGCAGCCTCGCCGGCCCGGTCTTGTTCCTCGCGGGCGTGAGGTCGATGATCACGGTGACGTACTTGTCGCCCAGCCTCGTGTGTCGCCAGACGTGCTCGTCGACACCGATCGTGGTGACCCCGTCGAACCGGGCGGGGTCGTCGATCAGGCGCCGCTTGCCTTCCGCGAGGACGGCGGCGTTCGCGGCACTCCAGGACACCCCGAGACCTGCGGCGACGCGGGTGACGGTGAGGTGGTCGATGACGATGCCCCGCAGCGCCCACTCCAGGCCGCCGCGGGAGATCTTCGCACGCGGCGCCGCTGCCCGCGTCATGTCCTGCCGCCACGTGCGCCGGCAGTGTCCGCACCGGTACCGGCGCACCCGCACCAGCAGGGTCGTCGGCCGGTGCCCGAACGGCTCGTGCGCCAGTCGACGCGTGACCGTGTCCCGCGGCACGCCCTCGACACCGCACTTCCGACACCACGGGTCGTCCTCGACGACGCGGCATTCGATCGTGGCCCGATCCGGCTCGATCAGCTGGCCGACGGCGACGAGGCCGAGCTCGTCGAGGCGGCAGAACGTGGTCAGGTCAGGGGTCGCGAAAGTAGGGTGGAGCACGTCGAGGTCTTTCGGGATGGCGAGCGTGAAGAACTTCCATCATCCGGGAGACCTCGACCCCTACCCGGCCACCGACGCGCTCAACCGACTACACCCTCGTTCGTGAAGAGCCTGTTAAGGGTTAAAAACAGCGGCCAAGCCCTGGCCTGGATGGCCGACTACCAGGCCTGGGACCAGCACTGGAGTGATTTTTTAGCCGAGAAAACTCTTACTGCTACAGGGTGGGTCTACACTCATGAGCGCTTAGTTCGAGTGCGTAACAGTATTAACAAGCTCATCAGTCGTGGCGTGATGTTCACGTTTTGTGATCCCGTCTGGCAAATGCCTATGCCGGCTATGAATAACCAAATCGAGGGCGCAGTAAACTCCTCTCTTCGACAAATGCTGCGCGACCATCGCGGCATGCGTCTAACCCGGCGTATCAAAGCAATCTTTTGGTGGTGCTACATGCACACCGATAACCCGCTACCAGCCGCGCAAATCCTTAAAACCATGCCTACCGACACCGACATAGAAAACGCCTGGCAACAAGCCAGCCTTAAACACCAAACCAGTGAGATCATCCCAAAATGGGGAGACGTCGTCGCATGGAACGAACTACACCACTCCACCCCATACAACAACACCTGGGACTAACCCCCAGCAACACAATTTGTCCTATAACCCGGAAAGTTGGAGTCACGGGGCAAACTTGTATAGCGCGTGGAACGAGCGTGGAACACTGAAACCGGGTCCCCCCGAGAACTGCGCGACTCTGCCAGACGTTCAGGTTGAAGCCCAATGGGAACGCGCCTCACACGCCCACCCTGCCAACGGTGTCATCCCCCCGGTGGGGACGCTATCGCATGGCACGATCTCCACCACACAAGCCCCTACCGAAACGAGTGGGACTAACCCCCGAGCAACACATTTTGTCCTATAACCCCGAATCCCCCTGTGCACACCGTTGAAAGCGGTGTGCACAGGGGGATTCGCTCGCTATGGGCTACTGCGCGTTGAGCGCGGCGGTCGGGGAGGTCTTCGACGCGCGGATAGCCGGATACAAGCCAGCAATCGCGCCGATGACGACCGTCACGCCGAGTCCGGCCCCGATCACCCATGCGGGTAGCGAGAAGGGCCACGAGTTCACCAACGACATTCCGCCGGTGACGCTCACTCCGATGACGCAGCCGAGTGCTCCGCCGAGGAACGAGAGGAGCAGCGCTTCGGCGATGAACTGAATGAGGATGTGCGA
Organism: Actinomyces urogenitalis; assembly: GCF_002861525.1. Taxonomy (NCBI): domain Bacteria; kingdom Bacillati; phylum Actinomycetota; class Actinomycetes; order Actinomycetales; family Actinomycetaceae; genus Actinomyces; species Actinomyces urogenitalis. The sequence goes on along the minus strand of NZ_PKHA01000002.1, from coordinate 331,477 downwards.
GCGTTTGGCGCCCAGTGCTCGCCTCAAACCGATCTCACGGCGCCGTTCGAGCACGGAGATGATCATCGTGTTGGCGACTCCAATTCCACCGACGAGCAGGGCGATGGATCCGACTCCCGCGAGTAGAGTCGTGAACGCCTGATTCGCAGCATTCTTAGCGGCGAGCGCATCCGAGGGCCGCGACACCTCGACGGCGGTGGGCGCCTGCGGATTGAGCGTCGGTCCGAGGAGTTCGCGGACCTTAGCCACCGCATCGTCACTGGAACGCTCATAAATGGTCGTCGGACGCATGTCTTGACCGAATGCGGAATGCGCATTGTCCTGGCCGATGAGGGCCGAGGAGTCGAGCTCGGGGGCGAGGACCACCGGCTTAAGAATGCCGATGACGGTGTAGAGCGAGTCACCGAGCCAGATCTGCGATCCGGGGGAGACCACTCCGAGGCGCGCGGCGGCCGTGGCACCGAGGACCGCCGTCGGGTACGAACCCGTTGCCTTGTTGAGCCACGTGCCTTTATCGAGTTCGCCAGCGACCACGTCGAGGAGGCGTTCATCGGCGGCGAGCGCCTCAATGCCGCCGGTCGCCTGCTTGTTAGAAAGAGACGAACGGTAGACATTCGCGGGAAGCTTTTGCGTTGACGATGCCGCCTCGACTCCGTCAATGAGGAGTGTTCGCCCGACGGCGTCCTCGGAGAACTTCGTTTGCTTACCGGCGAGGTCGGAGCCTGCGGTTGCCGTCAGCATGTTGGTCCCCAGCGCATCGAGTTGATTGGCGAGTTGGGCACGTGAGGATAGAGAGATCCCGATGACGGCGATCATCGCGGCGATGCCGATGGCGATTCCCAGCGCCGACAGGAGCGCTCGAGTCGGACGCGCGCGAATTCCAGTGGAGGCGAGTCGCACGACATCGGAACCGCGCAGGTGCGAAGCAAGGCGAGTGTCGGATCGTGACATCAGGCGCTCTCCTCTAGCGAATCGTTCTGCGAATCGGACACGATGCGTCCGTCGCGGATCATGACGCGACGCGGCAAGCGGGCTGCCAGATCATTGTCGTGCGTGATGACGACGATGCTTGTGCCCTCGGCGTGCAGACTGTGGAGCAGCTCGACGATGGACTCACCGGAGCGGGAATCAAGATTCCCCGTCGGCTCATCTGCCAGGAGCAAAGGCGGGTTCGAGACGACGGCGCGGGCGATTGCGACGCGCTGGCGCTCGCCGCCCGACATCTGGTGGGGACGGTGATCGAGACGGTGCGCAAGACCGACGCGCTCCAAGGCCTCGCGCGCCTTTTGGCGGCGGACCGATCGGGGAACCCCGAGGTAGAGCATTCCGTCGGCCACATTGTCGAGGGCGGAAGAACCCTCGGCGAGGTGGAACTGCTGGAACACGAAGCCGATCGAGTGTGCGCGCAGCGCCGACAATTCCGCGTCTGACAGGGTCGAGACATCAACACCGTTGATGCTGACGACTCCCGAGGACGGACGATCGAGAGTCCCAATGAGGTTGAGCAATGTGGATTTGCCCGACCCGGAGGGCCCGACGATCGCGACGAACTCGCCGGACTCGACGCGCAGGTCCACACCCGCACAGGCAGCCACGGGAGGGTCGCCGTACAAGCGTTTCACCTGATCTAATTCGATAATGGCGCTCACTGCTTCGGCACCACCACGGAATCACCCTCGGCGATGCCCTCGCCGCTGATCTCGACGCGTCCTGCGGCGAACAGGCCGGTCGTCACGGGGACCTTCTTCGTTGTTCCATCTGGATTGACGATCTCCACGCCGAAGGTCTTGGAGTCCAGGGCGATGAGCGCACTCACCGGAACGTGCAGGACGTTCTCCTTCGACTCGGACGGCAGCCCGATGGTGATCGAGGCCTCTTGGAAAGCGCTGGTCTTTTCCGGATCATCGGGCGTGATCGTCACCGGGATGATGCGGGTCTTCTGGTCGGAAGACTCCGAGGATTTCTTATCCGTGGGCGTGCCGACGGTCGCGATCTTCCCAGTCGTTGTCGTCCCGTCGGGCAGGTGAAGGCTCACCTCTCGACCAATGGTTGCCAGGGACTGATTCGCGAGGGGGATTTCGGCCTCAACGGTCTGGGTGGTCGACGTTGCCTTGTACAGTTCGGCGCCCACTGAGGTTCGGTCACCGGGACGGACACTCAACTGGCCGACTCGCAGGTCATGGGGCTCGAAGACGATGCGCCCCAGAGGGATGGTGCCGGTCTGCCTGAGCCCGTTCGCCTTCTGCCAAGCGACGACCGCCTTACGGGTCACCCAGTCGAAGCAATTATCCGGTTCGTCCTCGAAGAATCCCAGCTCCTTCAATGCGGTCTCTAGCTGGTGGATGTCTTCGCCATTCGTTGAGTCGATGTTCAGCTCGCGCCATGCCGGCACTGAACCGTGCATGAGGTAGGAAGGCTCGTCGCCGACTTCGGCGAGTTCCTGCCCCTGTCCGATGATGTCACCGGGCTTGGGCAAAGACGTGACGACGCCGTCGAATCCGGAGGCGACGCCGTGTGAATTCGAGTAGCGAAGAGTCGCGGTCAAAGAGGTCTCTCCCGACAGGGTGCCCTTGGCGATCTTCTCGGTCGAACCGGTGAAGCTCTGTGCCTCGGAGTCGGCGGCCTGGGTCTGCCCGTAGTAGTGGGTCCCTATTGCGGCGCCGCTGCCAGCGAGGACGAGGAAGGCGATCGTTGCGGCTACAGCCCATTTTTTCTTCGAGCGACGCGGCTCAACGGACGTCGCGGAGTTCTTCTGATCATGCGCCATAGTGGTATTCCTCACTTGATGTCCTCAACCGTCGACAAGCACTTCTCAACCTCTTCCTTGGGAACGTTATTGAAGACGATGCCTTCGCCAGCCTTCGGATCGGGAACGTCGAAGCCCTTCTTGCGCAGGCACTCCGCCGTCTTGATACCGATCTCCGTGAGGTCTGCCCCGGCGGAACCGTCCGCATCGGTTACCGGAGCGGGACCGAGCTTGTCGGTGCACTTCTGAAGGGCCTTGTCGAAAGCGGCCTGGTCGATGTCGGCGGGGATCTGATCGTCCTGGTCCGGCTTGGGATCGGGGATGTCGATCCCGGAATCGCGCAGACACTGGCGGAAGGCCAGGGTGTAGTCCTCGACGGAGCTCGCTGAGGACGATGACGAAGAGGAGGACGGGGATGAGCCGGAGGACTGCTGCGAGGACTGAGAGCCGGACGAGCAGGCCGCCAATGCGACCATCAGGACGAGCGCGGAAGCAGAGGTGGCGAGCTTGCTGCGAGCCTTCAACGGATTCTCCTTGTTGTTCATGCCTCGTTGATTCCTTGTTGATCGGTGAGGCGAAATCTGTACCGGTCAACCGGCGATATTTGACACGATGAGGTGTTGCGAGAGTGTTGCTCTTTTTGCTTATGTTTTCGAAACACTGAGGGAATACTCTGAAGAGGCGTGGTTGTTCAACGGCGCGGAGACTGAGACGCGTAGAGGGGGAGTATGAGGGTTCTGGTGGTCGAGGACGAGGTGTTCCTCGCCGACGCTGTTGCGCGGGGACTCAGGCATGAATCGATGGCGGTGGATGTCGTTTACGATGGCGAGGACGCTCTCGACCGCATCTCGATGACGGACTACGACGTCGTTGTCCTCGACCGTGACCTTCCCGGCGTACACGGAGACGATGTGTGCAAGGAATTGACCCTGACGTGTCCGGGAACACGTGTGCTCATGCTCACTGCTGCGCGAACGCTCGACGATAAGGTGAGCGGTCTGGAGATGGGGGCGGACGACTACCTCGTCAAACCTTTCGAGTTTCCAGAACTCGTCGCCCGAATTCGTGCCCTTGAGCGTCGTATTGCCCCTGCGCGCCAACCCGTTCTCGAAGGGTATGGGGTGAGCTTGGACCCGTTCCGGCACGAAGTGACGCGCGATGGTCGCTTCGTGCGTTTGAGCCCGAAGGAATTCGCCGTGCTCGCAGTACTTATGGAGGCTGACGGGGGAGTGCTGAGTGGAGAAACCCTTTTGGAGAAGGCTTGGGACGAGAACGCCAACCCGCTGACGAATGCGATCCGCGTGACGATCTCGCACCTGAGGCGCCGCTTGGGCGAGCCCTGGGTCATTCAAACCGTTCCCGGACGCGGATATCGCTTCGGACGATGAGCAGAATGTCGATTCGCCCTTAGCGAGTGAGAAGGAAGCTGATGGGACATCATGAAACGCGCTTGCGTGACGGCGTGCGGCACCGTCGAAGGCTCCCTCTGCGCATGTCACTGACTCTCACCTATACGGGACTGGTGACTCTGTCGGGCGGATGCCTTATCGCGGTCGTCTACGCGTACATGAGATTCGTTCCATTGCAGCTGTCGTTGGGCTCGCCGAGCGACGGAGGAGCCCTCGACATCAGCCTGCAACTCACTCTCTTCAACGAGTTCCTCAACGCCCTGCTCGCGTCCTCGCTCGTCGCCCTTCTCATTCTTGCGCTTGTGTCGGCGGCTGTGAGCTGGTTCGTCGCCGGGCGCGTCCTGACTCCCGTGGCGACCGTGGCGGATGCTGCACGACGCGTCGCGCAGGGAAACCTCGACGAGCCGGTCGCATTGGGTGGCCCACACGACGAGATTCGCGACCTGTCGGATGCCTTCGATGCGATGCAGGAATCCGTCAAGGCGTCCATTGGAACGCATCGGCGATTTGCGGCCAATGCGTCGCATGAACTGCGCACCCCGCTGGCGACGATTCAAACCCTCGTTGACGTCACTTTGAGCGACCCTCAAGTGACCGCTGATGATTTCCGAGACGTTCTCGGCAAGATCCGGCAGGTCAATTCGGCGAACGCCGAGACCCTTGATGCGCTGCTCGATCTGTCAGACGCACAGATGGGGACGCTCAATCGTGAACTTGTGGATCTCGCGGACATCATGCGCGAGTCTCTGTCTCCCCTGAAGCAGCAGATGGCTGCGAAAAACTTGAGAGTCAGCACACAGCTGACGTCGACAATTGTCGAAGGTGACCATGTGCTGTTGCGGCAGGCATTGTCGAACCTCGTCCGAAATGCGATCGTTCATAATGTCGACGGGGGGATGATCGACATTAAGGTTCGTTCCCACGGCCACCACGGTGACACCGCACGGGTGTCGGTCAGCAATGACGGCCCTCGCGTAGATCCTGCGCGCGTGAGCGAACTCGTCGAACCGTTCGTCAAAGCGAGCGGGCGTTCATCGACGCGCGACAACGGGCATGGGCTGGGACTGGCCATCACACAGACGATCGCCGACGCGCATCATGCGGCGCTGACTCTGACCCCCCGCGTAGAGGGTGGAATGCTCGTATTCTTCGACATGTCGGCGGCGACTTCGGACTTGCCCCAATCTGACGAAGGCGGCCCCGCTCCAATCTGACGCGCAGGGCGGGTATGCGGCGAGGTGGGCGGAGCCGACCTCGCCCGTATGCCTACCCTGGCGCGAGGAAGGCGAGCTCTGCGTGAGTGCGGCTAGGTGTGATATTCGGGGAGCTTGTTCAGTTTCGTGATTAGTGGTTGCTTCCCGATCGAGGTGTGGGGCCTGTGGTGTTTGTGGAAGTAGATCCAGTCGGGCAGGGCCGCGAGGTGGTCTGCTTGTGAGGGATAGGGCTTCGTGAAGGCCCATCCTTCGGTCAGGGTGTGGCGCAACAGTGGACACCTTCACACACGTCATCCAACCAGCAACACCCTCCCTCACATTCACACTCCCGAACCGCAGCCCTTCAAGCAAGTTCACCGATCAGCACACCAGCTGCGCCGCGTTGACCTCGAATACAACACGAGGGTGGTGTGCGGGCTATAGGACATTTGGTGTTGTTTTTATTCCGGGTTTTGGTTGGTGTGGTGGGCGAAACTGGGGTTTTGAGTTGGTTGGTCTCAACTGCGAGGTCGGACAGGATGTGTTGGTAGAGGGTAGGTTTTTGGGCTCTTCACGAACGAGGGTGTAGCGCGGGTCTAAACCCTCCGGCTTCGAGCAGCGACCGAGCGATGTAGTGGGTGAGGTTGCGGAAGCCGAGGGCGGAGCCGCGGAGGCTGGCACAGGGCTCCGGCGCCGCTTGCCACCTTCTGGACCGTCACCTGCCGGCAACACCAGCCTTCCGTAGGGTGGACGGTGCACCGGCTCCCAGACACCAGGAGAAGACATGATCCGCGTCGCCATCAACGGATACGGCAACCTCGGCCGCGGGGTCGAGCGTGCCATCGCCAAGAACGAGGACATGGATCTCGTCGTCATCTTCACGCGCCGTGATCCGGCCACTCTCACCACAGCCGGTGCCCCGGTCGCCCACCTCGACGACATGCCGAACTGGGCGGACAAGGTGGATGTGTGCCTCAACTGTGGCGGCTCGGCCACGGACCTGAGCGCCCAGACCCCGGCCGCTACCGTCTACTTCGACGTCGTCGACTCCTTTGACACCCACGCTCGCATCCCCGAGCACTTCGCCGCCGTCGACGCCGCCGCCCGCGAGGCAGGGCACCTTGCCGTCATCTCGGCTGGGTGGGACCCGGGTCTGTTCTCCATGCTCCGCGTGCTCGGCGAGGCCGTCCTGCCCGACGGCGCCTCCACGACCTTCTGGGGCCCTGGCGTCTCCCAGGGTCACTCTGACGCCCTGCGCCGCATCGACGGCGTGGCGGACGCCAAGCAGTACACCCGTCCTGTCCCGGCCACCGTCGAGGCGGTCAAGGCGGGCGAGCCGGTTGAGCTGACTGCCCGCACCATGCATACCCGCGACTGCTACGTCGTGGCGGAGCCGGGCGCGGACCGCTCCCGCATCGAGGCCGAGATCAAGGCCATGCCCCACTACTTCGCCGACTATGACACCACCGTCACCTTCGTCAGCGCCGAGGAGCTGGCCTCCCGTCACGCAGGCATCCCGCACGGGGGCCAGGTCATCCGCCGTGGCGAGACCTCCGACGGCGTGGCTGCCACGATCGGCTTCGACCTCGCCCTGGGCTCGAACCCCGAGTTCACCGGAAGTGTCCTGGTGGCGGTGGCGCGCGCCGTCGTCGCCATGGCCGGACGTGGGGAGCGTGGGGCCCGCACGGTCTTTGACCTCACGCTCGCCGACCTGTCCGCCCGTAGCGCTGAGGACCTGCGCGCCCACTACCTGTAAAGCCCGGGGGCTGGGCGCCGGGCGCCCAGCGGGGGACTGGATGCCGGGCGACAGCCGGCGGCGCCCAGGCTGGCCCTGGTGACCCAGCCGGGTGATACTGGACGGGGGAGGAGGGTCATGAAGATCGCACTTGTCCTCGGTTCTGGCGGTGCCCGCGGCTACGCGCACATCGGCGTCATCGAGGAGCTCACGGCTCGCGGGCACGAGGTCGTTGCTGTTTCAGGCGCCTCGATGGGTGCCCTGGTCGGTGGCCTGTACGCCGCCGGTGCCATGGATCGCTTCACGCAGACCGTCCGCGGGATGTCTCGCACCGAGGTCCTGCGCTTCGCCGACCTCACCTTGACCCAACCCGGCCTGCTACGGGCAACGAAGATCGTCGGGCTCCTGGAGGACCTGGTCGGGGACCAGCGCATCGAGGACCTGCCGATTCCCTACACGGCCGTGGCTACGGATATCGAGCGTCGGCGTGAGGTGTGGTTCCACGAGGGCCTGCTCGTCCCGGCCATCCGCGCCTCGATCTCGATCCCGACCGTCTTCACGCCGGTGCGCCTGGGCGGCCGGCTGCTGGTGGATGGTGGAGTGCTCAATCCCTTGCCGATCGAGCCCTCGCTCAGCCAGGAAGCCGAGCTGATCGTCGGTGTCTCTCTGTTTGGCAGGCGTCTGGGCCTGGATCCCAGCTCCCCGGACCGTGAGGCTGCCGCTACCGAGCTGGAGCGCTGGATTGACCGCCTGCCTGAGAGCCTGCGTCAGCTCATCCCAGGACGCGTCGCCACTGAGAGCAAGCCGGCCACGCCCTCGGTGACGTTGGCGGACATGCTCTCCACCACCCTGGACGTCATGCAGGGACAGATCGAGCTGGGGCGCTCGGCCATGAGTCGCCCTGACGTCATGATCTCGGTGCCGATCGAGACCTGCCGGGTCACCGACTTCCAGGAGGCCGATCGCGTCATCGAGGTCGGGCGTGACCTGGCGCGTGAGGCCTTCGACACTGCTGGCCTGTGAGGCACTGAGATGTCCTTTCCAGGGCGCCGCCCCGCCCCGCACAATGGCCGCATGAGGACCCGCCCGCCCCGCCGCCACCAGCGTCGCGTGGCTTCGTCAGCCAGGCCAGTGGCACCGCGCCGTCGGCCGGGTCCCTCTCACCGGCCCCTGTCTCCCGGCCACGCCTGCGTGCACACCCCCTCCCGCTTGTTGCGCCTGGCCGCGGCTCCGGGCGGCCCTCGGGCCGTGTGGCTGGGTGCCCTCCTCGTGGTGGTGGCGGTGTCTGCCGTACTGGTCCTGCTGCGCCCGGTTCTGGCGCCTCACGAGGCGCAGGCGGCGCTCGGACTGGCGGCGACGGCGCAGGCCACGCCGAGCACAACGGCCTCCCCCGCCGCCCAGGCGCCGCTGGCTCTGACCGGAGACTCTGAGGGCGAGGAACAGGAGGCCGCGGACTCCCCAGGCCTCTCGGCGCCACCGGTGGCCCGCATCGACGAGATGGGGATCGCTCACTCGGACACCGCCGGTGACGGCACCTGGCGCGTGGCAGCGGCGCTTGAGACTCCTAGTACGCTGCGCTCGGGAACCCACCGCTACCTGTTGCAGGTGGAAGGCGGGACGGGGATCGACGCCGACGCGATCGCCCCCTTTGTCAACGCTGTGCTCAATGACGACCGGGGCTGGGCGAGCGTCGACGACGTCAGCTTCGAGCAGGTCCAGGACCCGGCCGAGGCCGACTTCACTCTCAACATCGCCACCCCCGCCACGACGGACCAGCTGTGCGCCCCATTGAGCACCGAAGGGCGGTGGAGCTGCCGCCAGGCAGCGACCGTCAACCTCAACGCCGATCGCTGGAACTACCTCGTGCCCTGGTTCCCCGACGCCGAGACCTACCGTTCCTACCTGGTCAACCACGAGGTGGGCCACTGGCTGGGGCGCGGGCACCAGCGCTGCCCGGGGGAGGGGCTCAAGGCGCCGACCATGATGCAGCAGAGCGGTGGCCTGGATCGCTGCCTGGCCAACGCCTGGCCTACTCAGGACGGTCAGCCCGGTTAGGCACGCTCCCGGCTGCGGACAGCGCAGCCTCGACGACGGTGTGAGCGTGGTCAAGGATGACCTGGTGCGAGGCGCCTTCGGCCACCCGTACCGAGCCGGTGGCGCCGCTGCGCTCGAGCAGCTCCTCGGCCCAGGCCTGCGGGCAGAGCAGGTCGTGGGTGCCTCGCACGATCTCCAGGTGCCCGCCGATGGCGCTGACGCGCTCGGCAAAGGGATAACGCAGCACGAAGGGCAGGGTCCGGGCGGGCCAGACCAGGCCGGCGTGTAGGAAGCCGGAGATGGAGACGAGGGCCCCAGCCGGGCGCTCGTGGAGGCTGGAGCGAGCGAAGGCCAGCGCGGCGTGGTCCAGTCGCTGCGTGCCAGGGCCCATGACCGGTGCGATGAGCACAAGCCGACCAGCCAGGCGCGGCGCGCGGCGCGCTAGCTCCAGGGCGACCTGGGTTCCCATCGAGTGCCCGATGAGGACGGGGTTGTCCACGTCGAGCTCCTCGGACAGGTCGATCCGCTCGACCAGGGCCTCGACGCTGGCGGCGAAGTCCTCCATCGTCATGGGTCTGCGGGGGCGCGGCAGGTTGGAGAAGCCGGGGAGGTCGACGACGAGCACGCGTCCGTAGCGCCGCAGCTCCTCGATGACCTCCTGGAAGAGCAGCGCACCGGCTCCCAGGCCGTGCAGGAGGACGAAGACCGGGCCGCCCTCGCCGTCGAGCTGCGCCACGTCCCAGGCGCGCACGCGACGGTCACCGACGGCGCGGACCAGGACGTGGGCGTCGGGGGCAGGTGGCTCGTCAAAGTCCAGGTAGTTGCGGCCGACTCGCTCCTGGATGCGACGGGTGGCTTGCGAGTCCTGGGAGGCGAGACTGTGGGAGGGCGTGTGGTGGCGGGGCATGGCTGGTCCTGGAGCAGGGGGTGGTGTGAGAGATTCTCGCACCACCCCCTGCTCTGTCTGACCGGATCAGGATCCGGCTCCTGGACCCACGGTGACGGCGTCAGAGGCGCCGATGGCGCGCCAGGCTCGTGCCGAGGGCGCCGGCCACGACAGCGGCGGCTGCGACGACTGCCGGTGCGGTGGTGCTGGTACCGGTGCGGGCCAGGCTGCGGGCCTGGGCCTTCGGAGCGGACGACGGCGTGGGCGCGGAGCCTGATGCGTTAGGCGGGGGCGAGGCTGTGCTCGGTGCCGAGGACGCCGTCGGGGTGGGCCCGGGTGCACGGTCTCGCACGGTGACGTGGATGGTGCGGGTGACCGTCTCCCCGCCCGGGCGAGGCTGGTAGGTGTAAGTCACCGGGTAGACCCCAGCGGCGGAGGTGTCGACTGCCGAGGCGTCGTAGGAGACCCGGGGGTCGTCCAGCGCAAGTCCCTGGCCGTCGTAGGTGCGGATCCAGGTCAGGGTGTCCTGCGGGGAGTAGCTGTCCCCGACCCACAGGCTCAGGTCGTGAGCCTCGATGTCCTGGTAGAGCTCAACGTACTGGCGGTCAGTTGAGACCTGGCTGGCCTGGCCGTCAGAATCAGTGATGACGGCGCGGCCCCAGGTCTGGTAGGCGTAGACGTCGGAGACCTGGTCCGTGTCGTTGTGGTAGCCGGCGTGGGTGAGGTTGTTGACCGACCATCCCGAGCCGGCTAACGCCGCCTTGATGCGGGTGAGGTCGAGGTAGTACAGGCTGCCGCTGTACAGGGTGGTGTCCTGGGCGGCCGAGCTCATGAAGTTGGAGACGACTCCTTGGTAGTTCGCTGAGGAGTCGCCGCGATTGACCATCTCGGTGACGAAGTCTGAGGCAGACATCGCTGGCATGAGAGCCTGCACCTGGGCAGGAACGGTGGTGTAGGTCCTGGTCTTCTTATCTAGGACCGTGCCCAGGTAGGGCTGGGTGCCTGCGAGGTAGTCCTGGCCGTTGGAGGCCTTGACGCAGGTGACGAATCGCACCCAGGCGGTCGCCAGCCGTGTCTGTCGCTGGGAGCTGACGGTGATGTCGTTCTCCTGGATCGAGGCGTAGGTGCCGGAGAACCCGCCGAGGGACATGTCCAAGGTGTCCAGGTTGGTCAGCGTCAGGGGTACGGTCACCGTCGCGGAGCTGCCGGCCCCTAGGGTGCCGGTGAGCCGAAGGAGCTTGGGAGCCTGGTCGTTGTCGTAGCTGAGGGTCAGGTTGGCCGCGCCGTCCAGACGTGCTGGTCCTGAGACGGCCAGGCGCGGGGCGCTGGCGTCCTGACTTGTGCGACGTCCTTCTGGCAGGAGGTAGCTGGCGCTCGGCGTGACGGCGGAGTCAGTCGTGTTGGTCAGCGTCAGGGCGGCGCTGAGAGCGGAGGGGGAGGCCATCTGGTCGACGTCGATGAGCGCGGCGTTGTCCATGCCGTGCGCCGACCACTGCTCGCCCGAGGCATTGTTGGTCTCCTCGACGTCGCCGGATCGGTTCGTGACCTGGAAGCGCAGGGCGCGGGTGATCCCGAGGTAGTCCGGCGCGGCGGTGTGTGGACTTGTCCCGTTGTAGACCGCTGCGGTGGCGGGGGTCTGGGCGCTGGCCAGTGGGGCTGCGAGCCCGGTGGGCAGGACGAGTCCGGCGGCCAGGGCGAGAGCGAGCAAGGGGCGGTAGTGACGGCGTCGGAGGGCGTCAGGCTTCGGCCGCCGCCAGGTGCGGATACTCATGGCGGTCCTTTCAGGGAGGTACAGCCCGCCTCGGCGTATCGGGCCAGGGACGCGGCCCGCGGTTCAGGGGGGTGGGTCTTGCGGGGCTGGTCTGCCGCGTGAGGGGGCATAGAGGTTATACCGCGTGGCGGTGACGCGCGGGAGGGAGAGCCTCGCAGTGACTGTCATGCCATAGCCCGGGCCATGAGTGGAGTCACGCTGAAGGGTGGGAGTGAGGGGAATAGGGTGACAACCTATATAGTTGAAGATTACATGAAGTCGTTTGGATTCCTTAGCTTTGGCCACTACGGACACGGGCGAGGCCCTGGTGACCTCAGCGCTGCTCAGGCCCTCCAGGACGCCGTCGAGATCGCCGTCGGAGCTGACGAGATCGGCGTCAACGGCGCCTACTGGCGAGTCCACCACTATGCCCGCCAGGCGGCGGCGCCCGTCCCCGTCCTCGCGGCGGCCGGCGCGAGGACCAAGCGGATCGAGGTGGGCACCGGTGTGATCGACATGCGCTACGAGAACCCGCTTTACCTGGCGGAGGAGCTCGGCGCCCTGGATCTCCTGCTTGACCAACGCATTGCCATCGGGATCTCGCGCGGGTCCCCGGAGCAGGCGCTGCGCGGCTGGGAGTCCTTCGGCTGCACCGGCTCCACCGACCCTCGTGGCGCCGATATCGCCTACGCGCACACTGAGCGGCTTCTGGCGGCCGTCAACGGCGTGCCCCAGGCCAAGCTGGACAAGGGCGGCATGCTCATGGAGGGTGAGCCGCTGACCACTCCTGGCCTACGTATCGAGCCGCACTCTCCCGGCCTGCAGCGCAGACTGTGGTGGGGAGCCGGATCGCGTGAGACTGCCGAGTGGACGGCGCGGCAGGGACTGAATCTCATGAGCTCGACCCTGTTGACCGAGGCCACCGGTGCGGCCTTCGCGGATCTTCAGCTGGAGCAGATCAGGTGGTACAAGGACGCGTGGCGGGCGGCTGGGCATGGCTGGACCCCACGCGTGAGCGTCTCGCGCTCGATCTTCCCGATCGTCTCCGATCTGGATCGTCAGCTCTTCGGTCTGCGTGGCGAAGGCTCGCAGGACCAGATCGGCATGATCGACGGTCTTCGCTCGACCTTTGGCAAGACCTATGCCGCTGAGCCGGACGTGCTGGTAGAGCAGCTGGCGGCCGATGTTGCCGTCCAGGAGGCGGACACCCTCATGCTCACCATTCCCAGCCAGCTGGGCGTGGACGACAACCTGCACGTCCTTCAGGCCTTTGCCGAGCATGTGGCGCCGGCGCTGGGCTGGCAGCCCAACACGTCCGGCCCGGCTACGGGGTACGCGCTGGACTGAGGGGCAGACGGCAGACTCCAGCCCGCCTCGCGGCGGACGCCGAGGGCGCGAGCCAGGAGGCGGGCTGGAGGTGTCGCGGGTCGGAGGCTACTGGGGCGGTGCCTGGTGCTCAGAGACGTCCCTGGGACGTGGCCTCGGGTCGGCCAGGCGCAGCACGTCACGCGGGACGTCATAGTGCACGCCCGGGTAGCGCCCGAACTGCTCCTCGCTCGTGCCCTGGGGCTGCGTGGCGTCCAGGACTGCCAGGACCTGGGCAGGGGTCGGCCACACCCCGGAGGGCAGGGAGCCGGCTGGCTGCACGGGCGGGAACCACGCCGTGGTCTCCTGGGGTCGGAACATGACGCGACCGGGCCGTCTCCGGTCACGCAGCGCGTGCGCGCGCCAGGTCGTCACCGGATGGGAGGCCATCCACACGCTCAGGTGCAGCCAGAATCCCTTCTCTCGGGTGGCGCGGTCCGCCAGGGCGTGAAGGTTGACCTGCGAGCCCAGGTACTTGCCCGCGGCGAGCAGTCCCATGACCCCGGGCACGCCCTGAGGCGCCAAGGCGTAGCCGTGGTTGTCCGCCGTGTACTCCTGGGCGCGCGAGAGCGCGGGGCCCAGCAGCGGGATCTGAGCGGCAAGCTGAGTGAACAGGAGACGGACGTAGCCCACGTGCCCGGCCGCCAGGTGGCCGACCTCGTGGGAGATGACGAAGCGCAGTGCCTGCGGGTCGCGGGCGGCGCCGCCGACCTCGAACAGGTCGGAGTAGACCACCACGAAGCGACGGAAGCCGTGTCCGGCCGCAAAGGCGTTGATCTGACCGTTCCCGAGCAGTACGTAGGCGTCGGGCACGCGCCGCATGCCAAAGGCCTTGGCTGCCTCAACCACCATGCGGTAGCCCTCGGGGAACTGGGTGGGGCTCATCTGCACGCCCTGGCCGCGAAGCTGGGCGTACATAAGAGCACGCATGATCCAGATGGCGATCGGCATGACGGGCAGGATCAGGAGGACCTGGGAGATGAGCCCGCCGTCAGTGAGCAGGTTGTGCAGCTCGGTGGTGATCTCGCCGGCGGTGCCCTCCTCCACGGCGTCACCGGTCAGCGCCATCCACACCAGGGTCACGATCCACAGCAGGTAGCCGAGCACCGTGACGACCGCGCTGACCCACACCAGCGGCATCTCCGCAGGGTGGCGCAGGCCCGGCACGCCGCCCAGTCCGTGGACGGTGGCGCCGTTGAGCATCGACGGCGGCTGTGGTGGCTGTGGTGGCTGGGCTCCGAGGGGCTGGCCACCGGAGGGCTGACCGCCAGGGGGCGGGGCCTGGTGGTGGGCTGGCGGCGCATAGGCGGCCGCCGACCGGGCATCGGGGCCGGCCGGGCGAGCATAGGGGTCAGCGGGGGCGGGTGCCGGCGTGCCCTGGATGGGCGGCTCGCTCGGCTGCGGGCCTGGAACGGGCGACGGTGGCTGGAAAGGTCCATCGGTCATAGCACCACGTTAGCGACGCTTCTTGTGAGTCGGGTATGAGGTCTGCTCCGCGGTACGGTCGGGTCGTGCGTGCCCGTGGATCCTTACCTTCCTGTCCTGCGCCCCTGTCTCCCCTCGTGGCGCAGGGCGACGCTCCGGCTGATCCCAGCGTGCCGTGGGGTATGCAGATCGCGGTGCGCTACGACAAGGTTCACCCACCCCGGCGTGTCGACGTCGCCGAGGCCACCGCCCGCGCCGTCGTCGCCCTCCTGGCCTCCCCTGAGGCCTCGGAGGGCGGGCCGTGGCACGAGGCCGTGACCTACTGGCAGGACGGGCGCATTCGCAAGCTGGTGCGGCGCGCTCGCGGGGCGCGCTGGGACGAGGTCCAGGGCCTGCCAGGCGTCACCGTGAGACAGGACGGTCCGCGTGGCTGGGGGCAGGCCTGTGCGCGTGCCTTCGTCCCGGCGCCGGTACGTCCCCTGCCGACGGCGCTGGCCAAGACCCAGGTTGAGGGCACCCACTTCCCGCACGGCGACGAGCTGCCCGCGGCGCCTGCGGCCGTGACGGCGGCCCTGCAGCGCGAAGCGCAGGTGCGGATCGAGGACGTCATCACGCTCGGTCCTGGCTCCTCCAGTCAGGACGCGCTGGTCACGGTTGAGGTCACGCCCCTGGAGGAGATGACGAGCGGCAAGCTGTGCGCCCAGGTCGCTCACGCTGCCCAGCTGGCCTGGCTCAGCCCCGAGATGCCTGCTCGCCTGCGTCAGGCGTGGGCGCAGGACGGCTTCCGTGTGCGCGTCGACTTTCCTTCCCGATCGGTCTGGGAGGGGGCGTCTCGCCCGGTCAACATCGTGGACGCGGGCCTGACGGAGCTTGACGGTCCGACGGAGACGACGCGCGCCTGGTGGTGAGCGCGGGAGGAAGGTCGAGCCAGGGTGCCCGGTTCCCAGAGCACTGAGGTCAGCGGCTCAGGCGACGACCTTGACGGTGGCCGGCTGCCCCGTGTGGGCCGCGCCCCTGTCCTCCACAGGCTCGGGCGTGCCCCGGAAGACCCATAGGCGCATGAGGACGTAGAGGTAGACGCCCTCGCAGCAGGCTGAGACAAAGCGTGCGAGCTCGGCGTTGACCCCCAGCCAGTGCAACAGGCTGGACAGGCCGAGGATGAAGATGACGTACTGGCTGGCCAGTCCTACCAGGTAGCGCGACCCCTGGGCCGCCAGGTGCCCGTGCGCCTGGAAGTTCAGCCACCGGTTGAGCAGCAGCGAGTAGGCCCCGGCCACGGCGTAGCCGATGGTGACGGCCAGCGGGTAGAACAGGTGCAGATGCTCGTAGGTCATCCACAGGATGGAGACGTCCAGGATGAAGGCTGAGCCGTTGATGAGCGCGTACCCCACGAAGGTCACCGGAATGATCCTGCGCATGAAGACGGGCAGCAGGCGGTGGATCCGGCTGATGATGCGTAGGAAGACCTGAGGGGCGCGGCGGGAGGGGTCATTGAGCCGCTCCGCCAGACGCTGCCGTGAGGAGGACGGTGCGGTCACCTGAACGGTCTCCTGCTTCACCACGCCTCCTGAGGGGGATTGTGCTGTCTGTCAGGCACGAGTCTGTCCTCTTGGCCGGGGCCCTCACAAGGCCTCAAGGATGAGACTTCGCACGGGCGGTCCTCCTCCTGAAGGAGGAGGGTGGTCTCAGTCTTCGCCAGCGGCTCGCTGAGAGCGCTGCAGCTCCTGGCTGACCCCGGCCCACAGCACCTCCCCGCCGGCGTCAGCGCGGTGGTGCAGGGTGTGGATGCCCAGGGAGGCTGCGGAGGCGATGTTCTCGGCATTGTCATCGACGAACAGGGCCTCGTGCGCGGCCACCCCGGCCCGCTCCAGCACGGTGGTGAAGTAGCGCGGGTCTGGCTTGGCTACCCCCAGGGTGCAGGAGTAGGCGTCCAGGTCGCACAGGCCGTCATAGTGCAGGTGAGTGCGCATCCACTCCATCCGCTCGCGCTGCTGGTTGGTGGCCAGCACCGTGAGGTAGCCCGCCTGGCGCAGCCGCGTGACCAGATCGCGGGCCACCGGGTCAGGGGTTGCCTGCCACCACAGGGTGGCCAGCTCCTCGGGCGTGGGGGACAGGTGCAGGCGCCGGACCAGGCGAGTGAGAACCTCCATGAGGCTCTCCCTGCCCTCCAGCGCGCAGACCTCCTCACGCAGAAGGGCCTCGCAGAACTCCGGTCCGGCAGCCTCAGTCAGCGCCTGGTGCCACGGGGTGCCGATGAGCTGCAGGACGCCGTCGGCGTCGAGCAGGACGGCGCGGACCGTCGTCGTCGAGGCAGGAGGAAGCGGGGCGGGGGAGGCGGGAGTGCTCATGGCTCGATCATGCCCTGGGCTCGGCGACACCGTCCTGTCACGCACCGGTGCCACACTGAGGGCATGTCAGCGCACACCTACAGCCAGACCCTGCATGACGTCGACGCCTACGCGGCCTCGCTCGCCGACCTCGTCGTCTCCTCGCCGACCTCCTACCACGCCGTCGCCACGGCCGGCGCGCGCCTGGACGCCGTCGGCTTCAGCCAGGTCGATGAGAAGCGCACCTGGAACGAGGTCCCCACGCGTGGCTACGTCCTGCGTGACGGCGCCATCATTGCCTGGATGCTGCCGGACTCACCTGGCCAGCACACCGGCCTGCGGATCCTGGGTGCCCACACGGACTCACCTGCGCTCAAGCTCAAGCCCACCGCGGCCGTCACCAGTCACGGCTTCCAGCTCATCAACGCCGAGGTCTACGGCGGCCCGCTCCTCAACTCCTTCCTCGATCGTGAGCTGGGTCTGGCTGGTCGCCTGGTCACCCGCGACGGCGAGGTGCACCTGGTGCGCACCGGGCCGGTTGCTCGTGTGGCCCAGGTGGCTCCGCACCTGGACCGTGGGGTCAATGACTCCCTCCACCTCAACCCGCAGGCCAACCTCCTGCCGCTGTGGACCCTCCTGGACGACGCCGCAGGCGCGCCCACGAGCGTCAGTGGCCCCGCCCCTGCCCACTTAGCCACGCGCCATGACGATGCCGCCTCGCGCGGCGAGCGCGGCGCGGTCGAGGAGTACCTGTGCGAGCTGGCCGGCATCGACCCGGCCGACCTTGCCTTCCACGACGTCCTCACCTTCCCCACCGAGGCTCCCGCCCGCTTCGGCAGGCACGGGGAGTTCCTCGCCTCCTCGCGCCTGGACAACCTCTCCTCGGTCAGCGCGGGCCTGGTGGCCCTGGAGGCTCTGGCGGCCGGGGACGGGACCTCCTGGGACGCTGCGAGCGCGCGCGACGCGATCGTCTTCGTGGCCAATGACCACGAGGAGGTGGGCTCGGAGTCCCGCTCGGGGGCCGGCGGCCCCTTCCTGGAGCAGGTGCTGGGGCGTCTGGCCGGTGCCATGGGCTTTGAGGGGGACGCGAGTCAGGCACTCCTGGCCCGCTCGGTGTGCGTGAGCGCGGACGCCGGGCACTCGGTCCACCCCGAGTACGCCCAGCTGCACGACCCGGTGGTCCAGCCCCTGCTTAACCGCGGGCCCCTGACCAAGATCAACGCGCGTCAGCGCTACGCCACCGACGCCGTGGGCGTGACCGTGTGGGAGCGGGCCTGCCGTGCTGCGGGTGTGCCCTCGCAGAGCTTCGTGTCCAACAACGCCGTGGCCTGCGGCACGACCATCGGCCCGATCACGGCTGCGCGCCTGGGCGTGACCACGGTGGACATCGGCCAGCCGCTGCTGTCCATGCACTCCCTGCGTGAGATGTGCGGCGTCGAGGACGGCCCCTGGATGGCCCAGGCGATCCGTGCCTACTGGGCCGGGGACCAGGCGTGAGCCCCGAGCCTGTGCTGCGCGCCGGGGCCGGGGCGAGCGATCCCTGCCCCTGCGGGAGCGGGAAGACCTTCGGGAACTGCTGCCAGGCTCTGCTCGACGGCGGGGCCGTGGCGAGCGCCGAGGCGCTGATGCGATCGCGCTACACCGCTTTCGCCCTGGGGGACGAGGACCATCTCTTCCGCTCCTGG
Source organism: Actinomyces urogenitalis (assembly GCF_002861525.1). Lineage (NCBI taxonomy): Bacteria > Bacillati > Actinomycetota > Actinomycetes > Actinomycetales > Actinomycetaceae > Actinomyces > Actinomyces urogenitalis. The sequence continues at coordinate 312,922 of NZ_PKHA01000002.1, read as the reverse complement.
TGGCCGCGCACCCGGCCCGAGGGTCCCTACTGCCATCCGGGCACGCGGTGGACCGGACTGGAGGTCGAGGAGGTCCACGGTGGTGGGAGCGAGGCGGCCGACGGCGAGGAGGCCCGCGTGACCTTCACGGCCCACTTCCTCACCTCAGACCTCAACGGCCGGGTGGTGGCGGACCAGATGCGCGAGCGCTCGACCTTCCGCAAGCGTGCCGGGCGCTGGTTCTACGTCGACGGCCAGGCGCTGTGAACGACGTGGGCGGGCAGAGGAAAAGACCTCTGCCCGCCCACGTCCTTGACTCAGCGTCCTCAGACGCCGGTCAGCGCCATGTTCCGCGCCAGTAGGGCAGCGGGAAGCCGGCCTTGTCCCACTCGTTGACGCCGAGCTCGTGGGCCCAGCGCAACGGGGCGTAGGGGTCACGGAGCGCGTAGCGGCCCACGGCGACGGCGTCGGCCTGGCCGGTTATGAGCACCTGCTCGGCCTGGGGGCCGTTCTCGATGAGCCCGACGGCGATGACGACGGGCTCGCCGCCACCCGGCGTCGTCATCCCTGCGACGGCCTGCTTGACCTCGGCGGCAAAACGCACCTGGTACCCCGGGCCGATCGGGAAGCGGGCCGGGACGTTGCCCGAGGTGGAGATGTGCAGGACGTCGGCGCCCTGGACCACGAGCTGGCGCGCGAGCTCAGCCGTGTCCGCGCTGGTCAGGCCGCCTTCGGCCCAGTCCGTGGCGGACAGGCGGATGCCGACGACCGTGTCTGGTCCTACTGCCTCGCGCACTGCGGCCACAGCCTCCAGGGCCAGCCGACGGCGTCCCTCGGGCGAGCCGCCGTAGGCGTCGGTACGGTGGTTGGACAGGGGCGAGAGGAACTGGTGGATGAGATAGCCGTGGGCGCCGTGCAGCTCGACGAGGTCATACCCGGCCTCGACGGCCCGGCGGGCGGCTGAGGCGAAGTCGGCGATCGTCTGGCGGATCTCCTCCTCGTTCATCTCACGTGGTGTGGCGTGGCCGGGGTAGGCCTCGGCACTGGGTGCCACGAGGTCCCATCCCTCTAGTGTGGTGGTGCGGCCGGTAGCGGTGCCGTCTGCGGCAGGGCGCCACGGGGGCGTGCCAGCCTTGCGGCCGCCGTGACCGAGCTGGACCCCGGCCAGCGCGCCGCCGGCGTGGATCGCGTCCACGACCCTGCGGTGGGCGGGGACCTGCGAGTCCTCCCACAGGCCGAGGTCGGCAGGGGACAAGCGGCCGTTGGCGGCCACGGCCGTCGCCTCAACGATGACCGTGCCGAAGCCGCCGGCGGCGCGCGTGCCGTAGTGCAGGACGTGGAAGTCGGTGGGGACGCCGTCGCCACTGTCGACGCAGTACATGCACATCGGCGGCAGGACCAGGTGGTTGCGGGCCTGCCGGTGGCGCAGGGGCAGGGGGGTCAGCAGGAGCGGTGCACTCATGGCGTTCACGCTACGTGAGCGTCAGTGGCGCCGGCAGGGCACCTCGATACGCTGAGGGCGATGTGCTCACAACCCTGGTCTGTTCCTGCCCGTCCTGTTCCCTTCGGCCAGCCCGGCCACGCGCCTGCGCCTGTGACCCGGCAGGTGGAGGACGTAGCCCTGGTCTTCGAGGGTGGTGGCATGCGCGGGGTCTACACCGCGGCGCTGGTCCAGGTCATGCTGGAGGCGGGACTCGCCTTCCCCTGGGTGGGTGGGATCTCCGCGGGGTCAACCAACACCGTCAACATGGTTTCCCGCGACCTGTGGCGCACGCGTGAGGCCTTTGTCCGCCTGACCACCGACCCGCAAGCGGGCGGGTGGGGCAGCTTTGCCAGGCGCCAGGGCTACTTCAACTCCGAGCACATCTACCAGCACACCGCGAGGCCGGAGGAGTCCATCCCCTTTGACCTGCCGGCCTTTGCCGCCTCGACCAGCCAGGTGCGCATCGGCTCCTTCCGCTGTGACACCGGGGAGGAGGTCTACTGGGGTGCTGAGGACATGCCGAGCCTGGAGGCGCTGACGATCCGGTGCCAGGCCTCCTCGTCCATGCCGGTACTCATGCCGACCGTCCTCATTGACGGCGTGCCCTACCTCGACGGCGCCCTAGGGCCCACCGGGGGCTTTGCCACGGACGCTGCGGCGGCTGATAGCTACGAGCGCATGCTCGTGGTCTCGACCCGGCCAGCGGGCTACCGCAAGCCCGAGGAGAAGCGCCCCGGTGCCTTCCGGCGCCTGTTCCGCCGCTATCCGGCCGTGGCCGAGGCCATCATCGATCGCCCGGCGCACTACAACCGCACCATGAATGAGCTGGAGCAGGGGCGCCGTGAGGGGCGGGTCTACCTGTATCAGCCCACGCGCATGCCAGTGGAGAACGGCGAGCTGCGCTATGACCGGGTGGTCTCGGCCTATGAGGCGGGGCTGGTCCAGGCGCGCGCGGAGCTGCCGCGAATCCTGGGCTTCCTGGGATGTGACTGAGGCCTCGGAAGATCGGAGCCTTCAGTTTAGTTGAATAATTAACGAACTAGGGAGGTTCTTATGTCCGATGCTCGCCACCCCGTTGCCGCCGCAGTGGCGTCGGCACAGCCGACTGTCGCGGCTTCTCCTGTGGCCACCATGACACCGCTGCTTGACGTCGCGCACCGCACCGACTTGGCGACTCGTGCGCAGCGGCCAGAGGCGGACCGCCTCGCGCAGGCCACGCGCATGGGCGCGGTGGAGCTGCGGACCGCTAACCGCCGTGCGCTGGAGGACTTCTACGTGCGTGGCGTGGGGCTGAGCCCGCTGGCCACTAAACCGGGGCGCACGGTGCTCGGGCTCGGTGAGCGCGTCGTCGTCGTGCTCGTGGACGCTCCCCATCTGCGGCCGGCGGCGCCGGGCAGCGCTGGACTGTTCCACACCGCCATCGTCTTTGACTCCCCGCGTGAGCTCGCCCGGTCCCTGACCCGCATGTGGGTGCGTCACCCGGAGGCTTTTGAGGGGCCCGGGGACCACCTCGTCTCCCAGGCCTTCTACTTCCACGACCCCGAGGGCAACGGCGTTGAGCTGTACTACGACCGGCCGCGCTCAACCTGGCAGTGGGGGTCCCAGGGAGTGACCATGGGGACCTCGTACATCGACCCCAACGAGTTCCTCCTGACTCACCTGGGCGTGTCCGGGACCCAGCGGGAGCTGGATGCTGCCCACGCGATCACGGCTGCTCCGCGCGACCGCGAGGTCAGCGCGGACGATGCCCTGGCCGTGGCCGGGCAGGTGGGGCACGTGCACCTCCAGGTCGGTGACGTGGAGACCGCGCGCCGCTTCTACGTCGACGTCCTCGGCTTCGACGTCACCAGTGACATGGGCAGCGCCCTCTTCGTCGCCGCCGGCGGCTACCACCACCACATGGCGATGAACGTGTGGGGGACCAAGGGGGCGGGGCTGCGTGCCCCGGCGCTGGGCCTCGGCGTCGTCGACATCCTCCTGCCTCAGGCAAGCGACCTCACGGACACACGCGAGAGGCTGGCCTCCCGTGGCGTGAAGGTTCGTCAGGACGCGGGTGCTGACCGCCTGCTCGTCGGCGACCCCTGGGGCAACGAGCTGCGGCTGCAGGTGGGGTGAGGGCGGCCCTCAGCCGCGTGCCGGTCCGTGGTCACGGGCCGTGACATAGCGGTCGATCTCCTCGCCATCGAAGCCGAAGACCGTGACGGCCGGGACCCGCGCCCCGCCGTCGAGCTCGGAGGCGAGGAGGCTGAGGACTGCCCGCTCATGAGGTGGGACCTTCTCAGGCAGGGACTCCAGGGGCCACCAAGACAGTCCGGCGTTCTTCTCGCTCTCACGTACCTGGGGCTGGCCGGACCAGCGCTGTAGGGTGAAGAAGAAGTCCACCCGCTGCTCCAGCGCTGCCCCGGCGACGTCATTGGAGCGGTGCATCGCGGTCAGCGGCCGTAGTTCGGCAGGGTTGACCGTGATACCGATCTCCTCGGCCGCCTCACGTACCGCCGTGGACAGCACGCTCTCTGCGGCCTCGACGTGCCCGGCCACCCCGCAGGCCCAGTAGCCGTCCATGTAGCCGGTATTGCGGCGCAGCTGGAGAAGGACCTCGGGCTGGCCGTGCTCGCCGGTGCGAAGCAGGAAGACGTAGGCGGCGGGGACCAGGGTGAAGGTGTGGATGGCCATGGCGTCACGGTACGCGCCACGGGGTCTCGGCACGGGGTGCCGAGGATCGCCAGCCCTAGAGGCAGGCTCGGACGAGGGCGAGGATCTCGCCAGTGCGTTCACTCTGGTCGGTAGGCAGGGTGACGACGGCGGGCCAGGGGCGAGGATCGAGCCTGCCCTCCGGCCGGTCCCAGGTCACCGGACCCCACAGTGCCGCCTCGGACAGGGCGGTGCGTAGCCGGTCGACGGCGTCGGCCTGCCCACGCAGGGCCACGCATCCGGCGCTCGGTGAGGGCAGGAGCTGAAGGTGGTCGGGACGTGCCTGAAGGAGCTGGGCCAAAGCATGGCGCAGAGTGGCGCTGCAGCCACGCCGCTCGACATATGAGCCTGCGCCGGCCAGGACTCGGCGCGTCAGCGCGCTCGCGGCGCGGGGCTCCATGGCGCGCTCGATGGCCTCCTCGTGGGCCTCGGCCAGGCGGCAGACCTCCAGGCGCCCCTGTTGAGCCTGTGGTGACAGGTGCGCCGAGGCTCCGGTATCGAGGACGGTGCGGGACGCCAGTGTTCTGGCGAGTCTTGTCTGGGCTGAGAACAGCTGCTGGCCCAAGGACGCGATCGTGACGTCGGCGCCGCGGCCAGTGGCAGTGCGGGCCAGCTGGTGCAGGCCAGCGTTCGCAGGGCCGTCGCACCATGCCAGGACTGCGCCGTCGGGAACGGGCAGGAGCTTGCGGGTGCTCGCCAGCGCCACCTGCCACGGGCCGGCAGGCAGGGCTGGGGAGGTGGCGAGCAGCTCAGGGCGTTCCAGGAGCGAGTGGGTGGCGTCGAGGATGACGGGGCTGCCCGCGCGGCGTGCCTGACGCAGGAGACGGGTGAGGGAGGGGCTGGCCTGTGCGCCGTAGGTCTCGCAGTGGAGGACCGCGGCCCCAGGTTCCTGGTCCAATGCGTGGGCGAGCTCGGTGGGGTCGAGCAGGAGGTCGTCCCCGACCTCGACCAGGCGCAGGTGCATCCCCTCCAGCTCAAAGGGGGTCAGCATCGTCTCGCAGCTGTAGCGCGGGGCCAGCACGGTATGGACGCCGGCGTCGCGCAGGGCGCAGGCGACCAGGCTCAGCGCCTGCTTGCCGTTGCCGAGCAGGGCTCCGGTTTCGACGGAGTTGTGGCCGCTGGCTTGAGGCTTGGTCGATGCCTGGTGAGGCGGGAGGGGCGGCTCCTGGGCAGGGGCTGGGCCCGGGTGCGGGCCCTGCGGGCAGGAACGGGCGACCTCGGGCACGGCAGCCACCGTACGCCGTCGGATCAAGGGGGAGGGGCTGCGGTGGCGACCTAGCGGCCGACCACGCATGCCGCGACCGACCGTGCAGAGTGCGACTGACCATCTGACGGCCGGCCGCGCACGCCACGACCGACCATGCAAAGTGCGACCGACCGCCAGAACCACCCCGGACCACGGGATTTACGCATATTCGGTGGTCGGTGGAGGCATAGGTGGTCGGTGGAGACACTGGTGGTCGGTGGAGGCATAGGTGGTCGGTGGAGGGGAGAGAAATCCTGGGGCCGGCGTGAGTGCGGGTGGATCTGCGGGCCTGGCGGGGCTGAGCGTGGCAGCATGTGGCTGAGCGGACAGTCGCAACAGCGACGTGGAATCGATGCCGAGGCACGGAGGCGGCTATGAGGACCGAGACGACCTACCTGGTGGCGCGTGACGGCAAGCAACTGTTCGTCCGTGCCTGGCTGCCCGAGGGCGTGACCCCCTTTGCCTCGTCGACCGGCCAGGCCGGGGCGTCCCCGGCCGCCACCGACCAGCCGCGTGCGGTGATTCAGCTGGCTCACGGCATGGCCGAGCACTCGGCCCGGTACGAGCGCTTCGCGACCCAGGCCACGCAGGCCGGCTATGTGATCGTTGCCGATGACCACCGTGGGCACGGTGGCACGATCGCCTCGGCCGATGAGCGCGGTCATACGCACGACGTCGAGGGATGGGAGCTCGTCCTGAGCGACCTCAGCGTGGTGCGCGAGGCGATTGACGCCGCCTGGCCCGAGGCTCCGGTTGTTCTCTTCGGCCACTCCTGGGGCTCGATGCTCGTGCGCGGCTGGGTTGCCTCTCAGGGTGAGCGATCCCGGCTCGCGGGCCTGATCGCCATGGGCACGATGGCTAGCCCCGGGCTGCTTGGCCCGATCGGGATGCGCCTGGCGCAGGCCGAGGTGCGCCTGTCCGGGCCGCGTCACCCCTCAGCCCTGCTGGAGAAGCAGGCCTTCGCGGCGAACAACAAGCCCTTTGCCCCGGTGAGGACCGACTATGACTGGCTCAGCCGGGATGAGGTGGAGGTTGACCGCTATATCGCTGACCCGCTGAGCGGCCAGCGCTGCACCGCCGCCTTCTACCGGGACCTGACCCACGGTGCGATGGAGGTCAACCGTCCCCAGGCCTTCGCGGCTGTTCCCAAGGACCTGCCGGTGCTTGTCATCTCAGGTGACCAGGATCCCGTCGGTGGCATGGGGCGGGGCGTGCGCCAGGTGGCTACCGATCTGCGGCGTGCGGGTGTGCGAGACGTGACCCTGCGCTTGTACCCCGGGGCGCGCCATGAGCTGCTCAACGAGGTCAACCGCGAGGAGGTCACGGCGGACCTCATGCGCTGGATCGGCCAGTGGGTATGAGGCGACGGCGTTGAGAAGCGGTCGCAGGGAAGCGTGGCGAGGATCGGCCGAAAAGGTGAGATTTGTGTGATCCCACAAGGATGGCTCTGCTTGCTCGGTCTGTTCCTGCGGAACGACCACGCATCGGCTCCCTTACGGTTATGTCATGACGACGAACCAGTCTTCCTTACAGTCACTGACGGCAGCTTCTGACCAGGCGCGGTCCCGCAGCTGGGTGCGTACGGCCCTGGTGGAGGCCGGGCTGGTCCTGGCTGGCACCGCAGCCATTGCCCTCATCGGCCAGGTCTCCTTGCCGCTGCCCTTCACTCCGGTGCCGGTGACGCTGGGCACCCTGGCGGTCATGGGGGTTGGCGGCGTGCTCGGCGCGCGTCGAGGACTGGCCTCGGTCGCCGTCTTCGCGCTGGCCGCCTGCCTCGGTGTGCCGGTGCTGGCTGGCTGGGGCAGCGGCGTGACCGCCTCCTTCGGTTACGTCTTGGGCTACGCACTGGCCGTCGTCGTCGCTGGGAAGGCGGCGCGTGCGGGCCTCGGCCAGGGCGCGGGGGCCGGCTTGTCCTGCCGGGCGGGTGTGCTCGGCCGGCGTATCGCCCTCCTGCTCGTGGCCTCGGCGCTGGTCTACGTGCCCGGCGTGATCTGGCTCAAGGCGGCCACCGGCGCCGCCTGGGGTGCGGCCTTCTCGATGGGAGTGACGCCCTTCGTCCTGGGGGACGTGCTCAAGTCCGTCGTGGCGGGGCTGCTTCCTCTTCGTCGCGCCTGACAGTGGCCCGCCCCACTGGTCAGATCGTGAGATTTATTGTCCGCATCGCGGAACCACGTGTGAGGGTAGAGCCATGACCTCCCCAGTCGAACCCGTAACCTCATCTCAGCCCGCTCCTGCTGCCGCACGCAGTAGCGCCAGTAACGAGGACCGCTCGGCGCGCCGCGCCGTCACCGTCTTTCCGCTGCTGGTCCTGGCCTCTTTCGCGGTGGCGATGCTGGCGCCGGACACCTTCAAGCCGTTGGCGCAGGGCACCAACATCGCCCTCGGCGTCATCATGTTCGGCATGGGCCTGACCCTCACGCTGCCGGACTTCGCGCTCGTGGCCAAGCGTTCTCTGCCGGTGCTCATCGGCGTGGTCGCCCAGTACGTCATCATGCCGGGCCTGGCGGTCGCCCTGACCTGGGCCTTCCAGCTGCCTGAGGCGGTGGCCGTTGGCGTCATCCTCGTGGGCTGTGCCCCGGGCGGGACCTCCTCCAACGTCATCTCCTACCTCTCGCGTGCCGACGTCGCGCTGTCGGTGACGATGACCTCGATCTCCACGCTCATCGCGCCGATCATGACCCCGATCCTCACCCAGTGGCTGGCTGGGGAGTACATGCCGGTCGACGCCGGAGCGATGGCCCTGTCCATCGTCAAGATGGTGCTCGTTCCCGTCATCGGCGGCCTGGTGGTGCGCAGCCTCTTCGGCTCTCTCGTGGCCAAGATCCTGCCGGTGCTTCCGTGGGTCTCCGTGCTCGGCATCTGCTACGTGGTCATGGCCGTGGTGTCCAACTCGGCCTCCAAGATCGCCTCGGCCGGTCTGATTGTCCTGGGGGTCGTGGTGTGCCACAACCTGCTTGGCTACCTGCTGGGCTACTTCGCCGGCCGTCTGGGCGGCGGCAAGGAGCGCACCGCGCGCACTACCTCGATCGAGGTCGGGATGCAGAACTCCGGGCTTGCCGCCACTCTGGCTGCGGCCCACTTCGCCTCGACCCCGGAGACCGCCCTGCCTGGTGCGGTGTTCTCGGTGTGGCACAACCTGTCTGGTGCCGTGCTGGCGCTGTACTACCGCCACCGTGACAAGAACCCGGCCACTCGCGCCGTCGTCGAGCACTGAGGCGCCGGAGCTGACCTCACTGCGGAAGGGGTCGTAGGTCCCGTGATCGGGCCTGCGGCCCCTTCATGGTCCCCGCTGAGGGCGCCATGTGTGAGTCGTAGGAGAGCGGTCCCAGGCCGAAACCGCCTCGGCGCACCTAGGCTGACGCCATGCCTGACACAGTGTCTTCTCCCGTGCTGTCGGTGCTGGACCTCGTCCCTGTTTCCGCAGGTCGCACCCGACGTGACGCCCTGCAGGAGATGATCGCCCTGGCTCGTACCGCTGAGGACCACGGTTACCACCGGTACTGGCTGGCGGAGCACCACGGCTCCATCACCTTCCTGGCCTCGGCCACCACCGTCCTCATGGGCCAGGTACTGGCCTCGACCACGCGGATCAAGGTCGGTTCTGGGGGCGTCATGCTGCCCAATCACGCCCCTCTCGTCGTGGCCGAGCAGATCGGGACCCTGGCGACCCTCTACCCCGGCCGGGTCGCCCTGGGCCTGGGCCGTGCCCCGGGTACGGACCCGCTGACCGCCACCGCCCTGCGCCGCCGTGCGGCCGACCCGCGCAGCTTCGCCGAGGAGGTGCTGGAGACCCTGTCCTACCTCGGGCCGGCCCAGGACGTCGCGGTGGTGCCCGGGTCGCTTGCCAACTTCGTCCCGCAGGCCCAGCCCGCTTCGCAGGCGACGGCGCCCAGCCAGCAGGATGAGGGCTCGCGTCCGGCGCATGTGCGCGCGATCCCCGGCGAGGGGGTTGAGGTGGAGCCGTGGATCCTCGGGTCCTCGGTCAATGGGGCCCGTGTGGCCGGCACGCTGGGGTTGCCCTTCGCCGTCGCCTCCCACTTCGCTCCGGCTCAGGCTGAGCCGGCCGTCGTGACCTATCGCTCCGTCTTCGACGCCGAGGCCCCGACCTCGCACATGGCGGCACCTCGCGCCGGGGCATCGGTCAACGTCATGGTGGCTCCCACCCACGCCGAGGCGGAGGACCTGTTCACCACGGCGATGGCTGCCTCCGCCCGCATCATCGGGGGGTGCCCGGCGCCGCTGGACCCGCCGAGCATGGACCACCAGGCCTGGCAGGAGCTGGCCAGCGGCCGCGAGGCGGCGGTGGAGCAGGCGATGGGGCTGTCCTACGTTGGCACGCCCGAGGAAGTGGTGGACGGCCTGCGCGACCTGGCTAACCGCTGGGGCCTGGAGGAGATCTTCGTGGTCACCTACGCCCATGACGCGGCGGCGAGGCGACGCTCCTACGAGCTGCTGGGACAGGCCTGGCAGGCCTCGGCTCCTCGCTCGTAGGCGGCGGGTGTCGTGCCGTCTCACTGTGTGGCGGTCAGGTGCCGCGCGATTGGCGCCACATATGAGTGAAGTTCGCGGTCATGATGACGCCGTGCCCACATAGAGTGGGCTGCGCCACGCCGTTCATGCACAACAGGTTTCAAGTTCCGGGTATCGTGTGACGGTCCGACCTGTTAGATCTCACATCGTGGGACCTGTGCAGGAGCGGAGATGTCCGTAACCGGACGGGGCCCACCCAGACGTGGCGGAAGCCGTTCGGTCCTCCGGAAGAGAAGACCACATGCTCCCCTACCTTGCGCGCAGAATCGCGAACTACGCACTCCTGCTGTTCCTCGCGACCTCGCTGGCCTACATCCTGGCCTCCGCGTCACTGGACCCGATCAACAACTGGAACCGCGAGGACCCCACCCTCAACTGGGACGCCATCCGGGCCAACCTGATCGAGTACAACATCAGCTCTGAGATCCCGGTGTGGGACAGGTACGTCACCTGGCTCCACTCGATCGTCACCTCCTGGGACTGGGGAGTGACTCCCAAGGGTGAGTCGGTCAACGGCCTGATCAGTACCAAGATCGGCGCCTCGATCCGACTGGTCTTCGCCGGTGCGGCCATTGGTATGACCGGTGGCGTGGCGCTGGGCGCCTGGACGGCCACCCGCCAGTACAAGTTCTCTGACCGTGCGGTCTCGCTGTTCGCGATGATCATCATCTCGACCCCGGCTATGGTCATCGCCATCCTCCTGCAGGTGCTCGCGGTGCAGATCAACCGCTCCACCGGCTACCAGATCTTCGAGTTCACCGGTGAGGGAAGCGGATTCGCCGGGCGTTTGCAGCACCTGGTGCTGCCGACCTTGTCGATGTCCCTGGGAGGACTGGCCTCCTACTCGCGCTACCAGCGCAACCTCATGCTGGACACGCTGGGCGCTGACTACGTGCGCACCGCTCGTGCCAAGGGCCTGATCAAGCGCAAGGCCGTGACCCGTCACGCGCTGCGCACCGCGCTGATCCCGATGGCCACCTACTTCGCGTTCGCCCTGGCCGGGCTGTTCACTGGGGCCGCGATCACCGAGCGCGTCTACGGCTGGCACGGTATGGGTGAGTACTCGGTTAACTCCATCGCCGGCTACGACATCAACGGAGCTGTCGCGGTCGTCGCCTTCTCCGGCCTGTGCACCCTGACCGGTGCGTTGCTGTCGGATGTCTTCGTCGCAGTCGTCGACCCCCGAGTGAGGGTGAGCTGAACATGGCAAGCAACCACAACGGCATGGACTCCATCGGCAAGCAGATGACCGTCGGTGGGCACTCGCCCATGGACCAGCCTGCGGACATGCCGGTCAGCGAGTCTGAGGCTGGTGACCTGCGTGAGACCAACCCGGCGGAGTCCAAGCGCCTGACGCGCGGTCAGATCACGCTGCGCCGCTTCCTGCGCAACAAGTCGGCAGTGGCTGGTGCCATCGGCTTCATCCTGGTGGCGCTGTTCGCGATCTTCGGCAGCTACATCGGCAAGTGGGCCTACACGGACGTCGACACCTCCGCATTCCTCTCCCCGCCGAGCTCGGAGCACTGGTTCGGCACCACCCAGGGTGGCCGTGACGTCTTCGCCATGGTGGTGGAGGGCACGCGCAAGTCGATGATGATCGGTGTGTGCGTGGCGCTGCTCCAGACCTCGATCGCCGCGCTCATCGGCTCCTCGGCTGCCTACTTCGGCGGTTGGTGGGAGAAGGTCGCACTGTGGTTCACCGACCTGCTGCTGGTCGTGCCCTCCTTCCTCATCATCGCCATCCTGTCCCAGCGTGCCGGAGCCGCGAAGGGCTCCATCGCCCTGTTCATCATCCTGCTGGCTGGCTTCGGCTGGATGCTGACCGCCCGCGTGGTCCGCTCCCTGACGCTGAGCGTGAAGGACCTGGACTACGTCAACGCCGCGCGCTTCATGAACGTTCCCAGCTCGCGGATCATCCTGCGCCATATCATCCCGAACATCGCCTCGCTGCTCATCGTGGACGCCACCGTCAACGTCGCCTACGCGGTCATCAGCGAGACGACGCTGTCCTACTTCGGCTTCGGGGTCCAGGCTCCCAACACCTCGCTGGGCACGCTGATCGCCGAGGGACAGCGCTCGGCCACGACCTATCCCTGGATCTTCCTGGCGCCGGCTGCCGTCCTGGTCATCATGCTCGTGTGCGTGAACTTCATGGGTGACGGCCTGCGCGACGCTATCGATCCCTCGTCTAAGTCCGGAGGCAAGGCATGAGCCGCTCCAGCAAGAACGCCCCCGTCTTCGAGTCCGACGCCCTGCCTGACCCGGCCTCGCCGGCTCCGCTCCTGGAGGTCACCGACCTCCACGTGTCCTTCCCCTCCGAGGACGGCCGCGTCAACGCGGTGCGTGGGGTCAATCTCTCCGTCGCACGTGGTGAGGTGCTGGCGCTCGTGGGTGAGTCCGGGTCCGGCAAGTCCGTCACCTCGACCGCCGTCATGGGACTGCTGGATGAGTCCGCGCAGATCTCCGGCTCGGTCAAGCTGCACGGCACCGAGCTGCTGGGGCGCGACGACGCCTACATGTCCAAGATCCGCGGCACGCAGGTCTCGATGGTCTTCCAGGACCCGTTGTCCGCGCTGACACCGGTCTACACCGTGGGCAACCAGATCGTTGAGGCCCTCAAGGTCCACAACCCGGGCCTGTCCGAGGCTGACGCCCAGGCTCGCGCCGTCGAGCTGCTCGACCTGGTGGGTATCCCCAACGCCGACGTACGCGCCAAGGCCTACCCGCACGAGTTCTCCGGTGGTATGCGCCAGCGCGCGGTCATCGCCATCGCCATCGCCAACAACCCGGACCTCATCATCGCCGACGAGCCGACCACGGCCCTGGACGTGACGATCCAGGCGCAGATCCTTGACGTGCTGCGCACCGCCCAGAAGGAGACCGGCGCCGGTGTCATCATGATCACCCACGACCTGGGCGTCGTGGCCGGGATGGCCGACCGCGTCTCGGTCATGTATGCCGGACGGATCGTCGAGACCGGCGACGTCGATGACATCTTCTACCGCTCACGCATGCCCTACACCATCGGGCTGCTGGGCTCGCTGCCTCGGCTGGACGCCAAGAAGGACTCCGCCCTGGCGACCCTGGAGGGCAACCCGCCCTCTCTGCTGGAGCTACCGACCGGGTGCCCCTTCGCTCCGCGCTGCCCCATGGTGGCCCCGGAGTGCCGCGAGGGCGAGCCGGACCTGGCGCTGGTGCGGCAGGGATCCACGGACGCCTCCGGGGACCAGGCTGCTGGCCCGCAGTACTCCGCATGCCGGCGGTTCCCGGTCATCGAGGAGAAGAGCCTCGACTACACCGACATCTACCCGGTGCCTTCTCTCAAGACACCTGACTCCCTCAACCTCCCGCACGCCGAGCGCACCGAGGTGCTGCGGGTGACCGACATGGTCAAGGAATTCCCTCTCATGAAGGGTGCGGTCTTCAAGCGGCGCGTGGGCACGGTCCACGCCGTCGACGGCGTCTCCTTCGACATCCGCGAGGGTGAGACCCTGGCGATCGTGGGTGAGTCCGGCTGCGGCAAGACGACGACGCTGATGGAGGTCCTGGGTCTCCAGGCTCCCCAGTCCGGCAAGATCGTCGTGCTGGGCAAGGACACCGGTGAGCTGAGCCGTTCCCAGCGCAAGGAGGTGCGCCAGGACCTGCAGATCGTCTTCCAGGACCCGATGGCCTCGCTTGACCCGCGTCTGCCGATCTTCGACATCCTGGCCGAGCCCTTGCGCGCCAACGGGTGGAAGAAGGAGGACATCGCCCCGCGCGTTGAGGAGCTCATGGGCCTGGTGGGCCTGGAGCCCAGCCACGCCAACCGCTACCCGCGTAACTTCTCCGGTGGTCAGCGCCAGCGCATCGGTATTGCCCGCGCGCTCGCTCTCCAGCCCAAGCTGCTCGTCCTGGACGAGCCGGTCTCGGCGCTGGACGTGTCCATCCAGGCTGGTGTCATCAACCTGCTGGACGAGCTGCGTGCGACGATGGGGTTGAGCTACCTCTTTGTCGCTCACGACCTGTCTGTGGTGCGTCACATCGCTGACCGCGTGGCCGTGATGTACCTGGGCAAGATCGTCGAGGTCGGTGACGTGGACGCGATCTTCGACGCTCCTGCTCACCCCTACACCCAGGCTCTGCTCTCGGCGATCCCGATCCCGGACCCTGCGAAGGAGCGCACGCGCAGCCGGATCCTGCTTCAGGGTGACATGCCCAGCCCGGCCAACCCTCCCAGTGGCTGCCGCTTCCGCACGCGCTGCCCCAAGTTCGCCAGCGTTCTCAGTGAGGACCAGCGTCTGGCCTGTCTGGGGGAGATGCCGGGATTCGCTCCCCAGGGACAGGATCACGAGGTCGCCTGCTACTACCCGGAGCAGACGGCGGTGTTCTGACCCCGGGGTGCCGAGCGTTCCGACGCTCGTGTCTCATCATCTAAGACAAGTGAGAGTCTATGCGTCTCAATGTATAGACTCTCACTTGTTCGGGCTCTGTACGAACGCTCCCTGGTGCGTCGAGCATGTTTCGGGTTGGTGACGATTCTGCAAACGTCTGTTGCATGGCGGGAAACATTCGTATGGTTTGCTTCATTGTGATGGCGGGTGCGCCTCACGGTTACCTGCCTTCCCACCCGTCCTTTGAAACGGAGATCCCCATGATGATGATCAACCGCCGCCTCTTCCTCGGTGGCACCGCCTCCGTGGCAGCCATGGCGGCCCTCGCGGCCTGCGCCAAGTCCAGTGACTCGGGCTCTGGCTCCGGCTCGGCCTCCGAGGGCGCCCAGGAAGCTACCAAGGCCATGAACATTCAGGAGCGCTCCGCCCTGAAGGAGGGTGGTGAGCTGAAGCTCTCCCTGACGGCCACGATCGCTAACTGGAACCAGGCCACGGTCGACGGCAACGGTGTGGACACCCGTAACATCATGGACTTCGTCAGCCCCTTCGTCCTGGACTGGGCGGACGACGGCTCCCCGACCCCGAACCCCGACTTCCTCACCAAGCTCGAGGGCACCGAGGAGAACGGCAAGACCGTCGTCACCATGGCTGTCAACGAGAAGGCGGTTTGGGGCAACGGTCGCAGCTGGGACTCGGAGGACATCAAGGAGTCCCTGTCCCACGGCCTGGACGAGGAGTACCTGTGGGCCTCCACTGACGGTTACGACCAGATCGAGAGCGTCGAGATCGTCGACAACCTCACCGCCAAGATCACCTTCAAGTCCGTCTTCCCGGACTGGAGCAACGTCGCCTCCGGAGTCTCCCCCAAGGAGCTCATGTCCACCGCTGACGCCTTCAACAACGCGATGGCGGGTGAGGACAACTTCAACAACGACTACTTCGCTGGCCCCTTCAAGATCGAGAGCTTCGACAAGTCCCAGCAGGTCGTCACCCTGGTCCCCAATGACAAGTGGTGGGGCGAGAAGCCGCTGCTGGAGAAGGTCACCTTCCGTGTCCTGGACGCTGCGGCTCAGGCCACCGCCTTCGCCAACAAGACGCTGGACGTCATCGACTACATCATCTCTGCTGACGTCTACCAGCAGTGCATCGGTCGCGAGGACGCCGAGGTCCGCCAGAACTACGGTCTGCAGTGGCGTCACTTCACCCTCAACGGCTCTACCGGCGTCCTGGCCGATAAGGCCGTGCGTCAGGCCCTGCTGCGCGCCTGCAACCGCCAGGCCATCGCCGAGTCCGACCTCGCCGGCCTGCCGGTGGACACCTCCAAGGTGCTGCTGGGCAACCGCTTCTTCATGCCTAACCAGGCGGGCTACCAGGACAACTCTGGCGACTGGAGCTACGACGTCGAGGCCGCCAAGAAGCTGCTCGACGACGCTGGCTGGGTCGAGGGCAGCGACGGTATCCGTGAGAAGGACGGCCAGCGCCTGTCCGTCTCCTTCACCCTGCCTGCTGGCACCCCGACCACGGAGAACGAGGCCACGCTGCTGCAGTCCCAGGTCAAGGAGATCGGCATGGAGATCAAGCTGAACTCCGTGGACTCCAACGGCTACTTCAAGGACTACATCAACACCGGTAACTTTGAGCTCACCGCCTTCACCTGGCAGGGCACCCAGTACCCGATGGCCAACATCGGCCAGATCTACGGCACCGGCTCGAACCAGAACTACTCCGGTATCTCGGTCCCCGAGATCGACGAGTACATCCAGAAGGTCGCCACCACGGCCGACCAGGAGGAGCGCTACAAGCTCACCAACGAGTGCGACGCCCTCATCTGGGAGAACGTCATGAACTTCCCGATCTACGAGCGCATGGAGCTGACCGCCGTGCCGAAGAACCTCGCGAACTTCGGTGCCAAGGGCCTGGCCTCCTACCGTGCCGAGAACATCGGTTACATGAAGGACTGAGCTCGGCATGACTGCCTGAGTCGCTGACTGTGGCCCCGCACCCACCGGTGCGGGGCCACACTCGTGCTGGGAGCGGGTGGTAGGTCGCGCCGTCGGCCCGCTCAAGGCAGGATGGGCGGGTGCCTACCGTCATCATCCGTTCCCTGCTTGGTCGCGTCGGCTCGGTCGTGCTCGCGCTGGGAGCCGCTGCCGTCCTCGGCATGGTCCTGCGCTCCGACGGCGTGGCCGGTCTGGTCCCGGTGCTCGGCTGGGGCGGCCTGGCCGGTGTCGCGGTCTGGGCGCTGTGGTGGGCGCCGGCGATCACGCTCAGCGACGAGCACCTGCGGGTGCGCAACGCCTGGAGGACCCACGTGGTCCCCTGGACGCAGGTCGCCCACTGCTCGACCCGCTGGTCCCTGGTCATCATGCTGCGTGACGGAAGCGCTGTGACGGCAGCGGCGGCCCAGAGAGCGGGCGGCCTGGCGACCTCCTGGCGACGCCGGCAGGAGCTGCGCGAGCGTGAGATGCACACTGGCCGCGGGGTGGGTGGCAGCGCCGTCGCCGAGGCTCTGACGCACCGAGGGGTACGCGAGGAGTACCTGAGCCCCGGCGAGGGAGTCTTCCGCACGAGCCTGGACGCCGACGGCGCAGGGGACCTGATCGAGGCCTACGCGGACCGGCGCGCCGTTCACGAGCGGGTCCGCTCCCATGAACGACGCCGTCAGGAGCGCCTGGCGCGCTCATCGGGGCGCGGACCGGCCGAGCGTGCCGACGGCGAGGCGGGGCGCGGATCCAGCGAGCAGACGGGCTCGCCCGCGGGCTCGGGCGGCCAGGGCCTGGTCAGCGTGGTGAACTGGGCGCCTGTGGCGGTCCTTGCCGTCTGCCTGGCACTCATCGTGGTCTCCTTCCTGTAGCGGGAGCCGCGGGCGCTCGGCGTGAGGGGGCGCACAGCCTGCGTGTCATCCCCGTCATGGCACACACCGCCGGGTCTTACCTACCCTTGGTCTGCTGTGCGCCCGGCGACGACGGACCCCTCCGCCGTCGTTCTACCTGGTGGGCGCGCCTCCCGGACGGAAGAAGAGCCCGCTTATGACCGTGCGCCAGGACCTGCGCAACGTCGCCATCGTCGCCCACGTCGACCACGGCAAGACCACCCTCGTCGACGCGATGCTGTGGGAGGCGGGCGCCTTCGGCGCCCGCGCCACCGCTGAGAACACCGGTGAGCGCGTCATGGACTCTGGCGAGCTGGAGCGCGAGAAGGGCATCACCATCCTCGCCAAGAACACCGCGGTCCACTACGCGGGTCCTGCTGCGGCTGAGGCCGGCGTCCCCGAGGGCATCGTCATCAACGTCATCGACACCCCTGGCCACGCCGACTTCGGCGGTGAGGTGGAGCGCGGGCTGTCCATGGTCGATGGCGTCGTCCTCCTCGTGGACGCCTCCGAGGGGCCGCTGCCCCAGACCCGCTTCGTCCTGCGCAAGGCGCTGGCTGCCAACCTGCCCGTCATCATCGTGGTCAACAAGGTGGACCGGCCTGACTCGCGTATCAGCGAGGTCGTCTCCGAGACCACGGACCTGCTGCTGGCGCTGGCCTCCGACCTGGCGGACGAGCACCCTGACATCGACCTGGACGCCGTCCTCGACGTCCCGGTCATCTACGCCTCGGCCAAGGCGCGGCGCGCGGACACGGTCCAGCCCGCCGACGGCGAGCTGCCGGCCAACGAGAACCTCGAGCCACTCTTCCGCACGATCATCAACCGCATCCCCGGCCCCTCCTACGACGAGGACGCCCCCCTGCAGGCGCACGTGACCAACCTCGACGCCTCGCCCTTCCTCGGCCGTCTGGCCCTGCTGCGCATCCACAACGGCACCCTGCGCAAGGGGCAGAACGTCGGCTGGGCCCGCCACGACGGCACGATCCGCTCCGCCCACGTCTCCGAGCTGCTGGTGACCGAGGGCCTGGAGCGCAAGCCTGCCACCGAGGCCCACGCCGGTGACATCGTCGCGATCGCCGGCATCGAGGACATCACGATCGGTGAGTCCCTCGTGGACCCCGAGGACCCGCGTCCGCTGCCGCTGATCAAGGTCGACGACCCGGCGATCTCCATGACCATCGGCATCAACACCTCGCCGATGGCCGGACGCACCAAGGGCGCCAAGGTCACCGCCCGCCAGGTCAAGGACCGCCTGGACCGCGAGCTCATCGGCAACGTGTCCCTGCGCGTCCTGCCCACCGACCGCCCCGACGCCTGGGAGGTCCAGGGCCGCGGCGAGCTGGCGCTGGCCATCCTGGTCGAGCAGATGCGTCGCGAGGGCTTCGAGCTGACGGTGGGCAAACCCAAGGTCGTCACCAAGACCATCGACGGCGTCAAGTGCGAGCCGGTTGAGCGCATGACGATCGACGTGCCCGAGGAGTACCTGGGCGCGGTCACCCAGCTCATGGCGGCCCGCAAGGGGCGTATGGAGACCATGACCAACCACGGCACGGGATGGATCCGCATGGAGTTCCTCATCCCGGCCCGCGGCACGATCGGTCTGCGCACCCAGTTCCTCACCGAGACCCGCGGCACCGGTATCGCCTCCTCCATCGCCGAGGGTTACGAGCCCTGGGCCGGTCAGATCGTCTCGCGCACCACCGGCTCCCTGGTCTCTGACCGCGCCGGCGCCGTCACGGCCTACGCCCTCATCCGGTTGCAGGACCGCGGCACCTTCTTCGTTGACCCCACCCAGGAGACCTACGAGGGCCAGGTGGTGGGTGAGAACCCCCGCAACGAGGACATGGACGTCAACGTCGTGCGTGAGAAGCAGCAGACCAACATGCGCTCCTCGACGGCTGACTCCTTCGAGGGACTCGTGCCCCCGCGTCATCTCACCCTGGAGGAGGCGCTGGAGTTCGCCGCCGAGGACGAGTGCGTGGAGGTCACGCCCGAGGCCGTGCGCATCCGTAAGGTGATCCTGGACTCCCAGGAGCGCTTCAAGGAGGCTGCGCGCCGCCGTCGTGGCCAGGCCTGATCCCTGCCCTCTCCCTCCCCGGCTGCTGCCGGATCTCACGCCCAGGAGAACCTGTATGAGCGACGCCAAGCCGCCTGCGGCGGCTCCTGACAGCCCGGACGCCCCGGCCGAGGTCGCTACCCCGGCCCAGGCGTCGAGCCTGGCTGAGGCTGCGAGCCTGGCCCAGGCCGCGACGCCGGCCGAGGCGGCCGAACCCGCTGAGACTGCGCTGGCGAGCGAGGAACCGGCGCGAGCGCAGGAAGCGGAGACGGAGTCTGAGGGCGTCCGCTCCCGGCGCTGGCCTGCGCGGCGCAAGACCCTCGTGGGCGTCGCGGCTGGTGCCGCCCTCGTCCTGCTGTGGGCGGGCACGGCGCTGGCGACCACCCAGCACCTCTTCGGCTCCTCCAGCGTCTCGGGGGTCGCCGTCGGCGGCATGAGCCCCGCGCAGGCGCGCACCGCCATCGCCCACGTCCTGGCGCCGGAGCTGGAGGAGCCCGTCACCGTGACGGCAGGGCAGGCCAGCGACCAGCTGGTCCCGGCCGAGTCCGGCGTGAGCCTGGACGCGCAGGCCTCGGTGCGCCGGCTCACCGGCTTCACCCTCAACCCCCTGACGCTGATCAGCCGTCTGCGTGGCGAGACGGTCGCCGCGGTCGCCCCGGTGGACGCAGCGACCCTGCGCACGGCTCTGGATGCCCATCTGGAGACCCTGTCCTCCGGGACCAAGGACGCGACGGTCTCCTTTGACGGCACCACACCGGTGCTCACCCCGGCCGTGGCCGGCACTGGACTGGACGTCGAGGCCTCCGTGGCTCAGCTGTCCTCCGGCTGGCCGGTGGGGCAGGACAGCGTCGCCCTGGTCAGTGGACAGACCGAGCCTGCGGTCACGGACGCCGAGGCCCAGGCCCTCATCGACGACGTCCTCACGCCGCTGCTGTCTGGTGACCTCACTGTCACGGCGGAGGGGACCGCCGCGCAGTCCGCGGCCTCGGGGCAGCTCACCCTCACGCCTGAGCAGGTCGTGGCGCTGACCTCCGTCACGAGTGCCCAGGGCGAGATCACGGCCTCCCTGGACCCGGACAAGGTCCATGAGGCCGTCCTCGCGGCCATGGGCGCCGGCATCGAGTCCGCGGCCCAGGACTCCTCCTTCACCATCGAGGGCTCGCCGGCCGGGACGCCGAGCTTCGTCGCTGCCACGCCGGGCGCCGCCGTCGACTCCAAGGCCTTGGCCGACTCCCTGCTCCAGGCAGGGACCACAGGCAAGGACGCGACCGCTCGCACCGTGCCCCTGGAGCTGAGCGAGGTGGCTGCCGCGCACGCCGAGTCCGAGGCGGAGCTGGGGGTGGCTCAGGTGGTCGGTGAGTACGCCACGGCCTACTACTACGACCCGGTGCGCACCCAGAACCTCGTGACCGGGACGGCAAAGATCAACGGCACGCTCGTGCGTCCCGGTGAGACCTTCTCCCTGGCGCAGGTGCTCGGCCCCATCGACGCCGAGCACGGCTTCACCTCCTCCGGGGTCCTGTCCGGCGGCGTGCACTCCAACGCCATGGGCGGCGGCCTGTCCCAGGTGACGACGACGACCTTCAACGCCGCTTTTGAGGCCGGCATGGACGACGTCGAGCACCACCCCCACTCGGTGTGGTTCACCCGGTACCCGGCCGGCCGGGAAGCCACCTTGTGGACCGGGCACCTGGACCTGAAGTGGAAGAACTCCACCCCTTACGCCGCTCTGGTCCAGGCCTGGGCCGCTGACGGGCAGGTGCACGTGCGCCTGTGGTCGACCCCGTACTACACGGTGTCCATCACCTCCTCGGACAAGACCAACATCCGGCCGGTCCAGGTGGTTCACTCCACCGCCGCCAGCTGCGTGCCCTACGGCGGTGGGCAGGTGGGCTTCGACATCACCGTCACGCGCTCGCGCCGCGCGCCCGAGGGCGCTTCCCCGGCCGACGACGTCCTGTCGACCTCCTACCAGGCCGACAACGTGCTCGTCTGCCCCTCGCCTGAGCCTGCTGAGCCTGCCGAGGCCGCTGGTGAGGACGGCGGCGGGGGCGAGTGAGCTCTCAGGCCCCGGCCGGGGCGCCTTGGCAGATCGGCGAGCCGCGGCTTGCGAAATACCGGGCCGGTCGCCGGCGCGGGTGCCGTAGCCTCGCCGTCAGGACGCCGCCTCCTTGGGTGCCGGCGCCCAGAGGTTAATACTGGCACCAGACACGCGCGCCACCCGGGCGCTCCACCTGAGAAGGACACGAAGGACACTGCCTGATGACTTACGTGATCGCCCAGCCATGCGTCGACGTCAAGGACCGCGCCTGCGTTGACGAGTGCCCCGTCGACTGCATCTATGAGGGGGAGCGCAGCCTCTACATCAACGCCGACGAGTGCGTGGATTGCGGAGCCTGCGAGCCGGTGTGCCCCACCGAGGCGATCTTCTACGAGGACGACGTCCCCGAGGAGTGGAGCGACTACACCCGCGCCAACATCGACTTCTTCTCCCTCAAGGACCTCGGCTCGCCCGGCGGCGCCCAGAAGACCGGCGCCCTGCCCTATGACGACCCGATGATCGCCGCGCTGCCGCCTCAGAACGAGGAGTACAAGGCCGAGCACGGCTTGGCCTGACCGCTCGGCCACCGCCCTGCGAGCGCGCTGACGGGCTGGTCGCCAGGTGGCCGCATGACTTCTTGAGCTGCGGGCGCCCGGAGCCCCAGGCTGCGCCCTGTGGCAGGATCGCGGCATGACTGAGGTCCACACGCCTGACGCTTCCCGGCTCCTGCCTCGCCCCCTTGCCCTGCCGGACTTCCCCTGGGACTCCCTGACTGCCTACCGAGCCCGTGCGGCCCAGCACCCGGACGGCGTCGTTGACCTCGCCGTCGGCACCCCGGTGGACCCCACGCCCCAGCTGGCGCGTCAGGCGCTGGCTGGCGCCGCTGACGCCCCGGGCTACCCGACGGCGATCGGTACCCCGCAGGTGCGCGAGGCCATCATCGGCTGGATGGCGCGACGGCGGGGCGTCCAGGGACTGACCCATGACGCCGTCATCCCGACCATCGGCTCCAAGGAGAGCGTGGCGTTCCTGCCCCTGCAGCTGGGCGTGCGTCCCGGTGACCTCGTGCTCCACCCCCGCGCTGCCTACCCGACCTATGACGTCGGCGCTCGCCTGGCCGGCGCCACCCCGGTGCCGGTGGATACGGACGCTGACCCGGCCACCTGGCAGCTTCCGGAAGGGGCCGAGGGCGGCCGCGTGGCGCTCGTGTGGCTCAACAGCCCGGGCAACCCGGACGGGCACGTCCTGTCCGTCGACCAGCTCGCGCGGATCGTGGCCTGGGCGCGTGAGCGCGGCGCCGTCGTCGCCTCGGACGAGTGCTACGCCGAGCTGGCCTGGAGCGAGCCCTGGGCCTCGACCGGGGTCCCGAGCCTGCTGGACCCGCGGGTGACGGGACGGCGCTGCGACGGCGGCCCTGACCTGCACGGGCTGCTCACTCTCTACTCCACCTCCAAGCAGTCTAACCTGGCCGGGTACCGCGCGGCCTTCCTCGCTGGTGACCCGGTGCTGGTGGGGGCGGTGACCCAGGTGCGCAAGCATTCTGGCCTGTTGGTGCCCACGCCGGTGCAGGCGGCGATGACGGCGGTGTTGGCGGACGACGCGCACGTCGAGGCGCAGCGCGAGACCTACCGGGCTCGGCGTGAGGCCTTGGTCGAGGCGACCAGCGTGGCCGGGCTCGTCAATGACCCTGCCTCGGTGGCCGGGCTCTACCTCTGGCTCGCCGGGCCTGCCTCCGTGAGCGCCTTCGACCTGGTGGGGGCCTTCGCGGAGCTGGGCATCGTCGTCGCCCCGGGCGACTTCTACGGTGAGGCCGGAGCCGGACGCGTGCGCATGAGCCTGACGGACACTGACGAGCGCGTGGCCGCTGCCTGCCAGCGTCTGCGGAGCACGGAGCTGTTCCGCTAGCCCTCTCTTCTTCTGTGCACGGCGGTTCTCAAGGTGTGCTCGAGCCCCGCCGTCGTCTCGAAGCCATTAAAGTGGCCTACGGAACAGGACCTAGGCCCCAGCGGGTGCCGCGTGGCAGTACGAGCTGCCCGGGTCCGCGCCTCCATCCGCAAGGAGTCATCATGACTGAGCAGAACGCCCCCACTACCGGCTCCGCCGTCGACCTGTCCGAGGCTGACGGGCCGGGTGTCCTCACCGTCGAGGACACGAGCCTGGAGCTGCCCCGCGTCCACGCCACAGAGGGCTCGGACGGCCTCGCCGTCGGCAGGCTCCTGGGTGCGACCGGCCTGGTGACCCTGGACCCGGGCTTCACCAACACCGCCTCGTGCACCTCGGACATCACCTATATCGATGGCGGTGCGGGCATCCTGCGCTACCGCGGCTACCCGATCGACGAGCTGGCCAAGTCCTCCACCTTCCTGGAGGTGGCCTACCTGCTCATCAACGGAGAGTTGCCTGACGCCCAGACCTATGAGCGCTTTGAGCGGCGGATCTCGCGTCACCGCCTCCTGCACGAGGACTTCCGCTCCTTCTTCACCTCCTTCCCCTCCTCCGGCCACCCCATGGCGATCTTGCAGGCAGGGATCTCCGGCCTGGCCACCTACTACGAGGACACCCTCAACCCGCACGACCCCTACGAGCGCGAGCTCGCCACGGTCCTGCTGCTGAGCAAGATGCCGACGATGGTCTCCTACATCGCCCGGCGGGCCATCGGACTGCCGCTGCTCTACCCCGACCCCAAGCGCGGCTACGTCGACGACTTCCTCCACATGACCTTCGGCATGCCCTACCAGTCCTACGAGATCGACCCGGCCGTGGTGCGGGCCCTGGACATGCTGCTCATCCTCCACGCCGACCACGAGCAGAACTGCTCCACCTCGACCGTGCGCCTGGTGGGCTCGGCCGACGCCAATATGTACGCCTCCGTGGCCGCTGGCATCGGTGCCCTGTCCGGGCCGCTGCACGGTGGGGCGAACGAGGCCGTGCTGCGCATGCTGGACATGATCCAGCGTGAGGGGATGACCACGGCTGAGTTCGTGCGCAAGGTCAAGGACAAGGAGGACGGGGTCCGGCTCATGGGATTCGGCCACCGGGTCTACAAGAACTACGACCCTCGCGCGGCCCTGGTCAAGGAGGCCGCCCACGACGTCCTGTCCCGCCTGGGCTCGGGCGAGGGGGACCGCAAGCTGGAGATCGCCATGGAGCTGGAGGAGGTCGCTCTGCACGACGAGTACTTCGTCTCCCGAAAGCTCTACCCCAACGTCGACTTCTACACCGGGCTCATCTACCAGGCCATGGGCTTCCCGACCAAGATGTTCACCCCGCTGTTCGCGCTGGGCCGCCTGCCGGGCTGGATCGCCCAGTACCGCGAGATGATCTCCGACCCGGCCAAGCGCATCGGCCGCCCGCGCCAGGTCTACACCGGTGAGGCTGAGCGCCACTACGTCGCCATGCACCGCCGCGAGCGCGAGGCCAAGGAGTACCCGGCCTTCCGCGACGGCGTGCCCAGCCTGGACCGCGTCGCGCGGGTGTGAGACAGGCTGCGCGCTGGAAGGTGTGACGACGGCGGAGCGGGCCTGCGCCGTCGTCGTCACACCTTCCAGCGCGGCCAGTGGCTTGGCCGGCGGCGTTGAGGGTACGGCTCCTGCCGTGCTCCTACTGACGCGAGTGCAGCTCCGGGTTGAGCTCGATACCCTTGCCGCCGCGCGCCAGCGCCTCGACGGCGCCGGACTGGGAGTTGCGGCGGAAGAGCACGTTGGAGGCCCCGGCCAGCTCACGGGCGGAGATGACTCGCGGCTCCTTGAACAGGCCGTGAGCACCCGGGACCACGCCGCCCGAAGGCAGCAGGGAGACCTTGGTACCGGCCGTCAGGTACAGGCCCGCCTCGACCACGCAGTCGTCGCCCAACGGGATGCCGAGGCCGGAGTTGGCACCCAGCAGGCAGCGCTCGCCCAGGGCTACGCGCTGACGACCGCCGCCGGAGAGCATGCCCATGGTGGAGGCACCGCCACCCACGTCCGAGCCGTCGCCGATGACCACGCCCTGGGAGACGCGGCCTTCGACCATGGAGCGGCCCAGGGTCCCGGCGTTGTAGTTGACGAAGCCGGCGTGCATGACGGTGGTGCCCTCGGACAGGTACGCGCCCAGGCGGACCTTGGCGGCGTCACCGATGCGCACGCCCGAGGGCAGGACGTAGTCGGTCATGCGGGGGAACTTGTCCACGGAGTTGATCTGGACGGGGTGGCCGAGCTTGGCGCGCAGGCGCATCCGCGTGGTCTCGAAGTCCTCGGTGGCGCAGGGGCCGGCGGAGGTCCACACCACCGAGGGCAGGCGGGAGAAGATGCCGTCGAGGTTGACGGTGTTGGGGCGGGCCAGGCGGTGGGACAGGACGTGCAGGCGCAGGTAGGCACCGGCGACCGTCTGAGGGGCGTCATCCAGGTCCGCCCAGGTGCGTACAACGGTGGTGTGGACGCCGCGGGCTTCGTCGCGTGCCTCCATCGCGGTCAGGCGAGCCAGGAGGTCGGCGTCGCCGTCCTCAGGCTCGTCTCCCAGGATCGGCTTCGGGTACCACACGTCGAGGGTGTGTCCGTCGTCGGTCACGGTGGCCAGGCCGAGGCCCCAAGCGCTGCGAGTTGTCATGGATCACAGGATAGGGGACTCAGGTCCCGTCTGCGGATCCTTTCCTGAGATCTGATCGTGCGAGAATCGCGTCATGGCGCGCACCACGATTCACCTCATGCGACACGGTGAGGTCCACAACCCCGAGGGCGTCCTGTACGGGCGCATGCCGGGCTACCACCTGTCAGACCTCGGCCGGGAGATGGCGGCCCAGGTGGCGGATGTGCTGTCCGCCGCCGGCCATGACATTGCCGGCGTGGTCACGTCCCCGCTGGAGCGTGCGGTCGAGACCGGAGCGCCCACTGCTGCTGCCTTCGGTCTGCAGGCGGACACGGACGAGCGCCTTATTGAGGCGGACAACCACTTCGAGGGTGTGGCCGTCAACCGCAACCGGTGGGTCCTGGCCCGCCCTGAGCACTGGCGCTACTACCTCAACCCTGCGCGACCCTCGTGGGGAGAGCCCTATACCGAGCTCGTGGCCCGCATGACGGCCGCCGTGCGTGAGGCGCGCACACGCTTCGAGGGTCACGAGGCCCTGCTGGTGTCACACCAGCTGCCGGTGTGGGCTACGCGCCTGTGGCTGGAGGGGCGGCCGCTGCTTCACGACCCCAGGAAGCGCCAGTGCTCCCTGGCCTCACTGACCTCCCTGACCTTCGACGGTGCCACCCTGGTGGGGCTGTCCTACTGGGAACCGGCCGGCGACCTGCTGCGGCGGGCTGAGGACATGGTTCCTGGGTCCTCAGCGGCGGCGGCGAAGATCGGCCAGGAGGCCCGGGCGTGACCCAGGGGCCGGTGCCGCAGGAGCCTGGTGGCGAGGTCGTCCCGGCCTCCGCCTCCAGTCTGGAGCGTTCCTCGGCCTCAGCGTCAGTCTCGGGATCGGCGGGCAGGCCCCGGCCTGCTCCGCGCCGTCCCTGGACGGGGCAGGACTTCGTGTGGTGGAACACCGCGGGCGTGCTCACGGCGCTGTGCGCGGGCCGGCGTCCTAACCCGGTCTCGCCCGTCGTCGACCCGGTGCGCCGAGCCTTCGCCGGTGACGAGGTCATGCTGGCGACCTGCGACGCTGAGATGCTTATGTGGCGTCGGGGGGACGCCACCTACAACCCCTCGCGCGGTTTCTTCCTGGCTGGTGGGCCCGTGGGCCTGGCGCTGACGGCGGCCTTCTTCGGCGGTCAGGCCTATCTCAATTCCCGGCGCAAGAAGGCGGCGCAGGCGGATGCCGTCGAGCGCTGGCGGCACCTGGCAGACGCGCGCCTGACGGTCTCGACCCACGGCATCTACCTGGGAACGGGGGAGGGGATCATGCCGATCGCCTACCGCGACGTGCAGGAGGTGCAGCTCACTGCTACGGGGGAGATCGTCATGGCGGCGGCCAATGCCTCCGGATCGGCGCGATGGAAGCTGCGGGCGCAGTGGGCCGAGCTCATCCTCATCCTGTGGGCGGCGCGTTATATGCCTGATCACCCCCAGGTGCTCGGACGCACCTGGCTGCCCGGGGACTGGTTCCTGCACGCGGCCGCCTACGGCTATGACGTCGACACCAGCGCCTGGCCTCGCTACACGCCGCCCGCCCTGCGCCCCTGACGGTTCTCTGCTCCAGGCCGTCCTCGGTCTTCCCCCGGCCTGTCTTTCTCGCGTCCTCCCTCGCTTGTCCCTCCTTTCCCTCCTCTCGTTCCCTTCTCTTTTCCTCTCCGCTTCTCCCACGCTCCCGGCCCTGGGCCTGGCCCTGGTCCACAGCCCTGTGCCGGGCCCATGTCTTCCCTCTCTTCCTTCGCCATATCGCCCGCGCTCCGGCTCTGCGCTCTGGCCTTGTGACTGCCGGTCCGTGTTTCCTCTTCCTTCTCCGCTTTTCTTCCCCTGCCTCCAGCTCTGCGCCCGTCTTCACCACCCTCGCCTTGGGGACTGGCTGCTGTCTTCTTGCGGACCCTGCTGCCAAGCGGGGTCTTTCGCTACCCCTTCGTGGCTGTCGCTATCTCTTGGTCACCGTCGCTATCCCGTGGCGCGTGCTGCGGGGTAGCGGAGGGCGTGGACGGATAGCGGAGGGCGGAATGGGGTAGCGGTGGAAGTGGGGCCTGGCTGCGCTGCGGGGTAGCGATGGGCGGAATGGGGTAGCGGGTGGTGCGGAAGGAGAGCGGAGGGCGGGATGGGATAGCGATCGGCGGGGCCACGCCAGTGCAGTCTGGGCCGGCCGGCGTGATGGGGGAGCGAGCGCGGGCACTGCGTCCTGGCACCGGCTCACGTGACCGGACACCGACGCAGACAGGCGAGAACGACCTACCCTTGCGATCCCCAGACCAGCGCCTTCACCGTCTCACCTCACCGGGGAGAGATCGCCTTCGCCTAGCGCTCGTGGCCCCGCGTGTCCTCGCCCTGATCGCCCTCGCCACCAGGCGGGTTTGACTCGTCCTCGGAGGAGCCCTGGGAACCGCCTTGGTGGTCCTGCGTCGTTGCGCCCTGTGAGCCGGAGTCGGCGTCATGGCGCTGGCGGCGCAGATCCTCGTCCAGGCGGCGTAGGAACTCCGGGTCGTCATCCGGGGCGGCGGGACGCGGACGCTGGGGACGTCTGAAGGAGGTGCCCTCCTGAGAGGACCAGACGGTGGGCTCGACGTAGCCGCCTCGCTCCTCGGCTGCCTTGACCCGACTGACGATGATCCAGGCCACCGGACCAACGACGGCCACCATGACGATGAGGATGATCCACATCATCTTGGGCATTCGGGCAGGCATGTCCTCATCAGGTGTGCGCGCGCAGTCGATGAGCGCGTACAGGGTCAGTGCCAGCGCGAGGACCGGGAGGAGCGCCTTCATGGGGCCCCACCCTAGTAGAAGCCGGGCAGGCCAGCGGGCCGCCAGGCTCTATGGCCGAGCCGGTGGGTAGCCAGGATCCACGGCCAGCGCCGGAGGGCCGCCAGGCTCCACGAGCGGAGTGCGCAAGCAGCCAGGTGTGCCACCCTGGTGCCGTGTCTGATCCCCTGCGCCCCACCTTCCCGGGCGTCACCTTCCCGGGCGTCACCTTCCCGGGCGCCACCTTCCCGGGCGCCACCTTCCCGGGCGCCCCCGACCCCGCGCCCTCTGACTCCCCGCGAGCTCGCGGCAGCGCACTCCCCGGCGGTACCCGGATCCACATGGTCCCAGGTGGGACCTCGCCGGCGCAGGTAGCCGAGCTCTTCCAGGCGATCTCCTCGCTCCTGGCTACGTCGCTCCCGGCCACGGCGCCCGGCAGCGCGGACACTCGGCGTACCTCTGACGACGCCGAGGGCCACGGCGCACCGGCGGCCTCGCCCTCTCAGCCGAGCGCGCCCTCGACCCTCCTCGTCCCCGTGGCCCCGGGGGAGGACCGCGCCGCACTGCGCGAGCGCCTGGAGCGCGTGCAGGCGCAGGGCGTGCCACCGAGCGCCGACCTCATCCTGCGAACCTCCGGCTCCTCCAGCGGCAGAGGAAGCCTCGTGGCCATGAGCGTCGCCGCCCTGATCTCCTCGGCGCGGGCAACCTACGCGCGCCTGGACGGCCCAGGCCGCTGGGTCCTGGCCCTGCCGGCGCATCATGTGGCCGGCCTGCAGGTGCTCGTGCGCTCTGCCCTGGCCGGGTACCCGCCCGTCGTCGTCGACACTCACGCGGGTTTCAGCACCCAGGCGCTGGCTGAGGGGCTGGAGGAGGTTCTCAGCCAGCGCGGACCGGCGCCGGTCTACACCTCGCTCGTCCCCACCCAGCTGCTGCGCTGCCTGGAGGACCCGCGTGCCGTGGCTGCCCTGGCCCGTGCGGCGGCCGTCCTCGTGGGAGGAGCGGCCACGGATCCTGCCCTGTATGAGCGTGCGCTCTCGGCGGGGCTGAGGGTGGTGCGCACCTACGGCATGAGCGAGACCGGTGGTGGCTGCGTCTATGACGGCCGGCCGCTGGACGGGGTCAGCGTGCGCCTGCTGGACCCTGATGGCGACGGCGTCGGCCGGATCGTCCTGGCCGGTCCGGTCCTGGCCGAGGCCTGCTGGGAGGGGTCCTCGCTGCTTCGCCCTGGCCTGGACGGTCGGGCCGAGCTGCTGACCTCGGACCGGGGCAGGCTCGACGACGGCGTCCTGACGGTGCTGGGACGCCTGGATGACGTCATCGTCACCGGCGGCGTCAAGGTGGAGCCGCGGGTGGTGGAGGAAGTGGTAGCCCGCCTGGCGGGGGTCGCCCAGTGCTGCGTCGTCGCCGTGCCTGACGCCCAGTGGGGCGCTGCCGTGGTCGCCGTGGTCGTGGCGAGCCCCGGCCAGTCCCTCGATGCTGAGGGCCTGCGGGCGGCTGCGCGTGCCAGGCTCGACGGCGCCCACGCGCCCAAGCACGTCCTGGTCGTCGACCGGCTTGCCGAGCGGGGCCCGGGCAAGGTCGACCGGCGGGCGGTGGCTGCCCTGGCCCGCGCGCGCCTGGTGGGGTAGGTCAGGACGCCTGGCAGGTATCCCAGTCCGGGGCTCGTCTCAGTCTCTGGGCGCTTCCGCGGTAGGCTCGTGGGGCCCTAGTCTGAAGGAGAAGCGTGTCCGCTTACGATGGTCCTGTTCCCCCGTCCACGTCGCGCCCCAGTGCGCCGGAGGCGGAGGGCCCGCGCGCTACGAGCTGGGCCGAGGTGGTGCGGCTGCGTACTCTCCCGGCAGCCCTGGCGCCGGTCATCCTCGGGGCGGGAGCCGCGGGGGCGCTGGGAACCTTCTCCCTGCCGCGCACGCTCCTGGCTGGCGGCGTGGCCCTGGCCCTCCAGATCGGCTCGAACCTGGCCAATGACTACTCCGACGGCGTGCGGGGCACCGACGACGATCGCACCGGCCCACCGCGTCTGACTGCCTCTGGCCAGGTACGTCCGGCTGTGGTCAAGTACGCCGCCTTCGGCTGCTTCGCCCTGGCGGGCCTACTCGGCCTGGCCCTGCTGGCACTGTCTGGCCAGTGGTGGCTGGTCGGGGTCGGTATCGCGGCGGTGGCGGCGGCCTGGTTCTATACCGGAGGCTCCCACCCCTACGGCTACGCCGGGCTGGGCGAGGTTTTCGTCTTCGTCTTCTTCGGACTGGTGGCCACCAGCGGGACCGTCTACGTCCAGGGTGGCCTGGTGCCAGGGTGGGTCTGGCTGTCTGCCTGCGGCATCGGCCTCATCGCCTGCTCGCTGCTCATGGTCAACAACCTGCGTGACATCAACACTGACCCGGCTCACGGCAAGCGGACCCTGGCCGTGCGCCTGGGCCAGGCGCGGGCGCGCTCGGCCTTTGTCCTCATGGTGCGCCTGCCCGTCCTGCTGGGGATCGCGGCGCTGACCTGGGCGCGCTGGAGCGAGAGCCGGGACGGCAATGCGCTGGGAGGAGCGCTCATACTGATCGTCGTGGCGGCGGTGCTAGCGCTCGCGGCCCATCGTGTGAGCCTCCCCGTGCGCGGCGGCGCGCAGGGGCGTGCCCTCATTCCGGCACTGCGGGACGCTGGTCTGTACGAGCTCGTCTACGGCGTCGTCATGGCGCTGGGCCTGCTGGCCGTGACCGCGGCCTGACCGGTCTCGCGCGCTCACAGCAAGGCGGCGTGCTTCTAGCAGCTGAAAACATGCTGCCACGAGTTCGAAGCACGCTTTAACTAGCGAAGCACGCTGCCACAGTGGTGGGTGTGCTGACGCCGACAGTGCGCCCACCGGCTCGTGTGCTGTGCGGTGGCGGGTGGGCTCAGCCGGGCGGCAGCCCCGAGGACAGGCCTGCGCTGCCGCCCGGCCCCTGATGGGTCAGTGAGTGGCCGCCTCCAGGGCGACCTCGGCGTCAGGCTCGTGGGTGATGCGGTTGCGCAGGTCGCGTCGCACGATCTCGATGGACCACATCCACACGATGTGGCCGAAGAACTCAGAGAAGTGCTCGGACCAGGTCTGAGCGCCCTCGATCCACGGGAAGGGGTTGGGGGCCCAGCCCATGATCGGCATGAAGATCACGTGGGCGAAGACGTAGACGGAGATGCCGAAGACGGCGCCC
This sequence comes from Actinomyces urogenitalis, assembly GCF_002861525.1. Lineage (NCBI taxonomy): Bacteria > Bacillati > Actinomycetota > Actinomycetes > Actinomycetales > Actinomycetaceae > Actinomyces > Actinomyces urogenitalis. The sequence goes on along the minus strand of NZ_PKHA01000002.1, from coordinate 281,131 downwards.
TGCCACAGCTTGATCTTGGGGAAGTACTCCGCGGCGATGCAGTAGATGAGGCCGAAGACGATTGCGAAGCTGAAGTGGACGATGAAGGAGTAGATCGGCAGCGGGTTGTTGGAGAAGGTGACCGTCGCGTGCGAGGTCTCCGGGCTCATGCCGAACCACTCCAGCATGGCCTGGGGCGGGTTGGTGTCCGAGCGCAGCCCAGGGGTGCGGGGCGGGAAGGGAACCTCCCAGCCGAACTTGACGATGGCGGAGAAGACGCCGCCGATCAGGCCGACGAGCGCGGCCGTTCCGAGACGACGGCGGTTGGGCTCGGTTGAGCCGAGCAGGCGGGTGATCCAGGTGGGCATGGGAGACCTCCGGGCACGGGACGGCGGCGCCGTCTGGGGAAGGAGGGCGCCACCGGCGGGCCGGGAGACCGTCGGGCGCACGCCCTCGTGGTCGTTACCACCATGACACTGCCGGCCCGCGGCGTCCACGTGAGGCGTGCGTGAGATATGTCAATCGTTAGTCATAAGGGGGGCGCCCTAGAAGTAGTAGGGGAAGGCCGACCAGTCCGGCTCGCGGCGCTGGAGGAAGGCGTCACGGCCCTCAACCGCCTCGTCGGTCATATAGGCCAGGCGCGTCGCCTCTCCGGCGAAGACCTGCTGGCCCGCCAGGCCGTCGTCGGCCAGGTTGAAGGCGAGCTTGAGCATCCGGATGGCCTGGGGAGACTTGCTGGCCACAATCGCGGCGTACTCCAGCGCCTTGTCCTCCAGTGCGGCGTGGTCCACCACCTCGTTGACCACGCCCCAGCGCTCAGCCTCCACTGCGTCATAGGTACGGGCGAGGAAGAAGATCTCTCGCGCCCGTTTGTCCCCCACCTGGCGAGCCAGAAGCGCCGAGCCGTAGCCGGCGTCGAAGGAGCCGACGTTGGCGTCGGTCTGCTTGAAGCGCGCGTGCTCGCGCGAGGCGATGGACAGGTCGCACACCACGTTGAGGGAGTGCCCGCCGCCTGCGGCCCACCCTGAGACCGCCGCGATGACGACCTTGGGCATGGTGCGAATGAGCCGCTGGACCTCCAGGATGTGCAGCCGGCCCGCCCGCGCGGCGTCGATACGAGCCTGGCGTGCAGCCACCTCGGCGTCGTGGGAGTCCTGGTCACCTGAGGCGGGGACGGAGGCTGAGGCGGGGACGGAGGCTGAGGCGGGGACAGCGTCCGAGACCGAGCCAGGATCGACGCCGTCGCCTGGGTGAGTCTCGCGCTCACCAGCCCCCGGCGCGTCGTCGCTCCTCTCGTAATGGTAGCCGTCGCGGCCGCGGATGCGCTGGTCCCCGCCGGAGCTAAAGCCCCAGCCCCCGTCCTTGGGGGAGGGGCCGTTGCCGGTGAGGATGACGGCGCCCACGTCACCGCTCATCCTCGCGTGGTCGAGCACGCGGTAGAGCTCATCGACTGTGCGCGGCCGGAAGGCGTTGCGCAGCTCGGGGCGGTCAATCGCCACCCGCACCACGGGGAGGTCACGCAGCCAGCGGCCGGAGGCATCGCGCTGGCAGCCGCGGTGGTAGGTGACGTCAGTCAGGACGACGTCGTGGCTGGCCGAAGGGCCAGGCTCGCCCGGGGCGCCGGCAGGGTGGTGGGCGTGACGGAAGCCCTCGACCTCACGCCAGCGGGAGGGATCGAAGATCTCGGACACGCGCGCAGGCACGGGGAAGGACTCGCTCATGCGCCACAGCCTAGGTCAGGGGCGCGGCTGCGGCTGGCAAAGGCCCTCGCGCAGGAGGCGGCCTCGATACCCTGTGGGCATGGGGCAGCACAAGGACGCGCACGGGCCTGCTGGCGGCCCGCACCAGGACGACCGTCACGGCGCCGTCCCAGCCGACCTGGCTGGTGGGCGCAGCGCGGGGAAGGACCGTTCCTTCATCCCCGTGCGCGACGGCGGTGGCCGGGTCGACTCCGAGACCGGGCGCCTGCGCGAGGTGATCGTCCACCGTCCAGGTTGCGAGATCGCGCGCCTGACGCCGATCAACGCCCCCTCCCTTCTCTTCGACGACGCCCTCAATATCGACCGGGCCCAGGCTGAGCACGACGCCCTGACTGCGATCCTGCGGGCCGAGGGCGTCCTCGTCCACGACTTCCGCGAGCTGCTGACCGAGTCCCTGGCCTACCCGCAGGCCCGCGAGCTCGTCCTTGCGCAGACAGTCGGTCCCCAGACTGTGGGTGTATCCACCTCGCAGGTCCTCACAGACTTCCTCCAGTCCCTGCCTGACGCTGAGCTGGCCGAGGTGCTGCTGGCCGGCATCACGCGCGCCGAGCTGCGCGAGAGACTCAGCCCCGCGGATGCGCGCACGCTGTTCGACACCACCTTCCTGTCCACCCTGGAGGGCCAGTTCGTCATCACCCCGCTGCCCAACCACCTGTTCACCCGCGACACCTCGGCCTGGCTCTACGGGGGCAAGCACGTCAACACCATGGCCCTGGCTCCCCGGCGCCGCGAGGCGGTCAACTATGAGGCCGTCTACCGCTACCACCCAGCCTTCGCCGGGCGTGGCCTGTTGTGGAGCGAGGAGCACGGGGCCTCGATGGCCACGGTCGAGGGTGGTGACTTCCAGGTCCTGGGCAACCGCAGCCTCGTGATCGGCCTGTCCCACCGCTCCAGCGCCGCTGGGGTCGAGCGCCTGGCCACTAGGCTCTTTGACGACGGCGTGGCTGACCGGGTCATCGGCGTGCACATGCCCGACCGTGCCTTCTACACCGAGCTGGACGCCGTCATGCACCTGGACACCCTCATGACGATGGTCGCCCCGGACACCTACCTGCGCTTCGAGGGCTTCAAGGAGGTCACCACCGTCGAGATCGAGCCAGGGGCCAGCCACGGCTCCACCAAGGCGCGCAGCGCCGGCCGCTCCTCGCTGCGGGTGACGGTCCATGACGGCGCCGAGATGGACAGGGTCCTGGCCAGGGCCGCGGGGATCGACTCCTTCACCGTCATCAGCCCGGACATGTCGGACGAGGCCGAGGCGCTGCGCGAGCTGGCGCGCGACTCATGCAACGTCGTCGCCCTGGCTCCTGGACGGGTCATCGGCTATGCCCACAACCAGGCCGCCAACGACGTCCTGCGCCGTGCCGGCGTCGAGGTGCTGGAGACCCCGGGGGTCGAGCTCGTGCGGGGGCGGGGCGGCGCCCACTGCATGACCTGCCCCGTCACCCGCGACCCGGTGTGACGCACCTGCTGGCGCTCGGCTTGGGACGGGTAGTGACCACGGCATAGGCTCGCCCGCGGATACTGCGGACCCAGGCCAGGAGGACACGTGAGACACACTGGTGGCGGAGCTGAGCACACTGGCGCTGACCAGCGGCAGCTGAGCCTGGCCCAGGCTGCCCGGGTTCTCTATGAGGCGGGGATCCTGCGCGAGGTCGTCACCACCGACGGGTGGTTCGTGGACCCCGATCACCTGCCCGAGCTCTGGCTGAGCTCGGTGGTCTATGACACCCGGATGATCACCCCGGGAGCGCTGCTCGTGGTCAAGGGCCGCTTCAAGGAGGACTACCTCCTCCCGGCCCAGGAGCAGGGCATGGTGGCCTACGTCGCTGAGCGGGAGTACAGCTCGCTGACCACCTGCCCCGGCCTTATCGTCACTGACGCCCTGGAGGCGATGAGCCTCCTGGCCGCCGAGCTCTACGGTCACCCGGAGCGCGAGCTGACCATCGTCGGGATCACGGGGACCAAGGGCAAGACGACAACGGCGCACCTGGTCCACGCGGTCCTGAGCCAGGTCACCGGTGGGCGCAGCGCGATGTTCTCCTCTAATCACCTGTGCCTGGACGGGCGGACCTTCACTCCCGCGGTGCTCACGACCCCCGAGTCAGCTGACTCCCTGCGCATGATGCGCCAGGCCCTGGACGCTGGCATGACGCACCTGGTCATGGAGGTCTCCTCCCAGGCCTACAAGCTCAAGCGGGTCTTCGGCCTCACCTTTGACGTGGGGGTCTTCCTCAACATCGGTCAGGACCACATCAGTCTCGTCGAGCACCCCACCTTTGAGGATTACTTCTTCTGCAAGCGTGAGCTCATCCGTCACAGCAGGCAGCTCGTGCTCAACGCGGACACGGACTATCACGGCCTGCTGACCGAGGAGGCGCGGCTGGCAGGGGCGAGGACGCTCACCGTCTCGCGTGAGGACGGGGACCTCATCCTCACCCAGGAGGGCGAGGGCTTCACCCTGCGCTACCACGGTCAGGAGGTCGCCGGCTCCGCTGACCAGCCGATGCGGCTGCGCCTGGCCGGCGCCTTCAACCAGGACAACGCCGCAGCAGCAGTCGCCGTGGCCCTGTCCCTGGGATCACCTGCCGGCTCCCCGCAGCTGCGCGCGCTTGAGCAGGTTCAGGTCTCGGGGCGGATGGAGCGGCTCGTGAGCGCTGACGGCGTGGTCGGCTATGTCGACTTCGCGCACAACCACCTGTCGACCTCCTCCCTGCTCGACGAGGTCGAACGGGTCTACGGTCGTGAGAACCCGCGGATCATCCTGGTGTCAGGCTCGACCGGGGGCAAGGCGGTCAACCGACGCCAGGGCATTGTCACCGCCGCCAATGGACGCGTGGACTCCTTCATCTTCACCGAGGACGATCAGGACCGGGAGAACGCCACCCAGATCGCCCGCCAGATGCGCGGCTACGTCACGGACACCGAGGCCTCCACCCAGATCGTCATGCCCCGGGCCAAGGCCATCGAGGCGGCCGTGGCCCAGGCACGTGAGTACCCGGGACGACGCAACGTCATCCTCGTCATCGGTAAGGGCGACGAGGTTTACAACGTCGTCAACGGCGTCAAGCAGCCCTACGAGGGCGACGCCGTCGTGCTGCGCCGGCTGCTGGGCTGAGCCGCCCAAGCCCTCGCCAGACGGCGGTGAGGTCTGAGTGGGGGCGGGGTGATGGGCCTGCAGGCGTGGCGGGTCTGGCGGGAGCGGCGCGAGGAACGAGCGACGCGGATGGTAGCCAAAGGCTCCTCACCCCGCCCCCGCTACTGCCAGGCCGCGGCTCAGCCCAGGCGGCTGGCGCTGGCGCCTGGCCGGGTGACGATCGTCGTCGCCGCGGCCGGGCCACCGGCCTCGCGCTGGTAACGCTCCAGCCAGGCCGTGGCAAAGTCCTCGGCGCCCGGAGCCGGGACGACGGCGTAGACCGAGCCACCCCAGCCGGCTCCGAAGGCGCTGGCGCCGATCGCCCCGAGGTCGCGGGCCAGGGACACCATGGCGTTGGTCGCCGGGACCTGGTTGAGCAGCCGGGAGTCCGCCAGCGCGTGGGAGCGAGCGAGGACCTCGCCGACGGCGCCGGCGTCGCCGGCGGCCACCGCCTGGGCCCCGGCCGGTACCAGGACGAGGGACTCGATGAGGAACTGCTCCACGCGGCCACGCTCGTAGCCCGGCTCAGTCAGGTCGAGCAGGCGGTGCAGCTCGGGCGACCCGGCCGCCTCCTCGCCGGTGGCCTCGCCGATGAGGCAGGCCACGGCCGAGGCCAGGAAGGCGTCCTGGCGCCCGGTGGACTTATTCCACCGGGCCAGGACCGAGCGCAGCGTGAGCGGGCCACGGTTGTAGTTGGCCAGGGCCGCTCCCGTCTTCTCCGCCAGCACGCCGCTGACGCCGACGACGATGGCCCAGTCCTCGGGGAAGGCGACGCGCTCGCGGATCTCCATGGGGGCGAAGCGGGCCAGCAGGAGGGTGTCGGCCTCACCGCAGAGCATGCCCGTGTGGTCCTCGGAGCCACCCTGGGTGCCCACGCCCTCGGCGCCCAGCAGCTCGCGCCACGGGCGCCCCGCCTCGACCCCGGCGAGGTACCCGGCCAGGGACAGGCGGTCGGGGATGTTGCGTCTCCACAGCTCGGTGGAGCTCCAGCCGTTGAGGTCGGCCAGAGCCAGGGCGCTGGCGCAGATGAGGGCAGAGGAGGAGCTCATCCCCGAGGCGGGGGGTAGGTCGGAGGTGATGGTCAGGTGCGCGGGCACGCTGGGCCCGAAGTTCGCCGTCAGGCGGTCGAGCACCGTCTGCAGGTAGCGTCCCCAGTGACCGGCCGCAAGGCCGTGGTCCATGCCTGCCTGCAGGCTGACGGGCTCGCCCCCGGCCGTGGTGGTGGCTGAGAGGAAGCCCGCTGCGCCGTCGACCTGCTCGGCCACGGCGCTCACGCCCCGGTCCACGGCGCCGACCAGCACGTTCCCGCCGGCGTAGTCGGTGTGCTTGCCGAGGAACTCGATGCGGCCGGGCACCCGCCAGGCGCCGCGTGTACCGACTGCGCTCACAGTGCCACCTCCGCGTGCGCCAGGCGCGCTTGGACGTCAGCGACGTCCTCGCGGCGCGAGAGGTCCAGGACCGCGCCCTGGACGGGCAGGACGCTGACCGGGCTGGCCAGGGCCCGCACGGCGTCGACGATCTCCAGCTCGCCGCGGGGCGAGGGGGCGATCCGGGAGCAGGCCTGGAAGATCTCGGGGGTGAAGACGAAGGCGTTCATGGACACCAGTGCGTGCTCGCCGGCGGCATCGACCACCTCGGGGGCGGGCTTCTCCACGATCTCGGTCAGCAGCCCGTCGGCCTCGCGCACCAGGGCGAAGGCCGCCACCCGCTCAGCCGGGATGTTGGAGCCCGCCACCAGTGCGGCCCGGTCGAATCCGAGCAGGGCGTTGCCCTCGTGCTCGGCCAGGGCCCGCAGTCCGTGGGTCGGGTAGTAGTTGTCCCCGTTGACCATGAGGAAGGGCTCCTCACCCACCACCTGCTCGGCGCAGGCGACGGCGTCGGCGGTGCCTCGAGGCTCGCTCTGGACGGCCAGCTCGATGCTCAGCCGCATGGGGGCGAGGTCAGCGATGTGGGCGTCGAAGGCCTCGTGCTCGGGGCCGACGACGAGCACGACCCGGCTGATCCCGGCGTCGGCCAGGGCGGACAGGCTGTAGTCGACGAGCAGGTGCTCGCCGATGGGCATGAGGGCCTTGTAACCGCTGGCGGCCGCGGCGGCCTGGGCGGGGGAGAGAGCGGCCTGGGCGCCGGTCTCGGCGCGCATGCGGGTGCCGAGACCGCGTGCCAGGACGACGGCGGTGCGTACCTGCGTGGCAGGGGTGGTGTGAGCCTCAGTCATGGGAATCTCCTGAGTTGGGGGGGCTACTGGCCGAGCCCGTAGTGGGAGGCGACGGCGTCGGCCGTGCGCTGCGCCAGCTCGCCGTCGGGCATCTCGGCGAAGACGCGCAGCAGGGGCTCGGTGCCGGAGAAGCGGATCGTCACCCAGCCATCGCCCTTGAAGTACACCTTGCAACCGTCGGCCCAGCTGACGTGGTCGGTCTGCAGACCCAGGGCCGTAAAGTCCGGCAGGTCGTGATGGGTGAAGATCTGCTCCGTGAGCTCAGCGCGGCGGGTGGCGGTGAAGCCGTAAGCCTCCTCGACCATGACCAGCTCGCCGTAGCGGGAGACCAGGTCGGCGTAGAGCTCGGAGAGCTTCTTGCCGGAGGCCGCCACCGCCTCCACGAGCAGGGAGCCTGCGTAGACGCCGTCCTTGCCTGGGATGTGGCCGCGCACGGTCAGGCCGCCCGAGGACTCGCCGCCGATGACGGCGTCAGTCTCGGCCATCTTGGCGCTGATCCACTTAAAGCCCACCGGCACCTCGTAGCAGACCTGGCCGTGAGCCTTGGCCACGCGGTCCAGCAGGTGGGTGGTGGACATATTGCGCACCGCCGGGCCGCTCCAGCCCTTGCGGGTGAGCAGGTAGTCGTAGAGGAGGACCAGGACCTGGTTGGGGGTGAGGTAGTGCCCCTCGTCATCGATGATCCCCAGCCGGTCTGCGTCGCCGTCGGTAGCGATGCCCAGGTCCGCCCCGCGCTCGACGACGGCGTGCTGGAGGGCCGCCAGGGTCCCCTTAGCCGGCGAAGGCATGCGGCCGCCGAAGAGCGGGTCATGGCGCTCGTTGATGACGTCAACCTGGCAGCGGGCCGTGAGCAGGATCGTCTGCAGGCTGGTCTGGGCCACGCCGAACATGGGGTCCAGGACGAGGTGGAGGTGGGCGTGACGGATCGTCTCGACGTCGAGCTTGTCCAGGATGGCGTCCAGGTACCAGTTGATGGAGTGCTGGATGGTCACCAGCTCGCTGCCGCGGACCTCGTGGGGCTCCAGGGCCTTGACGTCCTCCTCGCCCAGGGCGTTGACCTGCTGGGTGAGGGACTCAGTGAACTCCAGGTCCGCGTCACGGCCCCCGGGCAGGAAGACCTTGATGCCGTTGTACAGGGCGGGGTTGTGGGAGGCGGTGACGGCCATGCCGTAGGCGGCCCCCAGGTTGCCCACGGTCCACATCGTGGTGGGGGTGGGGGTGGGACGGTCGATGACGGTGACCGGCACGCCGTTGCCTGCCAGGACCTCGGTGGCCCACCAGGCGGCGGTGTCGGAGAGGAAGCGTCGGTCGTAACCGATGACGACGCGGCCGGGCCGGGCGCCGGGGGAGGTCTCGGCCAGGATGCGGTTGGCCAGGCCCTGAGCCAGGAGACGGACGTTGGCGCGGGTGAACTCGTCGCCGATGACGGCTCGCCAGCCGCCGGTTCCGAAGTGGATCATGACTACCTTCTGTGGCAGGTGGGAGGGTGTGCAACTAGGAGGCTGGGTGGTGCTCAGCCCTTGACGGCGCCGGCGGTCAGGCCGGCCTTCCAGTAGCGCTGGAGGATGAGGAAGAGGATCACCAGCGGCAGGACCCCGAGCAGCGCTCCCTGGAGGACGGCGCCGTAGGTCGGGTCAAAGTAGGACATCATGCCGTACAGGCCCAGGGTGACGGGCTTGAGGGCGACGTTGTTGGTCACCATCATCAGCGGCAGCAGGAAGTTGTTCCAGGTCGCCACGAAGATGAACAGGAAGATGGTCACCATGGCCGGCGCCAGGATGGGCAGCACCATGGTGAAGAAGATGCGGAACTCGCCGGCGCCGTCGATGCGGGCGGCGTGCCCGGCCCGGCCGATGGGTAGTGGGTGGCGGGATCTCAGGCGTCGTCGCCGAGAAGCCACTGCTGACCTCCTGCCTCTAGGTGGATGGTGCGCGGACCCCTGGGCGTGTGGACCTGGGTGGTCACCGGCTCCAGGGTGTTATTGAAGGCCAGGAGCTGTCCTCCTGGGTAGGTGGCGACCTCGACGCGCGGGTCGACGGCGGCCCAACGCTCGAAGTCCGACTCCGCCCCGGCAGCCCAGAAGATGGCGCGGTGCAGCAACCGGGAGTTGTCCGCGTTGTAGGGCAGGCCGGTGGCGTAGACGGTGCGGCCGGCCCCGAAGTGGCTGGCTGCCAGGCGGACCTGGCCGTCGGCGGCGTCGAGGACCTGGGTACGGTGCCCGGTGACGACGACGTCGGGGGTGCCTTCGCCGTCGTCGAAGCTGGCGGTGAGGTCTGCGGTGATGAAGTGGTCCGGCTGGACCTCCAGGGGCCGGTTGGTGCTCAGGCCCCAGCCGGTCTCGCGGTCCACGCCCAGCGCGTCAGCCAGCTGGAAGGTGACGCCGTCGCGGGGGTGATCGGAGGGGGCGCCCACGCCGATGAAGCCGCCGCCGCGGGCGATGAAGGCGTTGACGGCCTCGACCAGGGCCGGGTCGTCCCACTCGCGCCCGCCGGAGAAGGCCGTGCCTGTACCTCCGGCGTTGATGAGGACGGCGACGTCGCTGGGCACGCCCTCGCGCAGGTCGTCGAAGGACAGGAAGCTGACCTCCAGCGGCAGGCCGGACAACGCCTCCAGCACGCCGATGTAGGAGTAGGTCTGGCGATACCACAGGGCGTGGGCCACCATGTGGGTCATCCACGAGCGCAGGCGGCCCCAGGAGCTGATGACGGCAACCTTGAAGGGAGCCGCGAGCGGGCGCTGGCCGCCGCTGCAGGTGTGCAGCGAGCGGAACTGCGCGACGATCTCCTCCACGCGGTCGATGAAGTCAGGGTGCTCCACCGCCAGGGACAGGTAGCCGCCGTAACCGATGCGGTCCAGTGGGGAGCGCACGATCGCGCGGCGTGCCTGGAGCCAGGACTCGTTGGCCTCGGCCACCGGGTCCCCATCCGGGTGGAAGACGTCGGGGAAGAAGTAGGGCAGGAAGCGGCCCTCGGTGTAGCGCACGTGGGGGATGTCGGCGATCATGCGGCAGGTCGCGCCCGAGCCCACGGAGCCCACGACGGCGTCCAGGCCGGCGTCGGCGAAGTGCTCGCCGTAGGGCTCGGTGCCGATCCAGTTGTCCCCCAGGAACATCATCGCCTCCTTGCCGGCGGCGTGGACGGCGTCGGTCAGCTCGCGCACGCGGGAGGTGACGAAGCGGTGCTGGAAGCTGATCCAGTCGCGGAAGGCGCGGGTCGGAACGCGGAAGGGGGAGTTGTAGTAGCCGGCGTCGACGAAGTCCTCGGGGGTGAGCCGGTAGCCGTACTCGGCCTCGAAGGCCTCCAGTGCCGGCACCGAGACCGAGGCGGAGTAGCCGAACCAGTCGACGAAGCGTTCCTTGGCGTCCGGGCCGTAGACGAGGGTGAAGTGGTAGAAGAAGGTGGTGAAGCGGACGACGTCGACCTCGGGGTGGTCCCGGAGCCAGCCGTCGAGGTGGGCGCGCACGTGCGCCCAAGTGGCCTCGTGCCGCACGTCGAAGGGCTTCTCCTTCACGCGCGTGGGGTCTTGGTCCCAGCCGTTGGTGAGGTAGTTGTACATCTGGGTGGGGTCCCAGGTCTGGGTGGCCAGGTAGCTGACCGTGTAGGCGTGGCCGGCCTGCGGCTCCAGGACCGTGACCGTGTGGCCGTCCTCCTCCAGGCGCCAGGCGGCGGGGGACAGGGGCTCACCGACGGTACGGTCGTAGGCCTGCCACCAGCGGGCGGTGTCACAGGTGACGTCCGGGCGGACCTGCTCGGCGAACCAGGAGGCGGTCAGGTCAATGGCCAGCGGGCTCTCGTCGGTGGCGACCACGCGGTCAGAGGACAGGAAGATCCGCGTGGCCTCGTCCGGGTGGGCGTCAGCCCAGGCGTTGTCCCCACGTCCGACGAAGTAGGTGGAGTAGACCTTGGCGGCCAGTTCGTGGACCAGTTCGGGCAGCTCGGTACCGTCCGAGTTACGCACAGCGTCCGCGCCCAGGCGCTCCATGAGCTCGCGCACCTGGGCGTCCATGCCGGTCTGGATGGGGAGGGTGAGGCGACCGGCGCCGGCTGCGTCGTCGCGTCCAAGGGCCTGAGGGGCCATCAGCACTCCTTCGGGCTGAATATTTCGAACTACGAACAAACTACAGCATGATCGCGTCTCGCGCTAGTGGGGAGGACAAATTCGCCTGTGTCCGCTTGGTTGTTGGGTCGGTTGAGGTCCTCAGCCGGCCACGCCCACCTGGCTGGCCCCTCCAATCCGTCGCTTTAGGTGCTTAACCGTCGATTCCCATGCTTGCCACAACCGAATCGACTGTTTGGGGCCTAAACCGATGGCCTGGGTCCGTCTGGCTGGCCCCTCCAATCCGTCGCTTTAGGTGCTTAACCGTCGATTCCCATGCTTGCCACAACCGAATCGACTGTTTGGGGCCTAAACCGATGGCCTGGGTCCGTCTGGCTGGCCCCTCCAATCCGTCGCTTTAGGTGCTTAACCGTCGATCCCCATGCTCGCCACAACCGAACCGACTGTTGAGGGCCTGAAGCGATGGGAGTGGGGGTGAGTGTGGAGCTCATCAGCGCCGGGGCGGATGGTCTGGGTTGTGTCGGAACCTCGAAACTGACTGTTTGGGGCCTAAACCGATGGCCTGGGTTCGCCTGGCTGGCCGCTCCAATCTGTCGCTTTAGGTGCTTAACCGTCGATTCCCATGCTTGCCACAACCGAACCGACTGTTGCCGGCCTGAACCGACGACCTTGGGCAAGTTGAGAGCCCCGAACCGACTGTTGCCGGCCTGAACCGACGACCTTGGGCAAGTTGGGGGCACGACGGCGAGGCGCGCCCCGGCGCTCCTGGCACGCGGCCTGGGCTGGCTCAGTCCTGGGGCTGGAGGACGGTCGGATCGGCTAGGACCGGTTCGAGCGAGACCAAGGCAGCTCCCAGTGACGGGGCCCAGGGGCCCAGCCGGGAGGCAAGGAGGTGAACCGCGGGACGATCGTCCAGGCGCCGTGCTTCCAGCGACGCGGCCGTCGGGGCGAGGAGGACGTCATCGAAAGCGGCGAGCCAACCTGACAGGACAATGACCTGAGGGTTGAGGACGTCAACCAGGATCGCCAGGCCGCGCTCCAGGTCGTGCTGCGCCTGGGCCAGCCGCTCGATCAGGACCTGGTCCCCGGCGTCAAAGCGCTCGCGCAGCATGGCGATACGCGACACCAGGGAGCGGGCATCGTCATGGACCGGGTCCTGCGGCGGGTAGATCGCGGTCAGTGAGTGCAGGCCGATGAGAGTCTCCCAGCACCCGCGCCGGCCGCAGCGGCACACCTGCCCGTCCGTCTCAACCGGCATATGCCCAACCTCGCCGGTCGATCCGTACCAGCCGCGCAGCAGGTGGCCGTCAGCGATGATGCCCGCACCCACGCCCTCTCCGCCTGAGAGGTAGAGCAGGTGCCGCACGCCCTTGCGGGCGTAGTCGCCGTAGGCGGCCAGGGCCGCGAGCTTGGCATCGTTCTCCATCGCCAGCTCCGGCAGGGCGGCGTCCTCGGGAAGGTCGCGCGCCAGAGCGGAGCGCAGGGCCTCCAGCAGCGGGGCGTCGTGCCAGCCGAGCGAGGAGGAGAAGCGTACGGTGCCGCTGGTGTAGTCCAGGGCGCCGGTCTGCGCGACGACGACCTCCAGCACCGCCACACCCTGGCTGCGCAGCTTCTCCAGCTGTGCCGTCAGCAGGGCGGAGAGCTGGTCGATGACGGCGGTAAAGGAGCGAGCGGGGTCCGCAATAAGGCAGGACTCCTGGGTCACGACCCGTCCTGCCAGGTCCACTACGGTCAGCAGCAGGGAGTCGATGCCGATCTCGGCGCCCACCCCGGCCACCGCCTGCGCCGCGATCTGCAGCGCGGTGCTGGGGCGACCGACGTTGCCTGACATGTCTGGAGCGCCCTCGCTGACCAGCCCCCGTGCGCACAGCTCGGCGACGAGCGTGGAGACCGTGGCCTTGGACAGCCCGGTCTGGCGGACCAGCTCCGTGCGCGAGCACGGCGGCCCGGCCTGCAGGTGTCGCAGGATGAGGGACATGTTGGAGATACGCACGTCTGCGTGCGCCTTGGGGCCGCCGGCTCCGGAGGCTGCAGGGAACCCGGGCGCAGCAAGAGCGTCGACCGGGGTCCGTCCGACCACTGGCACGCTTGCTCCTTCCTGCTGACGGTACCGGGGCAGGGGTGGTCTCACGACGGCGGTGGCGGGCACCTGTGCCCACCGCGGCCTGGGGCTCGACGACGTGGCACACCCTAGCCTGTCTCGCACCGGTGCCGTGGGCCATACTGGATCCAGGGACCGTCCGGTGCTCGTACCGGACGCGTCGTCAGCCGCCGGTTCCTCCGACGCGCTGTAGCCCACCACTGAAAGGGTCGCCCGTGACCAGTACCTCTGCCAGCCCCACAGCCTGCCTGCCGGCACCTGACCCCACCGTCCTGGCCGGGCTGAAGGGGAGGTCCTTCCTCCGCGAGCTCGACTTCTCCCCCGAGGAGTGGATGACCTTCATCCAGCTGGCGGCCCAGCTCAAGGCGGAGAAGAAGGCCGGGCGCGAGACCCAGCGCCTGCGCGGGCGCAACATCGCCCTGGTCTTTGAGAAGACCTCCACCCGCACCCGTTGCTCCTTCGAGGTCGGTGCGGCCGACCAGGGCGCCTCGACGACCTACCTCGACCCCTCCGGTTCCCAGATGGGGCACAAGGAGTCCGTGGCGGACACCGCCCGGGTGCTCGGCAGGATGTTTGACGGGATCGAGTACCGCGGGGACGAGCAGGCCAAGGTCGTCCAGCTCGCAGAGCTATCCGGCGTGCCGGTGTGGAACGGCCTGACGGACCAGTGGCACCCCACCCAGATGCTGTGCGACAGCCTGACGATGCTCGAGCACGCGGGCAAGCCCACCGGCGAGATCTCCTACGCCTACGTGGGTGACGCGCGCTTCAACATGGGCCGCTCCCTGCTGGTCAACGGCGCCATGATCGGTGCGGACGTGCGCATCGTCGCCCCCCGGGCCCTGTGGCCGGATGAGGAGTGCATCGCCCAGGCCCACCAGGTGGCCGAGCGCACTGGTGCGCGGATCACGGTGACGGAGTCGGTACCGCAGGGCGTGGCCGGCGTCGACTTTGTCCACACCGACATCTGGGTCTCCATGGGCGAGCCCAAGGAGGTGTGGGACGAGCGGATCGCCATGCTGCGCGACTACCAGGTGAACGCCTCCCTCATGGAGCTGGCCGGCCCCCAGGCCCGCTTCATGCACTGCCTGCCCGCCTACCACAACCGCCAGACCGCCATCGGTGAGGAGATCTACCAGGCCACCGGCATGGACGGGGTCGAGGTGACTGAGGAGGTCTTCGAGTCCGAGCGCTCGATCGTCTTCGACCAGGCCGAGAACCGGATGCACACCATCAAGGCCGTCATGGTGGCCACCCTGGGCGACTAGGCCAGGCCAGCCCGGCCGCTGACCGGGCCTGCGGCTATCCTGGCTGGTATGACGAGCCAGATCTTCCCCAGCGCTGACGCGACTGCGCGTACGGCCGGCGAGCTCGATCTCGACCTGCTGCGCCGTGCCGACCCGACCGGCCTGCTGGAGGGGATCGACCGCGTCGTCGTGTGGGACCTGCCGATGCGGACCTCCTTCCGCGGCATCGTGCGCCGCGACGGCATCGCCCTGCACGGGCCGGCCGGGTGGGGAGAGGTCGCACCCTTCTGGAACTACGACGCCGCAGCCAGCGCCCCCTGGCTGGCCAGCGGGCTGGAGCAGGCCGTCAGCGGGCTGGCAGACCTGGAGACCCACCGCAGGAGCGTCCCGGTCAACGTCACTGTCCCGCTTGTGGCCGCTGAGCAGGCCTACGAGCTCGTGGCCCAGTCGGCGGCCACCACCGCCAAGGTCAAGGTCAGTGGCACGGCCGACGGCGTCGCGGAGGACCTGGAGCGCCTGGCGGCGGTCCGTGCGGCCCTGGGCGCGCAGGGACAGGTGCGCATCGACGTCAACGCCGCCTGGGACCTGGAGACCGCCCGCGCCACCTTGCCGGTGATGAACAAGGCCGCCGGGGGACTGCAGTATGCCGAGCAGCCCTGCGCGGACGTGGAGGACCTGGCCCGGTTGCGCAGGGCCGTCAGCGTCCCGATCGCTGCCGACGAGTCCGTGCGCCTGTCCGAGGACCCGCTGGCCGTGGCCAGGCTGGAGGCCGCCGATGTCGCGATCGTCAAGGTCGCCCCGCTGGGCGGGGTACGCCGTGCCCTGGCGCTGACCGAGCGGCTGGGCCTGCCCGCCGTCGTCTCCTCGGCCCTAGACACCTCCATCGGCATCGCGGCGGGGCTGCGGCTGGCCTCCGCCCTGCCCGAGCTGGCCGGCGCCTGCGGGCTGGGCACCGTGAGCCTGTTCGAGTCCGACCTTGCTGTGCCCGCCCTGGTCCCGCGCCGCGGCGAGCTGGCGGTGCGAGCGGCCCACGTCTCCCAGACCATGCTGTCGGCCTCGATGGCTGACGACGAGCTGGCCTCGCGCTGGCAGGCGCGGCTGGTCCACATGCTGGGGGCCCTGGCCGCACGCAGGGCCCAGGAGAGCCGGGACCCGGCCACAGCCGTGGCGGGGCTGGCCCTGTGAGGCCTCAGCGACCGGCCCAGGCGGCCGCGGACCGCAGCGCGGCGCCCCTGCCTGCCTCGGTCCACGCCGCGCTCCAGGTGGTCCTCAGCCTCATCCGGCTGGGCGTGCATGACGTCGTCCTGGCCCCAGGCTCGCGCAGCGCGCCCTTTGTCCCGGTCCTGGCTGCTGCCGAGCAGGCAGGGCTCGTCCGCGTGCGCGTGGTCGTCGATGAGCGCAGCGCCGGCTTCGTGGCGCTCGGTATCGCCCGCGCCGCTCTGGTGGATGACTGGCGTCGACCGGCTGCCGTCATCACGACCTCCGGCACCGCCGTCGCCAACCTGCACCCCGCCGTGGCTGAGGCGGACGCGGCCGGGGTCCCCATGCTCGTCATCTCCGCCGACCGGCCTCACGAGCTCGTTGGCACCGGGGCCAACCAGACCACCGAGCAGACCGGCATCTTCGGCCGCGCGGTGCGCACCGTCGTCGACCTGCCCGCGGACCTGAGCGCGGACCTGGGCCAGGAGCGTGGGGCAGCGGCCATTGGTGGACAGCTGCGCCGCGCCGTCGAGGCCGCGCGCGGGTGGCTGACCAATGACCCCGGTCCGGCGCAGGTCAATATCCGCTTCCGCCCGCCGCTGGCGTTACCGGCCGAGGACGACGGCGCGGCCTGCGACTACCTGCGGGCGGCCGTGGCGGCTGTGGCGGAGGGTAAGGATAGCCGCCGGTGGGGCGGGACGAGCGCGAAGCCCCCGTCCTCCCAGGCCCGCAGGACCGGCGGCTACCAGCCCCGACCGGCACGCCGGAGCCAGGAGGGGGACGGGGCCACCGAGCGGGGCCTGGTCGTAGCCGGAGACAGCGTCGATGGCGTGGGACCGCGCGCCCGTGAGCTCGCCGAGTACCTCGGCTGGCCCTTGCTGGCTGAACCCACCTCCGGTGCACGCGGGGGCCGGCAGGCGCTGACCCGCTACGCCGAGCTGCTGGCCAGCCCTGAGGGCACCGCGCTCGCGGCGCAGGCCCAGCACGTCGTCGTCGCGGGCCACCCGAGCCTGAGCCGACCGGTCAGTGCGCTGCTGGCCCGCCAGGACCTGCCGGTCGACGTCGTGACCTCGACAGCGCGCTGGAGCGACGTGGCCGGGACCGCGGCCTGGGTGAGCCCGACCCAGGCCGGCGTCGGGCCGCTGGAGGTGGCCGGGGCGCAGGGCCTGGCCCACGGGCTCGGCCTGCGCCCTGCCCCGCCGCAGTGGTCGGCGCAGTGGCACGAGGCGGTGGCCTGCCTGCCGGTGCCAGGTGACCGGCGCACGCTGAGCGCCGAGACTGCTGCCCTGGCCGTGTGGGAGTCCTGTCTGCCGCGGGGTGGCGAGGACGGCGACGCCGGGCAGGGCGCCGTGCCCCGCCTGGTCGTCGGCTCGTCCATGTCCATCCGGCTGCTGGACCGCTGGGCTGCGCCGGCCCCGGCCACCGCGCCGCGGGCTCTGGCCAACCGGGGGCTGGCAGGGATCGACGGCACGCTCGCGACGGCGACCGGTGTGTGGCACGCCTGGCGTGAGCCGGTGCGGGCGCTGGTGGGGGACCTGACCTTCCTGCACGACGCGATGAGCCTGGGCCGCGGGGCGGGCGAGGAGGAGCCAGACCTTCAGGTGGTGGTCCTCGACTCACGCGGAGGGGCGATCTTCTCCACCCTGGAGTACCCGGCGGTCACGCCTGCGGACCAGATGGAGCGTTTCTTCACCACGCCGCAGGCGGCGCGGATCCCGGCGCTGGCCGCGGCCCTGGGGGCTCGGGTGCATGAGGTCTCCACGTTGGAGGAGCTGCGCGGGCTCCTGGATCAGGGCGTGCGCGGCCTCAGCGTGGTCTACCTCCGCAGCGCCTAGTTCACAGAAAACTTCCAGAAGAGCATCGGACACATTCCAGAACGAGGGTGTTGGCTGAAGCCGTTTGTTGAAGGGTGTGCGTCCAAGGAGGATTCATGAGCACGAACGACCTCACCGGTGCTGGCCAGTCTCAGCCTGGAGGCTCTGACTCTGGGACCACCCAGCCGCAGGCACCGGCCGCGGCCTCGCAGCCGACCCAGGACCTGGGCACGGCGCCGACCTCGCAGCCTCCCGTCGCGGGCTCCGCTCCCGCAGCGGCCACAGGCTCCCAGGCCGGGGCCCCGACCCGGCCGATGAGCCCCTACACCTCGGTTCCTGCGACGCCGGCCGGCTACTCCTTCACCCGACCGACCTCGGCCGCCGGCTCATGGAACGGAGGCTATGGCGCCGGCACGCCCAACGCCTCCGGCACGACGCCGCAGTACACCTACCCCAGCGTCTCCACGCCCGAGCCTGCGCCGGCTGAGACCACGGGGGTCCCGCAGGCCGCGGCCTCCACGCCGTCTCCCTTCCTTGCCGCCTCAGCCACCTCGGCTCCTGCGGCCGGGGGCTACCAGGCGGCCTCGGCCGGCGGCTACGCGGCCACCGCCACGGCTGCCGACAGCGTCTACGCCACCGCCCCCTACGGCGGGGGAGCCGGAGGCGACGGCGGCGACGGCGAGACCGCCTTCGCCCACGCCCAGCCCAGTGGCAGACGGCGTGGGCGCCGTCGTGGCCCGGGCTGGGGCGGCGTCATCGCCGCGACCCTGGCTGCGGCGCTGCTGGCCTCGGGAGGCACCGCCGCCGTCATGCACTACGCAGGCTCCTCCGGCTCTCCCACGGCCTCGGCGCCGATGTCCGTGGCGACCGGCTCGACCACCAAGACCGTCTCCTCGACCGGGACGGCACCTGACTGGGAGGCCGTGACCAACGCCGTAGCCAACTCGGTGGTCTCGATCACCGTCAAGACTGCCTCCGGCACCGCCGTGGGCTCCGGCGTCATCTACGACTCCGAGGGGCACGTGGTGACGAACAACCACGTCGTGGCGGGCGCCTCGCAGATCCAGGTGACGTTGGCTGACGGCCGGATCTACGCCGCCGAGCTGACCGGAACCGACCCGGCCACGGACCTGGCCGTCATCAAGCTCACCGACGCCCCCTCGGACCTCACCGTGGCACAGTTCGGTGACTCCGACCAGGTGGTCACCGGCCAGGACGTCATGGCGATCGGCAACCCGCTCGGCCTGTCCTCGACCGTGACCACCGGCATCGTCTCGGCGGTCAACCGTCCTGTGGTCACCACCCAGGAGGAGTCCGACGACTCCCCGACCCAGTCCGAGGGGTCCTCGGGGCTGCCGGAGGGGCTGGAGCAGTTCCTGCGCCCGCAGACCACCACGACCTCGCAGACCTACACCAACGCCATCCAGATTGACGCCGCGATCAACCCGGGCAACTCCGGTGGCCCGCTCTTCGATGAGACGGGCAAGGTCATCGGCATCACCAGCTCGATCGCCCAGGTCTCTGAGAGCTCGGGCTCGATCGGACTGGGCTTCGCCATCCCGGGCAACCTCGCTACCAAGGTCGCCAACCAGCTCATCGAGTCCGGCAAGGCCACTCACGCCTACCTGGGAGTCTCGATCGGCGACGGCGCGGCCCAGGTCGGGGACGTCACGCGCGCAGGCGCCCAGGTCGGCTCGGTCGAGTCCGGCTCGCCGGCGGAGAAGGCAGGGCTGAAGGAGGGCGACCTCATCACCGCCATCGACGGCAAGGCCACGAGCCAGGCCGCGGCGCTGACCGGATTCGTGCGTCAGTACTCGGCCGGGGACACCGTCACCCTCACGATCGTGCGGGCCGGCCAGGAGCAGCAGGTCGAGGCGACACTGGCTGAGCGCGAGGACTCCTAAGCGCCCAGGGCGGCGAGCATGGGGCGCATCTTCGCCTCGGTCTCGGCCAGCTCGTCGCCCGGCTCGGAGTCGGGCATGATCCCGCCCCCTCCGAAGACCCGCACCGGGGCCTGGGGGCCGGCCGGGGCGCCGGAGAGCTGGCCCGAGCGTAGGGCGATGCACCACTCGCCTTCGCCGTGCCAGTCCACCCAGCCCACCGGGCCGGCGTAGCGGCCGCGGTCCATGCCTTCCTCAGCCTCGATCACCGCCAGCGCGGCCGGCGTGGGGGTGCCGCCGACGGCTGCGGTCGGGTGCAGCGCGCCCACCAGGGACAGGGCACCGGTGTCCCCGGCTACCACCCCGGTGACGTCCGAGGCCAGGTGCAGGACATTGGGCAGCGTGATGACGTGGCGAGGTGGGGCCTGGACCACCGAGCACAAGGGCTCCAGCGCCTTGAGGGCGGAGGCCCTGGCCAGGGCGTGCTCCCGGTTGTTCTTCTGTGAGCCCTCCAGCCACGCCGCCAGACGAGCGGCCTCGCGCTCGCGGGCGCCCGGCTCGGTGGCGTGGCGGCGCGCCGTCCCCGCCAGGACCCGGGAGGTCAGGCGCCGCCCGGACAGCCGCACGAGCAGCTCAGGGCTGGCACCCACCATGCCGTCCACGGCGAAGGTCCAGCATGAGGGATAGGCCTGGGCCAGTCGCCCGAGCAGCTCAGGAGTTCCCAGGCTGGTTGCGGGGCGCACCAGCAGGTCGCGGGCGATGACGACCTTGGCCACCTCACCCGAGCGCATCCGCGCCTGCACGCGTGACAGGCAGTCGAGGTAGCTGTCGCGGTCGTGGCTGCCGGGCTCGACGACGGCGCGGGCGCCCTGGGCGGACGTCTCCTGAGATGGGGCGGTGGCTGCGGCGGCGATGAGCTCCTCGACGACCTCAGCGGGGTCAGGGTGCTCCTCGCCCCGCAGGACGGCGGTGGTCAGCCAGGCCCCGTCGTCGTCCAACCCGATGAGGAGGCGGGGGACCAGCAGGACGCAGTCCTGGCCAGAGCCGGGTGAGAAGGTGAGCGTGCCCAGGGCGACAGGCCCGGTGCCAGGCCGCACGAGCGGGTCGGACCACCACGAGGCGTAGACCACCTGGCGCCAGGCGGCTCGCATCTGCTCGATGCGGCTGGCGCCACGGGCGCGCAGCTCCAGCGTGCGGCCCAGGCCCACGAGCCCGCGGCCGTGACGGACCCAGGAGGTGACGTCCTCGCGGCCGGTGGCCAGGCGCAGCAGGGCGTCGGGCGCGGGGGAGGGGGGCGCCGCGGTGAGCGGGCCCTGACCGGAGGGGGCGGGCGGCACGGTGGCGGCCAGGCCCAGGCGCGCGGCATCTCGGGGGGCTAGAGGCGTGGTCCGCACGCTCAGGTGCGGCGCAGCGGCTGAGCCGTCAAGGACCTGCGCGGCCTCGAGCCAGGGCTGGGGCATCTCAGGGCCTCGGGGCCGGCGCCTGGGCGGGGCGCGTGGCCCGGTGGACGGCGACGATCCCGCCCGAGAGGTTCTTGTAGCCCACCTCGCTCCAGCCGCAGTCCTGGATGAGGGCGGCCAGGGTCTGCTGGTCCGGCCAGGCGAGGATGGACTCCCCGAGGTAGCTGTAGGCCTCGGTGTTGGAGGAGACCAGGCGGCCGGCCGCCGGTAGGGCCGTGCCCAGGTAGAAGCGGTACAGGTCCCGGAAGGGCGCCCACGTGGGCGTGGAGAACTCAGCGATGACCAGGCGGCCGCCAGGACGGGTCACGCGCGCCATCTCGCGCAGGGCGAGGGCGGTGTCCTGGACGTTGCGCAGGCCGTAGGAGATGGTGACGACGTCGAAGGTGGCGTCCGCGAAGGGCAGCGCCATGGCGTCCCCGGCCACGAAGGTGATCTCGGGGTGGCGGCGCTTGCCCTCAGCGACCATGCCGGTGGAGAAGTCGCAGGCCACGACCTGGGCGCCCTCGCGCGCGTACTCGGCTGAGGAGGTGCCGGTTCCGGCCGCCAGGTCAAGGACCCTGGTCCCTGGCCTGGCGTCGACGGCGGCGCGCGTGACGGCTCGCCACATCCGCACCTGCCACAGGCTCATGACGTCATTGGTCAGGTCATAACGGCGCGCGACGGCGTCGAACATGCCGGCGACCTCGCTGGGGTCCTTGGCCAGGGTGGCTCTGCTCATGACCCCATCATGACAGCCCGGGACCCGGCTGCGACGTCACGGAGGGGCCGGTCGGCTGAGAGCCAGGAGACAGGAGAGATATTTCGTGACGGAAACTATGCCTAAATGCCAGGGTCCTTCCTGTGGCCGCTGACCTCGGCGGGAGTGGGTGGCTGGCGTCATCGCGCCGAAAGGCTGGAGCGCTCCGGCCCTGGTTCGAAGTGGCTGACGGCGTGAGTAGAGTCGGGCGAGGTCCGCTCTGTCCTGGGCGGTCGTCAACCAGCTCTCCCAAGGGATGGTGTCCGAAGCATGAACCCCTTCGTCTCGCTCCTCATCATGGCGGCGGTCGCGCTCGTCGTGGCCGTCGGCGGTCTCGCCCTGTCCGCCATCGTGAGCCCGAACCGGAAGAACAAGGTCAAGACCGCCAACTACGAGTGCGGCATCGACCCCACGCCCTCCAACACGGAGTCCGGTCGCTTCCCCATCGCCTTCTACCTGGTTGGCATGACCTTCATCATCTTCGACGTCGAGGTCGTCTTCCTCTACCCCTGGGCCACGGCCTTCCACCAGCTCGGCTTCTTCGGCCTGAGCGCGGCCCTGGTCTTCATCGCCCTCATCACCGTGCCCTACGTCCTGGAGTGGCGTCGCGGCGGGCTGGACTGGGACTGAGCCCGGTCCGCGACCCCACCAGTACGAGCAAAGGCAGAAAGCAGCATGGACAAGACTGAGTACAAGGCCTACCGGGAGAAGATGCTCACCATCCCCTCCAAGCGGGGGGATCTGCAGCTGCAGGCCGAGGAGTCCGTCGAGGGCCCCGGGTTCCTGCTCACCAGCGTCGAGAAGCTCAGCGCGCTGGCCCAGGCCCGCTCGCTGTGGCCGGTCACCATGGGCCTGGCCTGCTGTGCCATCGAGATGATGGCGACGGCGGCCCCGCGCTTTGACCTCTCGCGCTTCGGTTGGGAGGTCTTCCGCGCCTCGCCGCGTCACGCCGACGTCATGCTGGTCTCGGGCCGCGTCTCCCACAAGATGGCGCCGATCGTGCGCAACGTCTACGACGCCATGCCCGAGCCTAAGTGGGTCATCTCCATGGGCGCCTGCGCCTCCTCGGGCGGCATCTTCAACAACTACGCGATCGTGCAGGGCTGCGACCACATCGTCCCGGTGGACATCTACCTGCCCGGTTGCCCGCCGCGTCCGGAGATGCTCATCAACGCCATGCTCGAGCTCACCCGTCAGATCGAGCGTCGTCCTGTCTTCAAGCACCGTGAGGAGATCGCGCGCGCCGTCGAGGCCGCTGCCCTCAAGGCCACCCCGATCCACGAGATGAAGGGCCAGCTCGCATGACTGACACCAACCTTCCCGACCCGGGCTCCGAGGTCGACGCCGCCACGCCGGCCGTGCCCGAGGTAGCCGGCCAGGCCGTGCGCCCCGAGCTGCGCCTGGAGGTCATCTCCACCCACACCGGTCACTTTGGTGCCTCCGACGCCGGGGACACCACCGGCTACGGCGGCACCACGAGTGTCGTGACGCTGGCTCCGGCGGCTACGCGCCCCTACGGCGGCTGGTTCGATGAGGTCGTCGACATCCTCATCGAGGACCTCCAGGCCGCTGGCACCGCTCCGGCCGAGGCCATCGAGAAGGTCGTCATCGAGCACGGCCAGCTCACCCTGTTCATCACCCGGGAGCACCTGCTCGACGTCGTGCGGCCCCTGCGTGATGACCAGGACCTGCGCTTCGAGCTGTGCCTGGGGGTCACCGGGGTCCACTACCCCGCCGACTCCGGGCGAGAGCTGCACGCCTGCTTCGAGCTCGTCTCCCTGACTCACGGCGGGCGCCAGCTGCGCCTGGAGGTCACCTGCCCCGAGTCGGACCCGCACGTGCCCTCCATCGTCGAGGTCTACCCCGGTGACGACTGGCACGAGCGCGAGACCTGGGACCTGATGGGCATCGTCTTTGACGGTCACCCGAACCTCACCCGCTCGGCCATGCCTGACGACTGGGTCGGGCACCCCCAGCGCAAGGACTACCCGCTCGGCGGCATCCCCGTCGAGTACAAGGGCGCCACCACCCCGCCCGCTGACACCCGGAGGTCGTACCGCTGATGACTAGCGCGAACAGCACCACGTTCCGGGCCGCCGGTCCGGCCACCGACGCTCTGGCCGCCGGCGCCCCCCAGTGGACCGCCGAGGGCGGGGACTGGGACGAGATCGCCGAGCAGATCGCCGCCCGTGACGAGGCCGACCGCCTCGAGCACGACCGCGTCGTGGTCAACATGGGTCCCGTCCACCCCTCGACCCACGGCGTGCTCCGTCTGGTCCTGGAGACCGACGGTGAGAAGGTCACCGAGGTCCGCGTGGGCACCGGGTACCTGCACACGGGTATCGAGAAGAACATGGAGTACCGCACCTGGACCCAGGGCGAGACCTTCGTGACCCGTATGGACTACGTGGCCCCCTTCTTCCAGGAGGTCGGCTACGCCCTGGCGGTCGAGGAGCTGCTGGGCATCACCGATGACGTGCCGGAGAAGGCCACCGTCATGCGCGTGATCCTCATGGAGCTCAACCGCATCTCCTCCCACGTCATCGCCATCGGTACCGGTGGTAACGAGCTGGGCGGCACGACCCTGCTGACCATCGCCTTCCGGGCGCGCGAGAACATTCTGCGCGCCTTCGAGATGGTCTCCGGCCTGCGTATGAACCACGCCTACATCCGTCCCGGCGGCCTGGCCCAGGACGTGCCGGAGGGCTTCAGCGAGTTCGTCCGCTCGGTCATGCCGGACATCAAGAACGACATCCAGGAGCTGCAGGCCATGCTCCTGGCCAACCCGCTGCTGAAGTCGCGTTTCATCGGCACCGGGGAGATCAGCCTGGCCGCTGGCCTGGCCCTGGGACTGACGGGCCCGTGCCTGCGCGCTGCTGGCTACCCGCTGGACATGCGCAAGATCAAGCCCTACTGCGGCTACGAGACCTACGACTTCGACGTCCCGGTCTACGACCGCTCGGACTGCTACAACCGTCAGCTCGTCCGCTTCGACGAGTGCTTCCAGTCCCTCAAGATCATCTCCCAGGCGCTGGACCGCCTCGACGAGATCTCTGCGCGCGGGGACGACCCCTCCAACACGACCATGGTCGCGGACCCGACCATCGCCTGGCCGGCCCGCATGGCCATCGCCACCGACGGCCAGGGCCAGTCCCTGGAGCACGTGCGCGAGATCATGGGCACCTCGATGGAGTCCCTCATCCACCACTTCAAGCTGGTGACCCAGGGCTTCCACGTCCCGGCCGGACAGGTCTACACCACGGTCGAGCACGCCAAGGGCGTCCTGGGCGTCCACGCCGTCTCCGACGGCGGGACCCGCCCCTACCGGGTCCACTTCCGTGACCCCTCCTACTCCAACCTGCAGTCCCTGGCCATGATGGGTGAGGGCGGCATGATCGCCGACCTCGTTCCCTCCCTGGCCTCGATCGACCCCGTCCTGGGAGGCGTGGACCGCTGATGACAACCCAGCAGATTCCTGGCAGCACCGGCCAGGCCGGAGCCTCCGAGGGCGCCTACTCGCCTGAGACCGAGGCCCGGCTTCGCGCCGACATCGAGCAGATCAAGTCTCGCTATCCCTCCGGGCACGAGCGCAGCGCCCTCATCCCGATGCTGCACCTGGTCCAGAGCGAGGACGGCTACGTCGCCCCGCGCGGCATCGCGCTGTGCGCCGAGACCCTGGGCCTGACCCTGGCCGAGGTCTCCGCGGTGGCGACTTTCTACAGCCAGTTCCGCCGCCACCCCGCAGGCGAGTACCACGTGGGCGTGTGCACCAACGCCCTGTGCGCCGTCATGGGTGGTGACGAGATCTGGCAGGCCGTGGCCGAGCACACGGGTCTGGGCAACGACGAGACCAGCGAGGACGGGCGGATCAGCCTGGAGCGCATCGAGTGCAACGCCGCCTGCGACTACGCCCCCGTCGTCATGGTCAACTGGGAGTTCTTCGACAACCAGACCCCGGCCTCCGCCGTCGACATGGTCTCGCGCCTGGAGCGCGGCGAGGACGTGGCCCCCACCCGCGGGCCCGAGACCCTGCCGACCTTCCGCGAGAACGAGCGCGTCCTGGCAGGCTTCGAGGACGGCCGCGCCGACGAGGGCGTGGGTGCTGGCGAGGCCAGCCTCCTCGGGCTGCGCATCGCGCGTGAGAACGGATGGACCGCCCCGAAGGAGGAGAGCAAGTGAGCGACAACGCCACGCCTACCGAGCAGGCGCAGGCTCCCGCCTTCACCGCTCCTGGCACCCTGACCCCGGTGCTGACGGACATGTGGGACAAGGAGCGCTCCTGGACCCTGGAGGCCTACCGCGCCAACGGCGGCTACGAGGGACTGGCCAAGGCCAAGACCATGAGCGCCGAGGAGCTGGTCAACTACGTCAAGTCCTCCAACCTGCGCGGACGAGGCGGCGCCGGCTTCCCCACGGGCCTGAAGTGGTCCTTCCTGCCTGCCCCTGACGGCAAGCCCCGCTACCTCGTGGTCAACGCCGACGAGTCCGAGCCGGGTACCTGCAAGGACATCCCGACCATCATGGCCAACCCGCAGGCCCTCATCGAGGGCATCGCGATCACCTGCCGGGCCATCGGTGGCGACCACGCCTTCGTCTACCTGCGCGGCGAGGTCACCCACGTCTACCGTCGCCTGCTGCACGCCGTGCGCGAGGCCACCGGGTCCGGCCTGCTGGACACCGGCTTCGGCCTGGACGGCA
The DNA here is from genome assembly GCF_002861525.1 of Actinomyces urogenitalis. Lineage (NCBI taxonomy): Bacteria > Bacillati > Actinomycetota > Actinomycetes > Actinomycetales > Actinomycetaceae > Actinomyces > Actinomyces urogenitalis. The sequence continues at coordinate 254,852 of NZ_PKHA01000002.1, read as the reverse complement.
ACCAGCCGCTGCGTATCACCGCCCACGCCGGTGCCGGCGCCTACATCTGCGGTGAGGAGACGGCGCTGCTGGACTCCCTGGAGGGACGTCGCGGCCACCCGCGCCTCAAGCCCCCCTTCCCGGCCGTGGCGGGTCTGTACGCCCGCCCCACCGTGGTCAACAACGTCGAGACCATCGCCTCGGTGCCGGGGATCCTGGCCCGCGGTGCCGACTGGTACAACGCGATGGGCACCGAGCGCTCCAAGGGGCACGGCATCTTCTCCGTGTCCGGTCACGTCAAGCACCCCGGCCAGTTCGAGGCACCCTTCGGGATCACGATGCGCCAGCTCATCGAGATGGCCGGTGGAGTCCGCGAGGGCCACGAGCTGAAGTTCTGGGTCCCCGGTGGCTCCTCCGTGCCGATCTTCGGCCCTGAGGAGCTTGACGTCCCGCTGGACTACGAGTCGGTGGGTGCGGCGGGCTCGATGCTCGGTACCCGCGCCCTGCAGGTCTTTGACGAGACCGTCTCGGTGGTGCGCGTGGTCACGCGCTGGACCGAGTTCTACCAGCACGAGTCCTGCGGTAAGTGCACCCCCTGCCGCGAGGGCACCTACTGGATGCGCCAGATCATGCTGCGTCTGGAAGCCGGTCAGGGCCTGCCGGGCGACGTCGAGAAGCTGGAGGACATCGCGGGCAACATCGCCGGCCGCTCCTTCTGCGCCCTCGGCGACGCCGCGGCCACGCCGGTGCGCTCGGGCATCGCCCGCTTCCGCTCCGAATTCGAGGCCGGCTACACCACGGCCGCCAACGTGCTCTTCCCCTACGCGGCCTCCTCCATCGTTGAAAGTGCACGGTGAGACATGACTGACACCCACGTGGACATGGTCAACATCACGATCGACGGCGTCCCCGTCGAGGTCGCCAAGGGCACGCTCCTCATCCGCGCCGCCGAGAAGATCGGCGTTCGGATCCCGCGCTTCTGCGACCACCCGCTGCTCGCGCCGTCGGCCAACTGCCGCCAGTGCCTGGTGGAGGTGGCCATGCCGGGCCGCGACGGCGTCGTGCGCCCCATGCCCAAGCCCCAGCCCTCCTGCGCCATGACGGCGATGGAGGGGATGGAGATCTCCACCCAGGCCACCAGCCCCGTCGCCGCCAAGGCGCAGGCCGGCACGATGGAATTCCTCCTCATCAACCACCCGCTGGACTGCCCGGTGTGCGACAAGGGCGGTGAGTGCCCGCTGCAGAACCAGGCCATCGAGCTCATGGGCTCGGGCGCCCAGGCCACCAGCCGCTTCACCGACGTCAAGCGCACCTTCCCCAAGCCGCTGCGCCTGACCAGCAACATCCTGCTGGACCGCGACCGCTGCGTCCTGTGCCAGCGTTGCGTGCGCTTCGCCGACCAGATCGCGGGCGACCCCTTCATCGCCCTGCAGGGCCGTGGAGCCGGCCACGTGGGCGGCGAGGTCACCGGCGGGCTGTACGGCGAGCAGATCGGCCGCTTCGACTCCACGGTGCTCGACTTCTTCGACCCTGAGGGCCTGGCGGGCGTGTCCACCCAGACCATCCGCGGCGAGGCCTACCTGGCCCCGGAGTCGGACCTGGCCGGACCCTCCGGCGAGCCGGGCGTGGTCGACGGCGCCGTCTACGGACCGGGCCGTGAGGACCTGGACGTCTCGGGACGTCCCTTCGCCTCCTACTTCTCGGGCAATATCATCCAGATCTGCCCGGTGGGTGCGCTCACAAGCGCCCGCTACCGCTTCCGCTCCCGCCCGATGGACCTGGTCTCCACCGACTCGGTGACCGAGCACGACGCCTCCGGCTCCGCGCTGCGCGTGGACATGCGCCGCGGCGTCGTGCTGCGCCGCATGGCCGGCAACGACCCGCAGGTCAACGAGGAGTGGATCACGGACAAGGACCGCTTCGGCTTCGCCTGGTCCTGCCAGCCTGACCGCCTCACCATGCCGCTCGTGCGTGACGAGGAGTCCGGCGAGCTGGTTGCCACCAGCTGGTCCGAGGCCCTCGACGTCGCGGCCCGCGGCCTGGAGGCAGCCAAGGCCGACGGCGGGGTCGGCTTCCTGCCCGGCGGGCGCCTGACGCTGGAGGACGCCTGGGCCTGGTCGCGCTTCGCGCGCACCGTCGCCCACACCAATGACATCGACCAGCGCGTGCGTCCCCACTCCAAGGAGGAGGACTCCTTCCTGGCCAAGCGCGTGGCGGGTACCGGGCTCGGCGCGGTGACCTACTCCAGCCTGGAGAAGGCCGGGCAGGTCCTGCTCGTGGCCCTGGAGCCCGAGGACGAGTGCGGATCGCTCTTCCTGCGCTTGCGCAAGGGCGTGCGAGGAAGCGGCCTCAAGGTCGCGACCCTCACCACGCTCGCCTCGCGCTCGGTGCGCAAGCTCTCGGCCGAGCTCATCCTGACCGCCCCGGGCCAGGAGGCCCGCGCCGTGGCCACGCTCAGCCAGACCCACCCCGAGCTCGTCGAGGCGCTGAAGAACGAGGGCGCCACGATCCTCGTGGGTGAGCGCGCCGCTGCGGTTCCTGGCCTGCTGTCCGTCGTCGACGCCCTGGCCACCGCCACCGGTGCCCGCCTGGCGTGGGTGCCGCGCCGCGCCGGTGAGCGTGGCGGCATCGAGGCCGGCCTGCTGCCGGGGCTGCTTCCCGGCGGCTTCCCGGTGGCCGACGCCGCCGCCCGCCAGCGGGTCCAGGAGGCCTGGGGAGTGTCCACCACCGGCCTGTACGCCCGTCCGGCCCTGCCGGCCGAGCCTGGCCGCGACACCACGGAGATCCTCACGGCTCTGACCGACGGCGAGCTCGGCGGTCTGGTGATCGGCGGCGTCGACCTGCGCGACTTCCCGGACCCCGGTCTGGCGCGCGCGGCACTGGCTGCCTCGGGATTCACCATCCAGCTGGAGGTGCGCCGCAGCGAGGTCAGCGAGCACGCCGACGTCGTCCTGCCGGTGGCTCCGGCCGTGGAGAAGAACGGCACCTTCGTCAACTGGGAGGGGCGCGTGCGTCCCTTCGGTCAGGCCTACGTCTCCCGCGCCCGTACCGACCGTCAGGTCCTGGGCGCCCTGGCCGCGGAGCTGGGGGAGGACCTGGGCGTGGACTCCCTGGAGACCCTCCACAGCGAGCTGGCCGGCCTGGGCCTGTACGCCGGCACGCGTGGTGAGGTCACCTTCGTTCCTACCGACGCTCCTGAGGCTCAGGCCGAGCAGGTCAGCGTCGAGGGCCGCTCCACGGTCTCGGGCCTGGATGCGGTCCTAGCCACCCACAAGCCGATGCTTGACGCCGGCCGTCTCCAGGACGGCGAGCCCTTCCTGGCCGCCACGGCGCTGCGTCCGGTGGCGCGTGTGGGCGAGGACCTCGCCCAGCGCCTGGGCCTGGCCGGCGGCGAGCTGGTGAGTGTTTCCACGGCCACCGGCGAGATCACGCTGCCGGCGGTCGTCGGCGGTGTGGCTGGCGGCACGGTGTGGCTGCCGGAGTGCTCGGCCGGCTCGACCGTGCGTCAGAGCCTGGGCGCGGGCCACGGTGACCCCGTCTCCCTCTCCCTTGCAGTTACCTCAAGCCACTCGGAGGTGGTCCGGTGAACTCCGCGACTGTGCTGTCCTCGGGCCTTGCCACGGCTCTGCCCACGGCGGGAGGTGTGACCGCGGACTTCTCTGAGGAGACCTGGTGGCTGTCCGTCATCAAGGCCGTGTTCATCATGGTCTTCCTCATCGTCAGCGTCATCCTCGCGATCTGGGCCGAGCGCAAGGTGCTCGGACGCATCCAGACTCGTCCCGGCCCGAACGTCAACGGCCCCTTCGGTCTGCCTCAGCTCATCGCCGACGCTGCCAAGCTCATCATGAAGGAGGACTTCTGGCTCTCAGGGGCTGAGAAGCTCATCTACCTGCTGGCCCCCTTCATCACGGCCTTCAGCTCCTTCATGATCTACGCGGTCATCCCCTTCGGGCCGGAGGTGTCCATCTTCGGCCACTACACGCCCCTGCAGCTGACCGACTTCCCCGTCGCCATCCTCTACGTCCTGGCGATCACGGGCTTCGGGGTCTACGGCCTCATCCTGGGTGGATGGTCCTCCCACTCCACCTACCCGCTGCTGGGTGCGGTGCGAAGCGCGGCTCAGGTCATCTCCTACGAGCTGAGCATGAGCCTGTCCATCCTCACGGTCTTCCTGGCCTCGGGCACGATGTCCACCTCCGGGATCGTCTCCGCTCAGGAGCGTCTGTGGTGGGGTCTGGCGATGATCCCGAGCCTGCTCATCTACGTGGTCTCCATGGTCGGCGAGGTCAACCGCCTCCCCTTCGACCTGCCCGAGGCTGAGGGCGAGCTCGTGGCCGGCCACATGGTGGAGTACTCCTCGATGAAGTTCGCCTGGTACTACCTGGGCGAGTACATCAACATGTTCAACGTCTCGGCGGTGTGCGTCACCCTGTTCCTGGGAGGTTGGCGCTCCTTCATCCTGGCCAGCATCTGGGACGGCTTCAACACCGGCTGGTGGCCGATGCTGTGGTTCATCGCCAAGGTGTGGTGCGTCATGCTCTTCATGATCGTCACCCGAGGCACGCTGGTGCGTATCCGCTACGACCACTTCATGCAGCTGGGATGGAAGTTCCTCATCCCGGTCTCGCTGGCCTGGTTCGTGCTCGTGGCCGTGGTCCAGGGCTACCGGGCCTTCACAGATGTCTCCTCTCAGGGCCTGCTGCTCATCCTGGCGCTGGTCTTCCTGGTCGCGATGCTCATCCTGTTCTTCCTGCCCGCCAAGAGCGAGGGCGCGCCGGCTGGTCGCGAGGTGGCGGACGACGACGTCGTCGCACCGGGCGAGGAGGCTGACGCCTTCGCCGGTGGCTTCCCCGTCCCGCCGCTGCCGGGCCAGTCCCTGCCCCTGTCCCCACGTGCCCGCAGGGCGCCGGCCGCGCCGGTGCTCGCCGGCGGCGCGACGTCAACCCCCAGCACTGAGACGACTGTCCAGGAGGGAACTGATGACTGACCAGAACTCACCCGCCTCCCACCCGCAGGGGGAGAGCAAGCACGACCAGTGGCTTGCCGACGCCCCCTCCACGCTGGGACGCGTCTTCGCGCCGGTGGCCGGGTACGGGGTGACGATCTCCTCGATCTTCCGCCCCACGGTCACCGAGCAGTACCCCTTCGTCCGTCCGGTGCTCATGCCCCGCTACCACGGTCGTCACCAGCTCAACCGCTACGACGATGGCCTGGAGCGGTGCATCGGCTGCGAGCTGTGCGCCTGGGCCTGCCCGGCTGACGCCATCTACGTCGAGGCCGCCTCCAACGCCCCGGGTGCCCAGTACTCGCCCGGCGAGCGCTACGGGCGCGTCTACCAGATCAACTACCTGCGCTGCATCTTCTGCGGCATGTGCATCGAGGCCTGCCCGACCCGGGCGCTGACGATGACCCACGAGATCGACGAGCTCGTCGGTCCCAGCCGTGGCGGTCTCATCTACGAGAAGCAGGACCTGCTCGCGCCGGTCCCGCAGGGCGGGCTGGACGCACCGCACCCCATGGTGGAGGGCACCGAGGACGGCGACTACTACCGTGGCGCCGTCACGGGCGTGACCCAGGCGCAGGTCGACTGGGTGCGCGCCCACCGTCCTGAGGACCCGACGCTCGCGACCGCCAAGCCCGTGGCCGCACCCGACCTTGCGAAGGAGGCCGTCCACTGATGGCTACCCTGACCGCTCTCCTGCCAGCGTCCTTGACCGAGACCGGCACGGTGTCGACCGGCGAGACCATCCTCTTCGCCGTCGTCGCGCTGGTCACCGTGGTCTGCGGCATCGGCCTGCTCACCGCCAAGCGTGCGGTGAGCGCCGCCGTCAACATGATCGCGATCATGATCGCCCTGGCGGTCCTCTACATCGCCAACGAGGCGCCCTTCCTCGGTATCACGCAGATCGTCGTCTACACCGGCGCGGTGATGACCCTCGTGCTCTTCGTCGTCATGCTCGTGGGTGTGGGCGGTGACGAGCCCGTCGGCTCGGCCGGCTCCACGGCCACGAAGTGGATCATCGCCCTGTTCGGCCTCGGGCTGGCAGTGCTGGTGGCCGGCGTCGTGTGGCGCACGCAGTTCCCCGACGCCGCCGGGCTGGACCAGGGACAGGGGGCCGCCCCGGCTGACCTGGCCACCCTGCTCTTCGGGCAGCACGTGGTGGCCATGGAGCTGACCGGCCTGCTGCTCATCGTGGCGGCCACCGGCGCCCTGACCCTGACCCACCGCCAGCGCATCCGCGCCAAGGTCACTCAGCGCACCACCGTGGACGCCAAGATGCGCGCCTACACCGAGCGCGGTGCCCACCCGGGCCAGAAGCCCATGAGCGGTGTCTACGCCTCGACCAACACGGCCGCCGCCCCGGCGATCTCTGCCTCCGGCCAGACCGTCGAGGAGTCGATTCCTCGCGTGCTACGAGCCCGCGGGCAGGGCCTGGAGCTTGCCGAGGTCTCGCCCGAGTACGCCGCCGCCCAGCGTGCCGGCCGTATCCGCAGCCGCGAGGACGCTGACGTCGCCCGCTCCGGCATGCCCTCGATGCCCGGCGCCGCCGCGCCCGTCGTCGTCCAGCCGGTCGCACCCGCGGCGCTGGAGGCCGGGGACGAGCACGAGGCCGCCCCCGCCATCGCCGAGGAGAAGGAGGAGGAGAAGTGACTCTCCCCGTCACCGCCTACGTCATCCTGGCCGGGGTGCTGTTCACCCTGGGCGCGCTCACGGTGCTCCTGCGCCGCAACGCGCTCATTGAGCTCATGGGTGTTGAGCTCATGCTCAACGCTGTCAACCTGGTCCTCGTGGCCTTCTCCCGCATGCACGGTAACCTCACCGGGCAGGTCTTCGCCTTCTTCGTCATGGTGGTCGCCGCCGCCGAGGTCGTGGTGGGACTGAGCATCGTCGTGTCCATCTTCCGAACCCGCAGGTCCACGTCGGTCGACGACGTCAACCTGCTCAAGAACTGAGAGGGAACAGGACGTGACTACTCCTCTCGCACTCGCCGCGCAGTCCGTCGTCGGCGCGGGTGAGCCGGCAACGGGCCTGGCCGGCCTGGCCTGGCTCCTCATCGCCGTCCCGGCTGCCTCGGCCGCGATCTTGCTGCTGGCAGGACGGGCCTCGGACCGCTGGGGACACCTGCTCGGTCTGCTGGCTGCCGCCGTCGACGCCTGCCTGGGCATCGCCCTGCTGGTCCAGGTCCTGGGCCTGCCGGCTGACGCCAGGGTCCTGGAGATCGACCTGTGGCGCTGGTTCGGCGCTGGTGACCTTGACGTCACCGTCGGACTGCGCCTGGACCCGCTGTCCCTGACCTTCGTGGTGCTGGTGACCTTCGTGGGCTTCCTTATCCACCTGTACTCGGTGGCCTACATGGAGCACGACCGCGACCGCCGCCGCTTCTTCGCCTACCTCAACCTCTTCGTCGCCGCGATGCTCACGCTCGTGCTTGGCAGCTCCTACATCGTGCTGTTCGTCGGCTGGGAGGGCGTGGGTCTGGCCTCCTACCTGCTCATCGGCTTCTGGAACACCGCCGACGCCGACGCCCCGCAGGCGCAGCAGGCCAAGAGCCGCGAGAACGCCACGGCCGCGAAGAAGGCCTTCGTGATGAACCGTATCGGTGACGTCGGCCTGCTGCTGGCCATGATGGCCATGGTCTCCCAGGTCGGCTCGGTGGCCTTCAACGACGTCCTGTCCGCAGCGCAGGCCGGGGCGGTGTCCACCGGCTGGCTGACGGCCATGGGCTTCTTCCTGCTGCTGGCGGCCTGTGGTAAGTCCGCGCAGTTCCCGCTGCAGGCCTGGCTGGGTGACGCTATGGCCGGTCCGACCCCGGTCTCCGCCCTCATCCACGCTGCCACCATGGTGACCGCCGGCGTCTACCTCATGGTCCGCTCCGGAGCCGTCTTCGAGGGTGCTCCTGACGCCCAGCTCGCCGTCGCCGTCATCGGCGCCATCACGCTGGTGCTCGGTGCCCTCATCGGTATGGCGAAGGACGACATGAAGAAGGTCCTGGCCGCCTCCACCATGAGCCAGATCGGTTACATGATGCTGGGTGCGGGCCTGGGCCCGATCGGCTACGCCTTCGCGATCTTCCACCTGCTGACCCACGGCTTCTTCAAGGCCCAGCTCTTCCTGGGTGCCGGCTCGGTCATGCACGCCATGAGCGACCAGGTGGACATGCGCCGCTTTGGCGCCCTGCGCAAGGCCATGAAGATCACCTGGGTCACCATGGGCATCGGCTGGCTCGCGATCCTGGGCATCCCGCCCTTCTCGGGCTTCTGGTCCAAGGACAAGATCATCGAGGCCGCCTTCATCGGCGACGGCGCTCGCCCCTGGATCCTGGGGACCGTGGCGCTGGTGGGCGCGGGGCTGACCGCCTTCTACATGTCGCGCCTGTTCTTCATGATCTTCCACGGCCAGGCCCGGTGGACCACGGACAAGGACATCGAGGGCGAGGTCCACCCGCACGAGTCGGGCTGGCTCATGACCGCCCCGCTCATCATCCTGTCCGTCTTCTCCGTCGCCCTGGGTGGCCTGCTAAGCGTGAACGACGCCTTCGTCACCTGGCTGGAGCCCGTGACCGGGCACGCCGAGCACGGTGAGCCCGTCCTCGCGGTGCCGGTCATCATGGGCCTGACCCTGGCGCTGGTCGTCATCGGTGCCCTTGCCGCCTGGTTCATGTACGCCCGGCGCGAGGTGCCCACCGTCGTCCAGCCTGGAAACGTCCTGGTCGAGGCGGCCCGCCACGACATGTACCAGGACACCATCAACGAGGCCGTGGCCATGCGCCCCGGCCAGGGCCTGGTCATCGCCGCCTCCGCCTCGGACCGCTACGTGGTCGACGGCGCGGTCGAGGGCCTGGCCAAGGGCACTGCTGGCCTGGGCCAGCTGGTGCGTCGCAGCGAGACCGGCAACGTCCGCTCTTACGCCTCGTACATGATGATCGGATCCGTGCTTGCTCTCGTCGCCGTCCTGGCGAGCAGGTTCTGAGAGGACACGCCATAACATGCAGACACTTGCCGCAAGCTTTCCCGTGCTGACCGTCATGGTCCTCGTTCCCCTCGCGGGAGCGCTCCTGCTCGCCCTCATCCCGCCGCTGCGGGCTCAGGCGCGCGCCGTCGGGCTCCTGTTCTCCCTGGCCACGCTGGGCGTGGGCGTGTGGGCTGCCACGCAGTTCGACGTCGCCCAGGGCTCGGTCATCCAGCTCGCTGAGACCCACTCCTGGATCGCATCCATGGGCGTGTCCTGGGCCCTGGGAGTCAACGGCCTGGGCCTGGCGATGCTCCTGCTGGCCGCCTTCCTCACCCCGATCGTCCTGCTCGCCTCCTGGGGCGAGGTCCCGGCCGACCGCCAGGGACTGTTCACGGGCCTGGTCCTGGTCCTGGAGGCCTTCGTCGTCGTCATCTTCGCCGCGCGCGACGTCGTGCTGTTCTACATCTGCTTCGAGGCCATGCTCATCCCGGTGTACTTCCTCATCGGGCGCTTCGGCGGGCCGAACCGCCGTCGGGCGGCCCTGAAGTTCTTGCTGTACTCCCTGGCTGGCGGACTGGTCATGCTGATCGGTGTCGTCGCCCTCTACGTCTACGGGCCCGGTGGCGAGGGTGCCTACCTCCTGGACAACCTCGTCGGCAACATCAACGCCTCGACCACGGTGACGCGCTGGATCTTCGTGTCCTTCTTCATCGCCTTCGCGATCAAGGCTCCGATGGTTCCGCTGCACACCTGGCTGCCGGACACGGCCGAGCAGGCCACTCCGGGCACCTCCGTGCTGCTGATCGGCGTCCTGGACAAGATCGGAACCTACGGCATGATCGCCCTGGTCCTGCCGCTCTTCCCCGAGGCCTCGCGCTGGGCCGCTCCGGTGGTGCTGGTTCTGGCCGTCATCGGCATCCTCTACGGAGGCCTGGCTGCCATCGGGCAGGACAACCTCTACCGGCTTATCTCCTACACCTCGATCAGCCACTTCGGCTTCATGGTGCTGGGCATCTTCGCGGGCTCCTCGGTGGCGGCCACCGGTGCCATGGTCTACATGGTTGCCCACGGCCTGTCGATCGCCGGTCTCTACCTCGTCACCGGCTTCCTCGCCCGCCGCACCTCAACCGTCCAGATCAGTGAGCTGGGAGGGATGGCCCGTGTGCTGCCCCTCGTGGCAGGCACCTGGCTGGTCTCGGGCCTGGCCTCCATCGCGCTGCCCGGCCTTTCCGGCTTCGTTCCTGAGTGGATGGTGCTCACTGGCACCTTCTCCCAGTCCGTGGCCCTGGGCGTGGTCGCGGTCCTCGGCGTCATCATCGCCGCGGTCTACGTGCTGCTGCCCTACCAGCGTGTCTTCACCGGTGCTCCGGCTGCCGACCGCGTGGGCAGCACGGACCTGGACGGACGCGAGAAGCTCGTCCTGGTCCCCGTCATCGCCGCCATGCTGGCCCTGGGACTGGCGCCGGCGCTCCTGACGGACTCGCTGGAGAGCGTGGCTGACCAAGTCTCCACGACGATGAGCCAGGCCGACGTCCCGGTCGCCGCCTCCGCCGTCGTCGCCCCGACCTTCTCCGAAGGGATCACCAAGTGAGCGTCACCGCCCCGACCATCTCCTGGGCCGGACTTTCACCGGTCATCGTCATCCTGGGGGCAGCCGTCCTCGGCATCCTCCTGGAGGCCTTCGTGCCCCGTAAGGCGCGTCTGGCCTGCCAGACGGGCCTGGGCGTGCTGGCCATCGTCGGATCGGCCGTTGCCCTGGCAGCCCGCTGGGACGCCGTGCGCGACGGCTCCGGAAGCGCGCTGACGCCGGGCTTCAACGAGGACCCCTTCGGCGTGGCGGCCCAGGGCGTCATGCTCGTCATCGGTCTGCTGGCCATCCTGGTCATGGCGGACCGCACCAGCGCCGGCGACGGCGCCTTCGCGGCCCAGGCTGCGGACCGTCCCGGAAGCGCTGAGGAGGCCGAGTCCCTCCACGCCGGCTGGATGGGTACCGAGGTCTTCCCGCTCATGCTCTTCTCGCTGGGCGGCATGATGCTCTTCCCGATGGCGAGCGACTTCATCACGCTCTTCGTCATGCTGGAGCTCATCTCCCTGCCGCTGTACATCATGGCCGCCACCGCGCGTCACCGCCGCCTGCTCAGCCAGGAGGCCGCCATGAAGTACTTCGTGCTGGGCGCCTTCGCCTCGGCCTTCATGCTGCTGGGCTCGGCCTTCCTCTACGGCTTGACCGGCCAGGTCAGCTACTCCGCCGTGGCCCAGGCGCTGGGTGCCGGCGGGGTGGAAGGCATGGACTGGCTCGCGCTGGCCGGTGTGGCGCTGGTGACGGTCGGTCTGCTGTTCAAGATCGCCGCCGCGCCCTTCCACGCCTGGAGCCCGGACGTCTACCAGGGCTCGCCGACCCCGGTGACGGCCTTCATGGCCGCGGGCGTCAAGGCGGCCGCCTTCCTGGCGCTGCTGCGCTTCTTCTACGTCGCGGGCGCCGCGCTGTCCTGGGACGTGGCTCCCTTCCTGTGGACCGTCTCGATCCTGACCATGTTCGTGGGAACGGTCGTGGGTATCGTCCAGGGTGATATCAAGCGCATGCTCGCCTACTCCGCGATCGCCCACGCCGGCTACATGCTCATCGGCATCGTCGCGCTCAACCAGGCCGGTATCCGGGCGCTGCTCTTCTACGCCCTGGCCTACGGCGTGGCGACTGTGGGTGCCTTCGGCGTGGTCACGCTCGTGCGGGTGGACCACGACGGCGCCGCGGGCCCGGAGGCCACCGACCTGGAGGCCCTGACCGGCCTGGGGCGGCGCTCGCCGTGGCTGGCGCTGTCGCTGACGGTCTTCCTGCTGTCCTTCGCGGGTATCCCGCTGACGGCTGGTTTCATTGCCAAGTTCGAGCTCTTCGTCGCCGGTATCGGTGGCGGGGCCACCTGGCTCGTCATCGCCGCGGTTGTCTCCTCGGCTGCGACCGCCTTCTTCTACATGCGGGTCATTGTGCTCATGTTCTTCCGTGAGCCGGCCCAGGACCGCGTGGTCGTGGTGACCTCCAACGGCCTGTCCTCGACCGCGATCGGTGTGGCGGTCCTGCTGACCATCGCCCTGGGCGTCGTACCCCAGACGGTGCTGGCCACGCTGGGCAACGCCGCTATGCTCGTGCCGTGATCGGTACGTTCCCGCTGGATACCCCTGAGCTCGAGGGCCGGATCTCTCCGGCCCTCGAGGCCGTTGAGACCAGGCTTCTCCAGGTCGTCAACAACGCCGACGAGACCATCAACCCGCCCACCTCGCACCTGGCTGAGGCCGGCGGCAAGAGGTTGCGGCCGGTGCTGACCCTCCTGACCGCTCAGCTCGGCGACCCGCAGACGGCCACTGGGGAGAAGGTGCGCGACGCCGGTGTGGCGGTGGAACTGACGCATATCGCCACGCTCTACCACGACGACGTCATGGACGACGCCCCGCTGCGCCGGGGTGCGCCCAGCGCCCAGACGGTCTGGGGCAACTCCGCGGCGATCCTGACCGGCGACGTCCTGGTGGCGCGCGCCTCTCAACTCGTGGCGGCGCTGGGCCCGGAGGCGGTGCTGGCGCACGCCAAGACCTTCGAGCGCCTGTGCATGGGCCAGCTTCACGAGACCCTGCCCCGCCCGGTCGGCACGGACCCCGTGGCGCACTACATCCAGGTCCTGGCGGACAAGACCGGCTCGCTCATTGCGGTCTCGGCCCGCTACGGCGCCATGCTCACCGAGGCGGGAGAGGAGACCGAGAGGATCGTCGAGGAGTTCGGCGAGAAGATCGGCGTCGCCTTCCAGCTGGCCGACGACGTCATCGACCTGACCAGCGACTCCGAGACGACGGGGAAGACACCGGGCACCGACCTGCGTGAGGGAGTGGAGACCATGCCGGTCCTCCTCCTGCGCCAGGCGCTGGCTGCCGGCGAGCTCGACGCCGCCGGGCAATCGATCCTGTCGACCCTGTCCAGCGGCGACCTCCAGGATGACGCCGTGCTCGGCGACGTCGTCGCCCGCCTGCGCGAGCACCCGGTGCTGGCGCGCACCCGCGAGATGGCGATGGCCTGGGCCGACCAGGCCGTGGCGGTCCTGGGTGGGCTGGAGGAGACCGTGGTGACCGGTACGCGTGAGCGTCTGGCGGCGGCCGGGACCCAGGGGGCCCAGGCCGAGGCAGCCGTGGCGGACGCGCGCGTGCGCGTGGGGCAGGTGCGCGAGGCGATGGAGCAGTTCGCCCGGCTCCTGGTTGACCGCGCGGCGTGAGGTGCGTCCCGTCCCCTGGGTAAGGACGGCCTTGGTCCGTAGACTGTGCGATGGCCTGCGCCGTCGTCATGCCCTGAGTGGGGCCTGAGGCGGCGCCGGCGAGATTCGTACCCGAGGTCAGGAACCAAGTCACCGTGAGCACACGTCCCCTGTCAGTAGCCGTCATCGGTGCCGGCCCCGCCGGTATCTACGCTTCCGACATCCTGTCCAAGTCCGGGCTGGACGTGAGCATCGACCTGTTCGAGCGCCTGCCTGCTCCCTACGGCCTGGTGCGCTACGGCGTGGCCCCGGACCACCCGCGCATCAAGCAGATCATCGTGGCGCTGTACAAGATCCTGCAGCGCGGGGACATCCGGCTCATCGGCAACGTGGAGGTCGGCCGCGACATCTCGGTGGCCGAGCTCCACGAGCACTACGACGCCCTCATCTTCTCCACCGGCGCGGACACTGACGCACCCCTCGACATCCCCGGCATCGACGCCCCGGAGTCCTACGGCGGCGCCGACTTCGTGTCCTGGTACGACGCTCACCCCGACCACCCGCGCACCTGGGACCTGTCCGCCCGCGAGGTGGCGGTCATCGGCGTGGGCAACGTGGGCCTGGACATCGCGCGCGTGCTGGCCAAGCACCCTGAGGACCTCATGACCACCGAGATCCCCGCCAACGTGGCCGAGGTCCTCAAGACCTCACCGGTCACTGACGTGCACGTCTTCGGGCGCCGTGGCCCGGCCCAGGTCAAGTTCACCCCGCTGGAGCTGCGCGAGCTCGGCAAGCAGCCCGACGTCGACGTCACCGTTGACGAGGAGGACTTCGAGTACGACGCCGGAAGCGAGGAGGCGCTGCGCTCCTCCAACCAGCAGCGTCAGGTCGTCAAGGCCCTGGAGGGCTACGCCATGCAGGAGCCGGAGGACCTGACTGCCTCCCGCACCATTCACATCCACCTCTTCCAGGCTCCCCACGAGGTGCTGCTGGACGAGGACGGTCACGTGCGCGGCCTGCGCACCGAGCGCACCCGCCTGAACGGGGACGGCACCGTCTCCGGCACGGGGGAGTACCGCGACTGGCCCGCCCAGGCCGTCTACCGCGCCGTTGGCTACGCCGGCAGCCCGATCGAGGGGCTGCCCTTCGACCAGGCCCGTCACGTCATCCCCAACGAGGGCGGGCGCGTCATCGGGGAGGACGGCAACCCGCTCACCGGTGTCTACGCCACCGGGTGGATCCGCCGCGGGCCGGTCGGCCTCATCGGCTCGACCAAGTCCGACGCCCAGGAGACCATCTCGCACCTGGTGGAGGACGCCCACGCCGGCCTGCTGCACGCCACGACCGACGACGAGTCGCAGGTGGGGCACGACGCCCTACTGGCGCTGCTTGAGGGCCGCCAGGTGCCCTACACCACCTGGGAGGGCTGGGAGCTGCTGGACGCCTACGAGCGTGAGCTCGGCCAGGCCTACGGCGAGGTCGAGGTCACGGGCGGGGCCTTGAAGCCGCGCGAGCGCGTCAAAGTGGTCTCCCGCGAGGCCATGACGGCGATCTCCCGCCAGGAGCAGGTGCCCTGCGACCTCATCGGCCAGCCCGATCCTTCTCGGGTCCCGGAGCGTGTGGCCCACCGCCTGTCGGAGGGCTCGCAGGGCTGAGCGCAGCCCCGTCTTCGCGGCGTGCCTCGGTGCTGCGGGTGTGTCTGAAACCTGTGGCGGCGTGTCTTGCTGGCGGAGGCGGGACGGACCCAGAGGACTCCCAGGTGGCGTCCATACAATCGCGCCATGACCGGTACCGACCACCACAACGGGCTCAAGACCGCCGTGCTTATGGGCGGGCTGTGGAGCCTCCTGCTGCTCATCGGCTGGCTGCTCGCCCAGGGCACCGGCTCCAGCGTCTGGCTCTTCATCATGCCGGCGATCGGCGTGGCCCAGACGGCCTACACATACTGGAACTCTGACAAGCTGGCCGTGCGCTCGATGGGGGCCATCGAGGTCACGCCCGAGCAGCAGCCGGTGATGTACGCCGTCGTGCGTGAGCTGTCCACCAAGGCCGGCCAGCCCATGCCGCGGCTGTACGTGGCCCCGACCATGAGCCCCAACGCCTTCGCTACGGGACGCAACCCTGAGCATGCCGCGGTGTGCTGCACGCAGGGCATCCTGCAGCTGCTCAACGAGCGCGAGCTGCGAGGCGTGCTGGGCCATGAGCTCTCCCACGTCTACAACCGGGATATCCTCACCGGCTCCGTGGCCGCCGGGATCGCGGGCGTTATCTCATCGGTGGCGCAGATGGTGCTGTGGTTCGGGGGAGGCCGGGACCGGAGGGACTCCAACGTCTTGGTCCTGCTGCTCATCTCGATCCTGGCCCCACTGGCTGCCACGCTGACTCAGTTCGCCGTCTCCCGTACCCGCGAGTACGACGCCGACCATGACGGCGCCGTCCTCACCGGTGACCCGCTCGCGCTGGCCAGCGCGCTGCACAAGCTGGAGACCGGCGTGGCGGCCGCGCCGATGGCTCAGGAGCCGCGGCTGGAGCCTGTCAGCTCCATGATGATCGCCAACCCCTTCGGTCGCTTGCGCAGCCTGTTTGCCACGCACCCTCCGATGGACAAGCGCATCGCGCGCCTGGAGCAGATGGCGGGCTACTGACGCGTACGGCTGCGGCCCCGGACACCACAGTGGTGTCCGGGGCCGCAGCCGTGTCACGCGTGGCCTGTGGCAGCCAGGACCGCCGGCCTGCGGCAGGCAGACCGGGGGGGGCAGCTCAGCGGTAGTTGACGAACTGGAGGGGGACGTCGACGTCGAGCTCCTTGAGCAGGACGATCACCGCCTGGAGGTCGTCACGAGACTTGGAGGACACGCGGACCTCGTCGCCCTGGATCGTGGCCTTGACGCCCTTGGGACCCTCGTCGCGGATGGCCTTGGTGACCTTCTTGGCGACCTCCTGGGTCAGGCCCTCCTTGAGCGGGCACACTAGCTTGTAGATCTTGCCTGAGGGCTTGGGCTCCTTATCCCCTAGGTCGAGGGCCTTGAGGGAGACTCCGCGCCGGAAGAGCTTGGACTGCAGGACGTCGAGCACGGCCAGGACCCGCTCGGCGGAGTTGGCCTGCAGGGTGATGGTGTCGCCTGCCAGCTCGACGCCGGCGTCCACGCCGCGGAAGTCATAGCGCTGGGAGATCTCCTTGGCGGTCTGGTTGACGGCGTTGTCCACCTCCTGGCGATCCAGCTTGGAGACGACGTCAAAGGAGGAGTCAGAGGCCATGTCCGTCCTGTCCTTTCTGTGGGCGAGGTGAGCGCGGGCGCTAGGCCCGCTGACCTGGCGAAGGCGGCGGCCGCCGTCGGACAGGCTGTGAGCAGGGTCCTACGCGTGCGATTGGCGTCCCGGGTACCGGGCTTGCTATTCTTCCACGGCACCGAACAGCGATCACCTGATCGATGAGCGGAGCAAGGCGGGTTGCCCGAGCGGCCAATGGGAGCTGACTGTAAATCAGCCGCGGAATGCTACGGGGGTTCGAATCCCTCACCCGCCACGATGATCGCCAGGTCAACAGGCTTGGTGATGATCTCCGCCCTCACGGGGGCGGGCCGCAGTGAGCGAAGCCACGCGGAGCCGGATTGCGAGAGTAAAACGGATCTGCTTAAGATTCCGCTCGTTGCCCCGATAGCTCAGTCGGCAGAGCGTCTCCATGGTAAGGAGAAGGTCAAGGGTTCGATTCCCTTTCGGGGCTCTGACACTGCGGGGGCCAAGCGGCCCCCATTGTGTTGATATGGCGAGGTAGCTCAGCTGGTTAGAGCGCACGACTCATAATCGTGAGGTCGAGGGTTCGAGTCCCTCCCCCGCTACGCAAGGTTTCGAGCAAGGCGCCCACCGGCTCGAGGATCAATCAGAGGAGAGACACGTGGCTAGCAAGTCCAGCGACGTTCGCCCCAAGATCACTCTGGCTTGCTCGGAGTGCAAGGAGCGTAACTACATCACCAAGAAGAACCGTCGGAACACCCCCGACCGGCTCACGCTGAAGAAGTTCTGCGCCCGTTGCGGCAAGCACACGGAGCACCGCGAGACCCGCTGAGTCTTCTGGCTCGACCCGGTAGCATCCGGGCATGAGCATGAACCCCGCCGACCCTGCGTCGGCGGGGTTTCGTCATGCTCATGCCCGTGGCGAGGGCGTTCCGGCGCCTCGTGATCGCGCGCTGGCGCAGGTGATCTCTTCGGTCCTAGGGCGTTGTGGGGACGAGGCGCTGCCCCCAGGCGGGGTGGAGCGCGCGGCGCGGGACGCCGTGAGCTACCTGCGTCCCGCCCTGGAGCTGCTCCGTGATCTGCGCGGCAGTGACCGCCTCGTCTGGGACGGCCTGGTCCACCGGCGCCTGCGGCTTGGCCCGCCTGCGGCGGGTCCGGCTCGGTCGACGGCGCAGCCACGGCTGGTGACCGCCCGGCGTGGTGGGTGGGAGCTCACCGAGGTCACGGCGACGGCCTGTGGGTGGCAGACCACGATCTGGCTGGCTCGTCGGGACGGTGATTCGCCTCGGCTGCAGGAGGTCTCGCCCCGCGCTGGCACCGTGCCGAGCCGGATGGGGGATGCGGGGCACAGGCTCCTCGTGCGCGATGAGGACGTGTGGACCTGGGTGAGCGCGAGTGGGGATGACAACAGGATTCATCTGGAGCCAGGAGCGGGGCGAGGGATCGGGCTCACCGCCCATGACGGCGTGGTGGTGCACGGAATGCTTCTGGCGGCCCTGAGCCTGGCGCTCGTCCCGGCCCGGGACGGCCTGGACGCGCGTCTGGTCGCCCCGGTCGTCGTCGACGGCGCGGCTGAGCTGCGGGCCTCGCCCAATGGGGACCTGTACGGGGCTGACGGGCTGGTGCTGCGCCGTCGATCCTGACCGGGCCTCGCAACGGCCGCGAGGTGACGGCGAGACGGCAGCGCTGATGCTGAACCGGGCGGGCCATAACGTCTGCCTGTCAATAGGGTAGGCTCTCGCAGGTCTGTCATCCCCTCCCGCGCGGCCACGAGGTCCTCAGTTGTGGTGAGCGACCGCACAGCGTGTGTGCGCGGACAGTGATATACAAGGACGGTCGTTCAATCATGGACGATCTTGAGGCGAAGGAGTATGACATGACCAGCGCGCACGGGACCTCGGAGCGGGCCTCACAGGGCGATGCTGGGTCGGCGACGGTGACCGGCTGCGGGCAGGACCTCGCCCCGAGCCAGGAGGCGGCCGAGACGGGCTCGTGCGGCCAGGAAAGCGCCCCACCGGCGCAGGCCTGCGGGCAAGAGAGTGCCGGCTCCTGCGGTCAGAGCTCACCCCGCCTGCTCGACGCCCAGGAGATGGCCGCGTGGCGCGCCTTCCTGGCCGCCTCCATCGGTGTGACCGCAAGCCTCAACCACGAGCTGGAGGCCGGCGCCGGTATCTCCATGTATGAGTACGAGATCCTCGTGCGCCTGTCCGAGGCTCCCGACCACAGCCTGAGGATGTCCGCCCTGGCTGACCACGTCTCCCACTCCCGCTCGCGTCTGACCCACACGGTGGGACGGTTGGAGAAGGAGGGCTACGTCGAGCGCAGCTCGTGCTCCTCGGACCGCCGCGGCGTCAACTGCCACCTCACGCCTGCTGGCTTGGACTTCCTGCGCACCGCGGCCCCGATCCACCTCGACGGCGTGCGTCGCCACCTCATCGAGCGGCTCGACCCCGCTGAGCTGGAGCAGTTCACCTCGATGCTGACGGCGCTAGCCGACCCCGACGAGCAGCTGTGATCCCGGAGCCGGTAGCAGGCCAGCCAGCTCGGGCCACACGGTGCCCAGCGCGGGCAGGAGCGGCAGGCTGCCAGCTCCCGGCTGCTGCCAGGACTGGCCGCTGGGCTCCAGCCTGACCCACTCCAGCCGCGTCGACTCGCCGTCGACGGCAATCAGCCGGTCCCACGCCGGATCGGCCGGCGCCTGGGCAACGAAGGTGGAGTAGCGCCACGCACCGTGCTCCTGCACCTGTGCCGTCCCCAGGTGGAGCACGCGCGCCGGCAGGCCGGCCTCCTCCTCGCACTCACGCAGGGCAGCCTCGGCGGCCGTTTCCCCGTCGGCAACGGCGCCCCCTGGCAGTCCCCAGGTCCCGCCCTGGTGGGTCCAGCCGGCGCGCAGCTGAAGGAGGACCTCGATGCCATCGTGGACCGCCTGGCCGGCGCTGCCCCTGCGGACCGGCTCGGGGCGTGCCGCTCGCCAGACCAGGAGCCCAGCCGCTCCGTTCATGCCCCAGTGCCGCGAGCCGCAGGTGCACTCCACCCAGCCGTCGCCCAGGTGTCGCAGGCCGCCAGGACCCGTCAGCCTCAGCACAGCGCCCGTGCCGGCTGGGATGTCGTCATCAGTGGCGACGTCGTCACGGGTGCCAGGGAGTGCGTCTCCCGGTAGGGAGGGGTCATGGCTGGACTGCCTGGACCGATCAGCGGCGTGGGCCAGGCAGCGAGCGATCCAGGAACGGGTCTGCTCCGGCGCGACCAACTCATCCACCCATCCTCGGGACACAGCGTTCTGCCCGGTCTGGCCCTCCAGCGTGTCCTCAATCAGCGAGCGGCGCAGCTCCTGCACGTCCTCACCATCCTGCCGCGCCTGGCGCAGCCGGCGCCGGTGGATGAGGTCGACGGCGCTGGAGGCGTCCATGACGCCGATGCGCGCGCCGGGCCATACTCCGGTGCGTCCACCAGCCAGTCCCCGGGAGCCGAGCCCGACGTAGGCGCCGCCATAAGCCCGGCGGGTCACCAGCGTGAGCAGAGGACCGGCCTGGGCCTCATAGCTGGCGTAGGCGGCCACCACCCGTGCTCCCTGCCGCACCGTTCCGGCTTCCTCAGCCTCGATCCCAGGCAGGAACCCCGGGGTGTCCACGATCGTGAGCAGTGGTAGCCCCAGCCGGGAGCACAGCTCAAGGTGCTCGGTGAGCTTCTGGGAGGAGAGAGGATCAAGCGAGCCGGCCAGGACCGCGGGCTGGGTCGCCACGACGCCGATCGGGACCCCCTCCACGCGTGCCAGGGCGGTCACCACATTCGGCGCCCAGGCCTCACGCAGCTCGATCAGCTCCCCGCGGTCCGTCAGCCGCCGCAGCAGCGAGCGCACGTCATAGGGCTCGGCGAGGTCGGCAGGGACAGTCCGGGCGGTGAACCGGTCCCCAGGAGTGACCTGGGTGCCGGCACCCCCGGTGCGCAGCGGCAGCGCCGGTCCCCGGTCGGTGGCGACCGGGGCCATGCTCACCAGACTCCGGGCAGCCTGCCAGGCGGCAGACTCATCCGGGACCGTCAGGTGCGCGGTGCCAGCACGGCGGGCATGGAGGTCGGCGCCGCCCAGGGCCTCGGGGTTCGTGCGCTCGCCGGTTGAGGAGGCCAGGACCGCAGGACCGGTGAGGAAGACCTCGCCAGCTCCCTCCACCATGACGAGCAGGTCCGTCAGCGCCGGGGCGTACGCCGCCCCTCCGGCCGCCGGTCCCAGGACCAGGCCGAGTTGGAGGGTGCGCCCGCGCGCGCGGGTCTCGGTTGCCAGGATGAGGCCGACTCCGGCCAGCGCGTCCACACCCTCCTGCACGCGGGCCCCTCCGCCGTCGAGCAGGCTGATGACGGGAATGGTGCGGCTGGCGGCCTGGTCGATGAGCCGCGCCACCCTCCGGGCCCCGGCCAGGCCGATGGTGCCTCCCAGGACGCTGGGGTCCTGCGCCCATACGGCGACCTCACGCCCCTCCAGCCGCGCCCAGGCAGTAAGGACGGCGTCCTCGTCCACGAGCTGGTGCAGGCTGTCAGGGTCAACCAGCTCGGCCACGCGCTCGGCGGCGCTGGGACGATAGCGTCGGGGCGCCGGTGTGACCCGCGCGCCGGCCGATCCTGCCTCGGTGGTGGGGGAGAGGGCAGCCACCGGCTCGCTCGCGCGCTCGCGGGTCAGGCCGTCCGGGACCAGCCGGGCCAGGACCTCGCCTGCTCGAACGGTGCGCCCGGCCTCCATGGCAGGCTCGGCCGGCTCGATCGTCCCGCTGCCGGGGGCGGGCACGGGAAGCCGCATCTTCATGGCCTCAATGACCGCGACGCTCTGGCCGGCACTGACGGGACCGGGCCGGGCCGCCATGACCAGGGTTCCAGCCATGGGCGCGCGCAGCGCGGTCACGGGTACGGCAGGGGCGGGGGCCGCCTTGGCTGGTTCAGGAGCCTCCTGCGGCAAGCCGGCGCCCGCGGCGTCGGGGCGCAGGTGCTCCTCGACCCAGCGCGTGGTGACGCGATAGTCCATGGGCTCACGCATCTCCGGATCGGCGAGTGCCTGGCGCAGCAGAGGAACCAGCGTGGCCGGTCCCTGGACCTCAACCTGCTCCAGCGCTGCGTCCAGGGTGGCCAGCGCCTCCTCGCGGCTAGCGGCGGTGGCGGATACCAGCGCAAGCGGCTCGGAAAAGGCGGGTTGGGGCGCGTCGCCTGGGTAGGTGCCTCGCTCCACCCGCAGGCGTGGCAGGCTCGGTGGGCGGTGCGAGGCCACCTCGGCGCGCTCATCGGGCGTTGACAGAGGGATCGAGAGGGCGCGTAGCGCCACCTGGGAGGGCAGCAGCGTGTCTGGGTCCTCGGCGTACAGGCGGGCTTCGACGGCGTGCCCGTCCACGCGCAGGCGCGTTCCGGCGCCGCGGCTGGAGGGCAGCGGGCTTCCCCCGCAGGTTGCCAGGACCTCATCCAGGTCGCCCCCCTGAGCCAGGACCAGCTGGGCACGCACGAGGTCCATGCCGCTGACCTCCTCGCTCACTGCGTGCTCAACCTGGAGGCGGGCGTTGACCTCCAGGAGCACGGGCGTGCCAGCGTGGGGTAGGAGGAACTCGCAGGTCGCCACACCCTGCAGCCCCGCCGAGCCCAGCACCAGGCACGTCCAGTCCTCCAGCTCCTGGACCAGGTCCTCAGCCAGGAAAGGCGCAGGAGCCTCCTCCATGATCTTCTGGGCCCGACGCTGCAGCGAGCACTCACGCGTGCCCAGGGTCATCACCCCGCCTGCGCCGTCGGCCAGGGCCTGGACCTCAATGTGCCTGGCGTTGGGGACGTCAGCCTGAAGAAGGAGGGGACCCAGGCCCGCCAGGCTCTGCCAGGCTCTCCGCAGCTGGCCGGCGCTGGACCCAGGCAGCGGGAGCACTCCGCGACCGCCCCCGCCGTGGACCGTTTTGAGCATGGCGGGCCCCGCCACCTGGGTGGCGGCCTGGGCGAGCTCTTCCAGGTTCGTGACCGGGCCGAGTGTGAGTGGCACCGGCACCGAGAGCTCTGCGGCTCGGCGTGAGAGGGCCAGCTTGTCCGTCACCAGCTCCAGTGCCTGTGGGCTAGGGCCCACCCAGGTCAGTCCTGCCTCCAGGCAGGCGCGTGCCAGGGCGGCCGACTCGGCAGCGAAGCCGACTCCGGGGTGGAGCACGCTCGCCCCTGTCTGCCTGGCGGCGGCCAGGAGGGCAGGGACGTCGTCATAGGAGGGGACCTCGGCGGCGTCGTCGAGCAGGCTCAGCCAGCGGGCGTCACGTTCGGTCTGGGTGAAGACCCCGACGGGGCTCAGGCCGTGCCGGCGGGCGCTGCGGGCCACACGCGCCGCCGTGGTGGCACGCGCGGCCACGAGCAGGCGAGTCACGGGCGTGCCTCGCGCGAGGCCGGTGCGTCAAAGGCCGCCGGCTGCGTGCCCGGCGTGCCGGCGCCGAGGTCCCACAGGTCCGTCCAGGTCACGCCGAGCTCGCAGACCAGGCGGCGCAGCAGCGGCAGGGACAGCCCGACCACGCCATGCGGATCACCCTCAACCCCCTCGATAAAGGCTCCTCCCAGGCCGTCGATCGTGAAGGCGCCGGCGCACCACAGCGGTTCCTGAGTGGCGATGTAGGCCTCGATCTCCGCCTCGGAGGGGAAGGCGAAGTGGACGATCGTGGAGGACACGCCCTCCACGCTCTCACCGTCACGGCCACGGATGACGGTGTGACCGGTGTGCAGCACCCCGATGCGACCGCGCATGGCCAGCCAGCGCTCGCGGGCTGCCTGCGGGCTGCGCGGCTTGCCGATCACCTGGCCGTCGATCTCCAGCATGGAGTCGCAGCCCACCACGATCAGCGCCGGGTCGCCGGCCAGGTCCTCCGGGCTGAGCGTGGAGGCGACTGCGTGAGCCTTGGCCCGTGCCAGGGCCTGGACCTGCTCGGCAGGACCCGGTGCAGGAGCCCCGCTCCGGGCGGCAGCGGCAGCGAGCTTGGTGAGCACCGCCGGCTCATCAACCTCGGAGACCTGGACCCGTGGGGTGATCCCAGCGGCACGCAGGGTAGCGAGGCGACCGGCTGACTTCGAGGCGAGGAGAATCACGGCCCCAGCCTAGTGAGGGGCTGAGACATCCTCGGCGGCGTGAAGGTGGGCCACTAGGGTCAGGGTGTGCACCACTCCTGCCCGACTGACCCGGATGAGCCTGACGCCCCGGCGCGCACTGCCGTCCAGGAGCTGACCGGGCGGCTGGCAGGGCACGAGGCTGCGCCGCGCGCTCCTCGTCACGTCCTGGTCCCACGCACCGGGTCAACCAATGACGACCTGCGCTCGGCGCTGACGGGCGTGGACGGCCTACTGGACCTGCGAGCGGCCCGTGCCTGGCCGCACCTGTCCAGCCTGCGAGCCGTGGAGCAGACGGCGGGCCGAGGCCGAGGCGCACACGTGTGGACCACCCCGCCGCGTGGTGCGCTGACCATCTCCTTCGTGCTGCGGCCCGTGGTGCCCCTGGACCGCCTGGCCTGGCTGCCGCTTCTGGCCGGCCTGGCGATCCACGACGCCTTGACCGAGGACGCCTGCCTGGCCCAGCGCGGCTGGAGGGTCGCCACGAAGTGGCCGAACGACGTCGTCCTCCTTCCTGCGCCTGAGAGCACCTGTGCCGGCCTGGACCAGGTGCCTGGCTGGGGGCGGGCGCGCAAGGTGGCCGGGGTCCTCACGGAGCTCGTCCTGCCTGCCGAGGCACTGGGGAAGGCGGATGACGCCTGGCGCCCGCAGAAGCGGGACCAAGCGCCCGCCGTCGTCCTGGGCATCGGGCTCAACGTGGGTCAGCGCCCGGAGCAGCTGCCGGTGGACTGGGCGATCTCCCTGGCGGCTGCCGGCTGGCAGGTGGAGGTTGAGGAGGTGGCGCAGCGCCTGGCCGCTCACCTGGCGCGGCTCGTGGACCAGTGGGAGGCGGACGACGGCGACCCGGACCGCCAGGGCCGGCACGCGGGCCTGGGTGGGCGGCTGCGCGAGGTGTGCTGGAGCCTGGGCCGGCGAGTGCGTGTGCGCACCCCCGCCGGGGTGGTGCGTGGCGAGGTGATCGACCTGCGCCCTGGCCTCGTGCTGCGAGGCGCGCAGGGCGAGGTCCTGGTCCAGGCCGGTGACGTGGAGGAGGCTCGGGAGGGCGAGTAGCCCGGGTGAGCGTTCTCATGTGATCTGCGCTACTGTTGCGTGGTGACTGACCAGCCTGAGCCCCACCAGCCCGTAGGAGGCGGGCCCCGCATGCCTTCCCGTCCGCAGACCTCAGACCTGCCGGAGACGCCCTCACCCGGCATCGGTGCCTGTGCCCCTGACCGTGTTGGCGTTGATGGAACTGCGCCGCACCCGGCCGCCTGGGACACGATCAGCGGTCACGAGAAGCGGTTGCTCGGGGCCGTGCCCAGCCTCACGCTCCAGCAGGTGGCTCAGGAGGCCGGGACCGGCGTGGAGCTGGCGCGCCGCTTCTGGAGGGCGATGGGCTTCGCTGACGCCCAGCCGGACGCCGTGCGCTTCACTGAGGCTGACGTCGAGGCACTGCGGGCTCTGGCCGAGGTGGTTGGCCTGGGTGGGCAGGCCTCGCAGGACGGTTCAGGATGCGTCGGCGGCCAGGGGGCTGTTGGCGGCCTGGCCACCTCCAGCGCACTGGAGATGCTGCGTGCCCAGTCCTACACGATGGACCGCCTGGTCTTGTGGCAGCTGGAGACCCTCGTCTCCGACGTCGCCCAGCGTTACGACCTTGATGACACCTCGGCCCGGCTCGTGGCGCTGGACCGGATCGAGGAGCTGTTAGAGCCGCTGCGCACCCAGCTCGACTACGTCTGGCGCCGGCACCTGACGGCCCTGCTCTCGCGCACCGAGTCCGAGGTGGCCAAGCGCGGCAAGGAGGAGGCCGGGCCGGACCTGTACCCGCTGACTCGCTCCCTCGGCTTTGTCGACATCGTCTCCTTCACCCAGCGGGCCCAGACCATGGGGCGCACGGAGCTGGAGACCATGCTGACGGACTTCGAGAACACGGCGCGCGACGTCGTGACCTCCCGCGGCGCCCGCGTGGTCAAGACCATCGGTGATGCCGTCATGTACATCGCCGACGACGTGACGACCGCTGCCGGAGTCGTCACCGCCCTGGTCGAGGAGCTTCAGCGCGGGCCGGAGATGATTCGGGTGCGTGCCTCCTTGGTACAGGGGCGGGTGGTCTCGCGCTCGGGGGACGTCTTTGGCCCGCCGGTCAACCTCGCCTCCCGTCTGGTGGACACCGCTGAGCCTGGCGGGATCCGCATGGATGAGCCGACCGCCCGCGCCATCATGCGCGGGCCCCAGGCGCAGCGCTACGTGGTGCGTGAGTGCCACGAGGTGGTGGCCAAGGGGCTGGGCAACATCGTGCCCTGGTCCCTGGAGCGGGCTGGCGGCGGACGCTGACGCCCTTGTGGTCGCCTCGCGACCGGGTCGGTTCCTCCCCTGCGGGGGAGCTGAGAGGGCCACGGTGCGAGACGGCAGTCACAATTCATCCGCCCGGATGATGACGTGAGGGCTTTCAGTCGCCTACGATCCGTAGGTATGACGACTGTGCTTCTTGTCGAAGACGATCCGGCCATCTCCGAGCCGCTGGCTCGCGCCTTCGGGCGTGAGGGCTACGAGGTGCGCGCCCACGGCACCGGCAAGGGCGCCCTCGCCGAGGTCGCCGACGCTGACATCATCGTGCTGGACCTGGGACTGCCTGACATCGACGGCCTGGACGTGGCCCGTCAGGTGCGGTCCCAGGGGCTGACCACCCCCATCCTCATGCTCACGGCGCGCTCGGAGGCCACCGACCTCGTCGTCGGCCTGGACGCGGGTGCCGACGACTACGTGACCAAGCCCTTCCGCCTGGCCGAGCTGCTGGCGCGTGTGCGCGCCCAGGTGCGCCGCGCCTCGGGCGAGCCCACCGAGGAGGACCTGAGCGTCGGGGACGTGCGGGTCGAGGTCGCGCAGCACCGCGCCTTCGTCGGCTCGCGTGAGCTGCAGCTGACCACGCGTGAGTTCGAGCTCCTGCGGGTGCTCGTGCGCGCCGGCGGTGCCGTGACGGCCAGCGAGGACATCCTCAAGGAGGTCTGGGGCGAGGACCCGACGGCCAGCCAGCAGGCGCTGGACATGCACGTGACCTGGTTGCGTCGCAAGCTTGGCGACGACGTCGAGGCACCTGCGCTGCTCGTGGCGGACGCCGGAGGCTACCGACTGTCCGTGTGAGTCCTGGGCCTGTGGCTCCAGCTTGATCGACTCAGCGCCCCGGCCCCGGTGGGGTCGGGGCGCTGTGCTCCCCACGACCGGAAGGAAGGCTGACCACCGATGCGACGTCGTGCCATGCAGATGACCATGGGGGCGGTCCTTGTTGCCGTCCTCATCCTCGGTGTGCCCCTGGGCGGTGCCTGGGTCTCCCTGGCCATGCGCTCGATGCGGGACTCCGAGGACCGCGTGCAGGTGGTGGTCACGGTGATCCTCACGATCGTGGCGCTGACGGCCGTGGCCCTCATCGCGGCCTATATCGTGGCCGCGCGCGCCTCCCGGAGGATCTCGGCGCCGCTGATCTACCTGGCGGCTGAGGCGGAGCAGCTGGGCAGCGGCCAGGTGCGTCCACGCCTACGACGCTCAGGGATCGAGGAGATCGACCTGGTCCAGGCTGAGCTCGTGCGATCGGCTGAGCGCGTGGCCGGGCGCCTGGCGGCAGAGAGGCAGTTCGCCTCGGACGCCTCCCACCAGCTGCGCACGCCCCTGACCTCGCTGAGCCTGCGCCTGGAGGAGATGGAGCTGCTGGCAGGGGACGAGGAGACCCGGGCGGAGGCGCGTGCCTGCATCGAGCAGGTCGACCGGCTGACCGGGGTGGTCCAGGACCTCCTGCGGGTCTCGCGGCGCACCGGCGGTGGGAGCACCGAGGCGCTGCACCTCAGCGACGTCTTTGACCAGCAGCGGGAGGAGTGGGAGCCGGCCTTCCAGGCTGCCGGGCGCGAGATCGTGCTGCGGGACGAGGTGGGGCTGCCGGTCCTGGCGACCCCCGGCTCCCTGGCGCAGGTCCTGGCCACGGTGATCGAGAACTCGCTGCGCTACGGGGCGGGGACCACCTCGGTCAGCGTGCGCAGCGCCAAGGGCGGGCACGGCGTCTTCATTGACATCGCTGACCAGGGCGAGGGCGTCAGCGACGAGCTGGCCCCGACCGTCTTCGAGCGCTCGGTCTCGGGCCACGGCTCCACGGGGGTAGGCCTGGCGCTGGCCAAGGACCTGGTGGAGGCCGACGGCGGGCGGATCGAGCTGTCCCAGCGTCGCCCGCCGGTCTTCTCCGTGCTGCTCAACGCCGTGCCCAAGAGTCTGGACCCCAACAAGGTCCTGCCGCAAGGGGCCCTGGTGAGCGTGGGGCGCCGTCGTCGTTTCTGAGCACGAGAGCCCGATCTCCTGGCCAGGCGGCCGCCGTGCCTTGACCTCTCCCCGTCCCGACACCCGCAGAGAGCGCCTCATGAGCACCACGACGCATGCTGACCCCGCCCAGGCAGCCATCAGCATCTCCGGCCTGACCAAGCGCTACGGCTCCGTCTGCGCCCTCGACGGCCTCGACCTCCACGTGGCCCCTGGCGAGGTCCACGGCCTCCTGGGCCCCAACGGCGCCGGCAAGTCCACCACGATCAGGATCCTGCTGGGCATCCTGCGCCAGGACCGCGGAACCGTGCGGCTGCTGGGAGGCGACCCCTGGAGGGACGCGGTGGAGCTGCACCGCCGCCTGGCCTACGTGCCTGGCGACGTCGAGCTGTGGTCGGGGCTGACCGGAGGCGAGGCGATCGACCTGTTCACCTGCCTGCGTGGCGGGGTCGATACCCGGCGCAGGGATGAGCTCATCGAGCGCTTCGAGCTCGACCCCCCCCGCAAGAAGGGACGGACCTACTCCAAGGGAAACCGGCAGAAGGTCGCGCTCATCGCAGCGCTCGCCTCTCCCGTTGAGCTGCTGCTCCTGGATGAGCCAACGGCGCAGACGCGATGCCCGCTGAGCTGCTTCAGCTGTTTGGGGAGCGGAGGGAATCGTGGACGGCTTCCTCGGCTTCATGGGCGTCTTCATGTCCGTCATGATCTCGGTCTTCGCCATCCTCGCCGTCCAGGGCCTCAAGGCTGAGGAGCAGGGGCGTCGCACCGAGCCCGTGCTCTCCGTGGCGGTCTCGTGTGCGCGATGGATGGGTGCATGGGTCGTGGTCGCCGGTGCCGGGAGCCTGTGGCTGACGCTGGTGTGCGGCCTGGGCACGGCCGTGGGCGCCGTCGCCGCGACCGGTCAGGGCGGGCTGTGGTGGCCGGCACTGGTGAGCGTGGTGGTCCACGTACCGGAGTCATGGGTGCTGCTGGGAGCCGGCCTCCTGCTCTACGGCGTGGCCCCGTGCCTGGTGGGGCTGGTCTGGGCGCTGGAGGTCTACGGGGCGATGCTGACGGTGTTCGGGCAGATGATGGGGCTCGACGACGCCGTGCTGGCCACCTCCGTCTTCCACCACATCGGCCAGTACCCGGCTCAGGAGGTCTCTTGGGGCGCCTTGGCCCTCATGACGGTGGTCGCCGCAGCCCTGGTGGGGGCGGGGATCGTGGGCCTGCGCCGTCGTGACCTCATGACCGCGTGAGGCTGGTTCGACGACGAGGCCTCGTCTGCCGCGCGTGGCGTGGGCAGGCGAGGCCTCGTGGCCAGCCGCGGCTCAGGCGCCTGCGCGCCTGGCCTTGAGCCTGCTGACCAGGCCGGAGATGATCATCGGCAGCAGGGAGACGAAGACGATCGCCAGGATCATCATGTCGATGTTCTCCTGAATCCAGGTGATGTTGCCCAGGAAGTAGCCCAGCCACGTGATGCCGAAAGCCCAGAAGGTCGCTCCCAGGAGGTTGAAGCCCAGGAAGTGGCGGTAGTGCATCTTGCCCACGCCTGCCATGACGGGGGTGAAGGTACGCACGATCGGCACGAACTGCGCCAGGGTAACCGCCTTGCCACCGTGGCGGGCGAAGAAGGCACTGGTGCGCTCGACGTACTCCTGCTTGAACAGACGCGAGTCCGGTTTGTTGAAGATCGCGGGGCCGGCCTTGTGACCGATGAAGTAGCCGGTCTGGTTACCGGCGATGGCTGCCAGCCACACCAGCGGCGCAGCGATCCAGATGTGGACCGGGACCCCCTTGGTCGGGTCGGCCTCGCCCATGGCCACGAACATCCCCAGCGTGAACAGCAGGGAGTCACCGGGCAGGAAGAAGCCGACGAGCAGCCCGGTCTCGGCGAAGATGACGAGCATGACGCCGAGGATGGCCCACGGGCCGATCCATCCGACGAAGGTGGTGATGATATTGGCCGGGTCCAGCCAGTCCGGCCCGAGGGCGGGAGCAGGCATAGTAGGTAGGGACGAGGCCAGGTTGGTGGCCAGGGCTGTGGCAGCTGCGAGTGAGGTCACGGGGCCAGGCTAAGGAAGGATCCTCATGCCCGCCTGGCCGGCACGTCACATCTCATCTGTGCGATCGGGCACGTTCGTGGAGGAGGGGGACGCGCTCTGCTCCTCAGCCTCGTCCGGGAGGCCGCCACCTGCGCGGGTGGCGGGTACCCCGCCGACGACGGCGCCGTGGACCGCGGTGGGGGAGGCGGGCTGGTCAGGGGTACCGGTAAAGACGATGTAGTGGTAGAAGACGAAGCGGAAGGCCGTGCCCAGGACAAAGCCGACGACGTAGGCCGCCACGTTGTCCGCCAGCGGCGAGTGCAGGCCCAGGACCTCGTGGCTGAAGAAGAGACAGAACTGGGTGATGAGCACCCCGCCGACGTTGGCGAAGGTGAACAGGAGAGCCTCGCGAGCCACGTTGGCCTGGGTGCGGCCCCGGTAGGTCCACAAGCGGTTGGCAACCCAGGAGAAGATCGTGGCGATCGTCGCGCTGACGACGTTGGCTGTGTTCGGGTGCCCGGCCAGGACGCCGATCGGCCCGTGCTGCAGCACGTTGAACAGGCTCAGGTCGATGATGAAGGACAACGCCCCGACCAGCCCGAACTGGATGAACTCGCGCACCCAGGCCACCACGCGTTCGCGTAAGGAAGTCGGTGGGGTTGACTGGGCTGAGGTGCTGATCTCTGCGCTGGGCACGGGGGTGATCCTAAGCCGTGGCAGCGTGGTGGCCCCTTAGGGCACCCACAGGATCGAGATGCTGGAGTAGTCCCATACCCAGCTGATCCACAGAGCCTGTCCGGCCAGGCACGCACAGGCCAGTGCCAGGCGGCCTTGCTTGGTGCACGCCGAGGCCAGCGCCCAGGCCAGGGGTGTCAGCGGCAGGAGCAGGCGGAACAGGGAGGTGGTGGGATCGAAGAAGGCCAGGAGGTAGAGCACGTAGCCCAGGCACCAGGTCCAGGCCTCCGGTCCCAGCGCCCGCAGCGCACGTGAGCCCAGCGCCAGCGCGGTCAGGGCCAGCACGGCCATGAGCAGCGCCCAGCCCAGGTGGTCGCCTACCCACCAGCCCGCACGCGTGAACCAGGGTTGGAAGGGCGCCAGGTGGCTGCCCCGCCACGCGGTCTCAGTCGCGGTGTAGGCATCCATCCGTCCCGTCGTGGCCCAGGCCAGGGCGGGCCAGGCCAGGGCGCAGGCGAGGCTCCACGCTGTCAGGACCGCCAGCTGCAGGCGCTCCTGGGCCGCCAGGGGCGTGGGCACGTCAGTGTCCCGGACCACCTCGGCGCTCACCGCGCCTACTCGGGCTGGTACCCAGCGCCAGCCACGGTCGCTGGCCGTCTCCCACAGCCACCACAGCCCGAAGCCGACGGCTAGCGGCAGCCCGACGGGACGAGCGATCGCGGCCAGTGCCACGAGCGGAGCAGCCAGGAGGAAACGGCGTCGGCTCACCGCCAGCAAGGCGCCTGTTGCCAGGGCCAGCGCCAGGGACTCGGCATAGGGAATCTGCAGCACGAGCGCGCACGGACCGGACCAGGCCAGCACCACCGCCCACAGCGAGGTCCTGGCTCCCACGCGCGGGGCCAGCCAACGGTCGGTCAGTACGGCCGCCGTCGCCGAGGACGCCAGGCTCACCACCGTCGCGCTGGCGGTAAAGGACATCCCGGTCCAGGTCAGCAGACCAGCGAGTACCGGCAGCAAGGGCATGAAGGCCCAGGTGCTCTGGGCTACGTTGCCTGACTCGTCCAGCGGCAGCTGGGTGGGGTAGCCCTCCTCAAGGATCCGCTGGTACCACCCCGAGTCCCAGAAGGTCACATGCGTGCTCCACGACGGCGCCGCGGGCCCCCAGTACGTGGCGGGAGTGTCCTGCGCGCCCAGGCGGGCCAGCAGGGCCGTCAGCGCCGAGGCACAGGCCCAGATGAGGAGGACCTGCGCGGTGCGGGGCAGGCGGGAGAAGCTGGGGCTGGTCCGAGACCCGGCCGGAGGTGGGGGCGTGGGGGTGGCTGAGGCGTCCGAGGCTGATGAAGCGGGCACGACGCCGAGGCGAGAGGTGGTGGGCACCTGTCCAGCCTACGGGGCAGGTAGCCTGGGCCTGTGAGCGCTCCACGCACCGTGTCCCCCGCTGTCACTGACCGTGAGCCCGTCGTGGCCGTCATCGGAGGAGGCCAGCTGGCCCGCATGATGCAGGAGGAGGCCAGCGCACTGGGCATCCACCTGCGTGCGCTCGTCGAGGCTCCGGACGGCTCGACCGCCCAGGTCACCGTGGACGCGCCCGTGGGACTGGCCGACGACGCCGCAGCAGTCCGCCGGGTGGTGACCGGACAGGCTCGGCCCAGTCAGGACGCTGCCAGCTTGCAGGCCGCGGCACCCGCTGACGTCCTCACCTTCGAGCATGAGCACCAGGACGCGGATCTGCTGCGTCAGCTTGAGGACGAGGGGGTCTCGGTCCAGCCCACCCCTGCTGCCCTGGAGCTGGCACGTGACAAGCTCGCGATGCGCCGCGCGATGGCGCAGGCCGGCCTGCCTCAGCCTCGGTGGAGCGAGGCCGCCGGCAGCCAGGAGGAGATGCGCGCTCAGATCCTCGCCTTCGGTGAGGTCACAGGATGGCCCCTGGTCATCAAGACCCCACGAGGCGGTTACGACGGTCACGGGGTCCTGCTGGTGCACTCTCCGGCTGAGCTTGACCAGGGCGAGGCCAGTCAGTGGATTGCTCAGACGGCTGCCGCGCGTGAGGGACGCCGCAGCGCTCAGACCGGAGGCGGGGGAAGCCTGGGAGGTGCGGCCGTGACCAGCTTGCTGCTGGAGGAGGCCGTGGCCTTCACCCGTGAGCTGGCGGTCCTGCTGGCGCGCAGCCCCAGCGGCGAGGTCGCCTGCTGGCCCGTGGTCCAGTCCGTCCAGGCTGACGGCGTGTGCTCCGAGGTCCTCGCCCCGGCCCCGGGCCTGGATGAGGCCGCTGTCCGGGAGGCCGAGCGCATCGGCCGCGCGGTGGCCACCGGCTTCGGGGTGACCGGAGTCCTCGCCGTCGAGCTCTTCGCCGTCGAGGAGCCGGGCCAGCCCACCGCGCTGTACGTCAACGAGCTGGCTATGCGCCCGCACAACTCTGGTCACTGGACCCAGGACGGGGCCGTGACGAGCCAGTTCGCCCAGCATCTGCGGGCCGTGGCCGACCTGCCGCTGGGCTCGACCGAGCCGGTCGCCCGGGCCACCGTCATGGTCAACTACCTCGGTGGCCAGCACGAGCCGGGCCCTGGCGCCCTGGCACGCGCGCTCGCGGTCGACCCGCAGGCCCGTATCCACCTCTACGGCAAGCAGTGGCGCCCAGGGCGCAAGCTCGGGCACGTCAACCTCACCCTGCCAGGGGATCCGGCCCAGCCGCTCACGCTTGAGGAGGCCGAGGCCCTGCGCGAGCGCGCCCGCGCCGTCGTCGCCGTCCTACGCGGTGATGCCTGAACCGTCCCGCCAGCCACTGACCACCAACGGAAGAAGGAAGCTCATGAGCGCCACCACCCAGCCCGTCGTCGGCATCGTCATGGGATCGGACTCGGACTGGCCCACGATGGAGGCCGCGGCCCAGGCCCTGGACGAGCTCGGCATCAGCTACGAAGCCGACGTCGTCTCCGCCCACCGCATGCCCACCGAGATGATCGACTACGGCCGCACCGCCTCCAGCCGGGGCCTGCGCGTCATCATCGCCGGAGCCGGCGGCGCGGCGCACCTGCCCGGGATGCTCGCCGCCGTCACCGAGCTGCCGGTCATCGGTGTCCCGGTGCCGCTTAAGCACCTCGACGGGATGGACTCCCTGCTCTCCATCGTCCAGATGCCGGCCGGCGTGCCGGTGGCCACCGTCTCGATCGGCGGGGCCCGTAATGCCGGTCTCCTGGCGGCCCGGGTCCTGGGAGCTGGCGAGGGCCCTGAGGCTGAGCGGATCCGCAGCGCCATGCGGGACTTCCAGGCTGAGCTGGCGCAGGTGGCTCACGCCAAGGGCGCTCGCCTGCGCCAGCGCCGCGCCCAGGCCTGAGGCTCCAGGCAGGTCAGGCCCTCCAACCCGCCTGCGAGGAGGCCTGTGCCACTAGGCTGGCACCATGAGCATCCTTGTTGCCGGAGGCGCCGGATACATCGGCGCCCACGTCGTCCGTCTTCTCCTTCAGCGTGGGGACGAGGTGATCGTGGTCGACGACCTGTCCTACGGCACGCCCGAGCGAGTTGAGGGGGCAGACCTTCTCCAGCTCGACGTCGCCTCCAACGAGGCCGTCCAGGAGCTGACGGATGTCATGGAGTCCCGCGGGGTCACCGCCGTCATCCACTTTGCCGCCCGCAAGCAGGTGGGGGAGTCCGTGGCGCGTCCGGCCTGGTACTACCAGCAGAACGTGGGCGGCCTGGCCAACATGATGCTCGCCATGGAGCGTGCCCGTGTGGACCAGATGATCTTCTCCTCCTCCGCAGCCGTCTACGGCATGCCTCCGGTGGAGGTCGTGCCTGAGGACATCGAGTGCCACCCCATCAACCCCTACGGCGAGACCAAGCTCATCGGCGAGTGGATGATGGCTGACGCCGAGCGCGCCTGGGGCCTGCGCTGGGCCGGCCTGCGCTACTTCAACGTCGCTGGCGCGGGCTGGGACGACCTGGGAGACATGGCGACCCTCAACCTCATCCCCATGGTCCTCGAACGCCTGGCCGAGGGAGACACCCCCAAGATCTTCGGCACCGACTACCCCACGCCGGACGGCACCTGCATCCGCGACTACATCCACGTGCGTGACCTGGCAGCGGCACACATCGCGGCGCTGGACTACCTGGCCAGCGGCGAGGAGATGAGCGAGCACGTCTTCAACGTGGGCACCGGGCAGGGCGCGAGCGTGCGTGAGGTCGTCTCGAAGGTCATCGCCGCCACCCGGCTCGCGGTGGAGCCGGAGGAGCTGCCGCGCCGCGCTGGCGACCCGCCTCAGCTCATCGGCAACGCCACCCGCATCGGCACGGTCCTGGGGTGGAAGGCCGAGCACGACCTTGACGACATCGTCACCTCCTCCTTCACCTCCTGGCAGGCGGACCCCAACCGTCCGCACTTCGGCTGAGGCGCTTGCCAAGGCGAGACCAACACGCTTGGGACACGGGCCTGACGTCCTACACGGCAGCATGTGCTGGTAGGACATCAGGCCCGTGTCTGCACGCGACAAGGCCAGGACCGCCGCTGGCGCACAGAGATGACGGCAGTGTTAACGCTGTCGTTATGCGCCGCTCGCCTAAGGTGGCTAGGCCGCCCGGAGACCGGGGGTGGTGCCGTGGGCTCCAAGGTGAACGGCACCGTCGAGACACGATGGAGGTCGCGCACGTGCGCATTCTGCTCGCCGGGGACGAGGCCTACCTGGCCAAGGCAATCGCTACGGGCCTGCGCCGTCAGGCCATGGCGGTCGACGTCGTCTCTGACGGCACCTAGGTCCTGGAGCAGGTCGAGATCAACGACTACGACGTCGTCGTCCTGGACCGGGACCTGCCCGTCGTCCACGGAGACACGGTCTGCGCCGCCCTGTCTCGCACCCACCCCGAGGTCCGCATCCTCATGCTGACCGCCGCCCGCTCCCTGGAGGACCGGGTCGCCGGGTTCCGGCTCGGGGCGAATGACTACCTCACCAAGCCCTTCGAGTTCCCCGAGCTCGTGGTGCGCTTGCGTGCGCTGGGCAGGCGAACGCACCTGGCCCAGGGGCCGGTGCTGGAGTCTCACGGCGTGCGACTCGACCCCTTCAAGAGGGAGGTCCTGCGGGACGGCAAGAATGTGCGGCTCAGTCCCAAGGAGTTCGCGGTGCTCCAGCTCTTCATGGAGGCCGATGGCGGAGTCCTGTCCGCTGAGACCCTGCTGGAGAAGGCCTGGGACGAGAACATCGATCCCTTCACGAACACGGTGAGGGTGACGATCTTCAAGCTTCGCAAGAGGCTCAGGGAACTGCCCGTGATCCACACGATTGCCGGCGTCGGCTACTGCTTCGGTGAGTGAGCCGGAGGCCACACGTTTGCGACACCGTACCAACGACGCCCATGACGAGCCCGATCAGCACCCGCAGGACACCTCACCGCCGCCTCGGCCCTGGCGGCCCGCGATCCGTACCCGGCTCACCCTGACCTACGTCGCGCTGGTCACGGGGGCAGGGGCGATCCTCATCGCGATGGTGGGGTCTAGCCTCGGTGGCCTCGGTCAAGATCAGCTTCGGTGGGGCCGGGCACACACCAGCCGGTGTTGAGCTCGACCTCGCCGTCATGCGTGAGCTGCTCCTGTCCATTCTGGGTGTCTCCGTGGTGGTCCTGGTTGCCCTTGCCCTGGCCTCGGGACTGATCGGCTGGATCGTGGCAGGCAAGGTGCTGGCACCCCTGGCGACCATGAGCACGGCTGCTCGAGAGGCTGCGCGCGGCGACCTCAGCCAGCGGCTCGACCTTGACGGCCCGCGTGACGAGATCCGGGAGCGGGCGGACGTCTATGACGCCATGCTTGACTCCCTGGAGCAGTCTCTGAGCTCTTACCAGCGTTTCGCGGCCAACACCTCCCACGAGCTGAGGACCCCGCTAGCCACGATCCAGACCATGATCGACGTCACCTTGGCAGATCCTCAGGCTGACGCCCAGGAGTTGCGTGACCTGCTGGAGCGGGTGAGAACCACCAACGCCCGCAACGCGCGGACCGTGGACGCGCTGCTGGACCTGGCCCAGGCGCAGTCAGCGAGACTGCGACGGCGTCCGTGCGACCTGGAGGTGCTGGTCCACGAGGCGGTGGAGGATGTTGCCGCTGAGGCCCGGGAGGCTGGGGTGAGGCTGGACATGCGAGCCCACCCCGGCCAGGCAGCAGCCAGGCCGGGCCAGGCAGCAGCCAGGCCGGGCCAGGACGAGGACGAGCCCTGGGCCCTGTGCCTGGGCGACTCCCGCCTCCTGCGCCAGGCGGTGCTCAACGTGCTGCGCAACGCCGTGCGTCACAACACGGTGGGCGGCGTCGTCGAGATCATGCTGGAGTCCAGGGGCGGCGAGCTCATGCTCACGGTGACCAACACCGGCCCCGTGGTCGACGCCGAGAGCCTGGCGTCCCTGACCGAGCCCTTCGTCCGGGGCCAGGACCGTGCGTCAGGCAGCGGCTACGGCCTGGGGCTGGCCATCGTGGACGCGGTGGTGCGCGCCCATGACGGCACGCTGAGCCTGCGTGCGCGTGAGCGTGGTGGGCTGGTGACGACGTTGCGGGTGCCCGCGCAGTCCTGAACTGCGCCCGTGCGGCCTAGCCCGTGGCCAGCTGGTTGAGATCGGCTGTGGTCAGCTCGCCTGAGCGCACCTTGGCGAAGAAGTCTGGCGCGGTGGTGTCCTGGAGCAGGACCGCCGAGCCGATGCCACCAGGCCGGTAGTCCAGGGAGGAGATCGGCGGCGCCCCGGTCAGGCCCGCGGAGGAGGCGGAGCGGAAGGCCATCATCATCTGGGCCAGGTCCGTGGTGCCCGTCTTGTCATCCACCGTCAGGGCGTGCGTGCCGGCCTCAACCAGGGCGTCCTGGCGCGAGAAGCTGGTCAGCGTCTTGAAGGAGGCCGCCTCGGAGACGACGGCGGAGATCACCGCACGCTGACGCAGTCCGCGGCCAATGTCTCCAGTGGGGTCCGATTTGCGCATCCGGGAGTAGGCCAGTGCCGTGGTGCCGTCGACCCGCTGGCAGGTGCCCTGGGAGGTGTCCCAGACCAGCCCGGAGTCGGGGTCAAAGACGTCATAGTCCAGGCAGACCTCGACTCCGCCCACGGCGTCGACCATCTGCTCCACCGCGCCCATGCCGACCTCGGCGTAGTGGTCCACGGTCAGGCCCGTGAGGTCCTGGACCGTCTGGACCAGGAGCGGGGCGCCGCCGAAGGAGTAGGAGGCGTTGATCTTGTTGCCGCCGTAGCCCGGGATCGTCACGTAGGTGTCACGTGGCAGGGAGATGAGTGAGGTCTGGCCGTTGGGCGCCTTGTTGAGCACCATGACCGAGTCCGCGCGGGCCCCGGAGGTCTCGTCCTGGACGGTGCCAGAGCCGGCCCCGCGGGCGTCGGAGCCGACGATCAGCCAGGTCTCGCCGTCAGAGGTATCCGGGGAGGAGACCAGCGCGTCCACGCGCCCGAGGCCGGAGTTGATCGCGTGGACCAGCCAACCCACCCGGGCAGCCACGAGGACCAGCGCCAGGACGAGGACGGCTGCTACCCACCGCAGCCGGTGGCGGCGACGGCGTCGACGTGCCGGGCGTGGTGCCGGCTGCGGAGGTACGGGACCCCGGGGGCCGGCAGGCCAGTCAGGGGACGGGGACGGACCCGAGGCAGGCGCACGCGGCGGCAGGGAGGGGCCGGAGGGAGCCTGAGCAGGGTAGGAGGCCCGTGGCGGGTAGGAGGCGGGCTGCGGGCGGGCTCCAGCGTGCTGGGACCCGGCAGGCATGACCCGGGTGGGCTGGGGAGCCGCCTGCGGAGCCGAGCCCAGGGGGACGGCAGAGGAGCCGGGACGAGCGTGGCTGTGCCCGGCAGCCGGACGGCGTGGTGCTCCCGAGCGAGGGTCCTGACGGGAGGGGGTACTGGCCTGGTCTCCGCCGGCCGCGGCGGCGCCGGCAGCCTGCCTGCGGGAGGTCTCCCGGCCCGCCTGCGAGCCGGGCGAGGAGGGGGACTGGCGGCGTGAGGACGCGCCGGCCTGCCGCGAGCGTGTGGAGGCGGGCTGAGGGGAGCGCGGGGAGCGTGCGGGCTCGAAGGATGGGGGGACCGACGGCGGCGGGGCGCCGGCCCCGGCACGCGGGGCGGGCTGTGCGTGATCGTCCTGGCGCGGGCGAGACCGGCGCGGCTCGCCGGAGCCGGGGGCGAAGGACGGGGGCAGGTCGCCGGAGTCGGTCGGAGTCACAGGTGGAGGGCCTCGCTGAGCTGGGGGTCAGGGCAATCGACGTGCAGGAACCAGGTCATGAGCCGGAGGCGTAGCACTGGGCGGCCGGGTCCTGGCTCACCTCGGAGGCGGCTTCGCCGGTCGTCGTCGTGTCAGTGGACTGCTGGGGATCCTGCGCGCCCTGGGCGCCAGCGGCCTGGTCCTGGGTGGTCGCCTCAGCCTCGGTCCCCGGCTCGTCGGCCGACGGCGTGGCGCCGGTTCCCTGGAGCGAGACGTTCTCGGAGCCGACGGGGACGTCGTTGATCAGGGCGTCCCACACGCTGTCTGCCTCGTAGGTGGGGACCACGCGGGCGCCGACCAGGGCGTTGGGCATCGTGATGAAGCTGACGTTCTCCATCCCGATGGCCTGCAGCGACTGGGCTAGGCCCGCCAGGGTCGTCAGGCTGCCGATGCGCGGGGAGGTGGTCAGGGTGGATAGCGCCGAGCGGGCGAAGGAGTACAGGTCGTCGGCGTTGGACAGCAGGCTCTTGGACTGGGCCGCGCGCAGCATGGCGCCCATGAGGTTCTGCTGGCGCTCGATGCGGCTGAGGTCCGAGCCGTCGCCGGCGCCGTAGCGTGCACGCGCGTACTGCAGGGCCGTGGCGCCGTCGAAGTGGTAGCAGCCGGCGTCGAGCACGAGGCCGGTGTGCTCGGCGTCGCTGATGTCGTCACTGACGTAGACGGTCACGCCGCCCAGGGCGTCCACCATCCGCTGCAGCCCGGCGAAGTCGACGACGACGAACTCGTCGATGTGGATGCCGGTGAGCTGCTCGACCGTCTTGAGGGTGCAGGCGGCGCCGGCGGCGATGTTCTCGGCGGTGGTGCCCTCTCCGGCCCCGTTGGAGAAAGCGGAGTTAAACATGGCGTTGGACTGGGCGTAGGTCGTGGTCCCGTCGGCGCGGGTGCACGA
This sequence comes from Actinomyces urogenitalis, assembly GCF_002861525.1. NCBI lineage: Bacteria > Bacillati > Actinomycetota > Actinomycetes > Actinomycetales > Actinomycetaceae > Actinomyces > Actinomyces urogenitalis. The sequence goes on along the minus strand of NZ_PKHA01000002.1, from coordinate 215,275 downwards.
GGGGATCTCCAGCAGCGTGTCGCGTGGGATGGAGACGACCTCGATCCGCGAGCGGTCGGCGGATACGTGCATGATCATCGCGGTGTCCGAGCGGGCCCCGGCGACCTCGTCGCTGCCGGCGGAGTCGTCGACGTTGTTGTCACCGGCGCGGGTGTCAGAGCCCAGGACCAGGATGTTGACGGCGACTCCTGCGTAGTCGTCCGGCACCTTCTCCGCGTCCGTGCGCGTGGGCCGGGCGGTGCCGACCATGCCGGCCACGTCGACCCGCGTGACCTGGCTCTGCAGGTCGTGGTAGGCAATCGCCACGAAGGAGGCGGCAAAGAGCACAACGGCGAGGACGCTCACCATGGCGGTGCGTCCGCCGTGGCGGCTCAGGTCCTTGACAGAGTGGCGCGCGTGAGGCCTAGGTCGTGAAGACACGAACACGATCATAGGGAAAGGCTCTGTGTTTTCGGCTGTGATCCCGTCCTCCTTGAGGAGGATCTTCACGGGCGGGCCGTGGCGTGAGCCTCATTGACGGTCCTGCTGATCTGGCCCACGGCGGCGGGTGGTCGGGTCGGCTAGTCTCCTGGCGTGACCTCCTCCAGCCCTGAAACCGTCAGGATCGTGACCGTCGCCTACAACCCCGGCAACGAGCTCGAGCGCTTCCTCGACTCCGTGCCCGCGTCCACGAGCCGTGACGTGAGCATCGTTATTGCGGATAACGGCACCGAGCACGAGCGTGTCCGCGCGGCTGCGGCCCGGCACGGGGCCCACGTGGTGGGGGACGGGACGAATCTCGGCTACGGCCGCGGGGCCAACCTGGCGGCGTCCGGGCTCACCGAGGACTGGGTGGTGGTGGCCAACCCGGACATCGTGTGGCGCCCCGGAAGCCTTGACGCCCTCATCGACGCCTCGCTGGCCGATCCCACCGCGGGGTGCCTGGGGCCGCGTCTGCTGGGCAGTGACGGCAGCGTCTACCCTTCCGGCCGGGCTCTTCCCACCCTGGTCAAGGGCACTGGTCACGCCCTGCTGACCCGGGTGTGGCCCTCCAACCCCTTTTCTGCCGCCTACCACGACCAGGCAGGGTCAGACCGGCTGCGGGAGGTGGGATGGCTCTCCGGGGCCTGCCTCCTGCTGCCTCGCGCGGTGTGGCTCAGGCTCGGCGGCTTCGACGAGACCTACTTCATGTTCTTCGAGGACGTGGACCTGGGGGCCCGGGTGAGCCAGGCGGGCTGGCGCAATGTGCAGGTGCCCTCCGCCGTCGTCGTCCACGAGCAGGGAGCCAGCTGGAAGGCGCGGCCGGAGCGGATGATCCGCGCCCACCACGCCTCGGCGCGCCACTACCTCGACGGCGTCTACGACGCGCCCTGGCAGGCGCCGCTGCGCTGGGCCGTCAGCGCTGGTCTGCGCCTTCACGAGGAGGCTGAGGTGCGGCGGGCGGCTCGGGCGCCTCGCTGAGGGCGATGCGGCGGGCGAGCTGGGTGATCTGGCGCTCGCGGGCCGCGTTACGCCGGAAGGAGGACAGAACCTGGGCCAGGAAGGCGATGACGAGGGCGTAGAGCAGCAGGTCCGTCCCGCGCCCGACGCCGAGCACGTGAGCCACGCGCGTGACGAGCCCGGGCACCGTGATGGCGACGACGGCGAAGAGCACGAACAGCAGCGTCGTCAGACGTCGAGCGGCTTGGTGGCGCGCGCCTCCGGGCGAGCGCAGCATCATCCAGCCCAGAGCCGCCACGGCGATGATGAGCAGGGTCTGGATGAGGAACTGGGAGCTCATGGTGGTCCTTGATCAGCTGAAGAGCAGGTCGACGAGGATGTTGACCGAGTTCCACAGGGACTGGCCCTTGGCCTTGGAGTACTCGGTATAGGCAATGTGGACGGCGTGCTCGCTCCAGGGCAGGCCGGTGTCCCCCAGCTGACGCACGATCTGGGAGGCGTGAGCCATCCGGTTCTGGGTCAGGTCGAGCATCCCGGCGGCGTCACGGCGCAGCACCCGCAGCCCGTTGTGGGCGTCAGACAGGCGCATACCGGAGGTGCGGGAGGCCACGCGGGCCGCGGTGCGCAGCACCAGGCGCTTGAGCCAGCCCACCTGGGCGGGCCCCCCAAGGAACCGGGAGCCGAGCACGAAGCCAAGGTCCTCGGCCTGGGCGCGGGTGACCATGGCAGCGGCGTCGACGGGGGAGTGCTGACCGTCGGCGTCGAAGGTGACCAGGTAGCGCGCGCTCGTGCGGGTGAGCACGTAGTCGATCCCGGTCTGCAGCGCGGCTCCCTGCCCCAGGTTGATGGGGTGGCGGATGACGACGGCGCCGGCGGCCTCGGCCTGGGAGACGGAGTCGTCCTTGGAGCCGTCGTCGACGACCACGACGTAGGGGAAGGTCTGGCGTGCCTGCGTGATGACCTCGCGCACGACCTGGGCCTCGTTGTACAGCGGGACGACGAGCCAGGTGGTCTCGGCCAGGTCGTGCCACGCCGGGGCAGGCCGGTCTGAGCTTCTCGTCTGAGTCACCTCGGCATTCTCGCACGCGCGGGCCGTAGGATAGGCCTGAACTGGCTCACACCTGGGACGCTCCCGGGTCAGCACGCGGAGCCGGTGCCATGACCACACGAGGAGAGCGATGACCGTACGGGTTCAAGACTCCGCCGACGTGTCCCCGGACGCGGTGATCGGCGAGGGCTCGAGCATCTGGCACCTGGCACAGGTTCGTGAGCACGCGGTCCTCGGCAGCCAGTGCGTGGTGGGGCGCGGGGCCTACATCGGTGAGGGCGTGGTCATGGGCCAGCGCTGCAAGGTCCAGAACTACGCCCTGGTCTACGAGCCCGCGAGGCTGGGGGACGGGGTGTTCATCGGTCCGGCCGTGGTGCTCACCAATGACCACTTCCCGCGCGCGGTCAACCCGGACGGCTCGCTCAAGTCCGCCTCGGACTGGGAGCCGGTGGGAGTCGCCATCGAGGAAGGCGCCTCGGTCGGCGCCCGGGCGGTGTGCGTGGCGCCGGTGCGGATCGGTGCCTGGGCCACGGTGGCCGCCGGCGCCGTGGTCACCAAGGACGTTCCCGCGCACGCGCTCGTGGCGGGTGTGCCGGCTCGGCGCATCGGCTGGGTCGGGCGCGCGGGCGAGCCCCTGGTGGCCGTGAGCGAGGGCGAGGAAGGCTATCTCGCCGGTGCCACGAGGTGGCGCTGCCCGGTGACAGGTACTGTGTTCGACCAGTCCAATGACACGATCCGAGAGGTGACCCGCTGATGTCACGCGAATTCATCCCCGCCGCCAAGCCGATCCTCGGGCAGGAGGAGCGTGCGGCCGTTGACGCGGTCCTCGCCTCCGGCATGGTGGTCCAGGGCCCGCAGGTGGCTGCCTTCGAGGAGGAGTTCTCCGCCCAGGTCGTGGCCGGTGCCCACGCGGTGGCCGTCAACTCTGGCACCTCCGCCCAGCACCTGGCCACGCTGGCGTCCCTGAGCGACTCCGGCCGCCCGGTGGACCCTGAGGCCGAGGTCATCGTCCCCTCCTTCACCTTCGCCGCCACCGGCAACTCCGTGGCCGCGGCTGGCGCCCGCCCCGTCTTCGCCGATATCGACCCGGCCACCTTCACCCTGGACCCGGCCAGCGTGGAGGCTGCGATCACGGACAAGACCGTGGCCATCGAGGTCGTCCACCTCTACGGCCTGCCTGCCAACATGCCCGCGATCCTGGAGATCGCCGGGCGTCACGGGCTGGCTGTGTGGGAGGACTGCGCCCAGGCCCACGCCGCCGCGATCGACGGCGCGCCCGTGGGCACCTTCGGTCAGTGGGGCTCCTTCTCCTTCTACCCCACCAAGAACATGACCGCCCTGGAGGGCGGCATGGTGACGACTGCGGACGCTGAGCTGGCCCGCAAGGTGCGCCTGCTGCGCAACCAGGGCATGGAGAAGCAGTACGCCAACGAGCTGGTGGGCTTCAACAACCGCATGACGGACGTCAACGCCTCGGTCGGCCGCGTCCAGCTGGGCAAGCTGGCCGGCTGGACCGTACAGCGTCAGGCCAACGCCGCCGCCCTCAACGAGGGTCTGGCTGGCGTGACCGGGGTGGTCACCCCGTTCGTGCCTGAGGGCTACACCCACGTCTACCACCAGTACACGGTCCGCTTCGAGGGAGCCAGCGGAGAGGAGCGCAGCCGCATCCAGTCCTTCCTCAAGGACGAGTGGCAGGTGGGCTCCGGCGTCTACTACCCGATCCCCAACCACCGCCTGTCCTCGCTGGCGCCCTTCGCTCAGGGCCTGGAGCTGCCCGGCACCGAGAAGGCGGCGCGTGAGTGCCTGTCCCTGCCGGTCCACCCCTCCCTCAGTGAGGCTGACCTGGAGCGGATCGTCGAGGCTGTCAGCGCTGCAGTGAAGGCAGGTGCCTGAGCATGAGCGAGAAGAACCTGCGCGTCGGCCTCATCGGCCTGGGCTCGATGGGGCGCCACCACGCCCGCGTCATCCGCGCTACGCCAGGCATGGACCTGGTCGCCGTCGCGGACCCGGCCGGTGACAAGTTCGGCGTGGCCGGCGAGCTGCCTGTGCTGCCGGACGTGGCCGCGCTCATTGATGCGGGCCTGGACGCCGCCATGGTCGCCGTTCCCACGATCTATCACGAGGACGTGGCCCTGGCCCTGGCTGAGGCCGGCGTCCACACGATGGTGGAGAAGCCCATCGCTGCCACCGCGGCCTCGGGCCGCCGGGTGGCGCAGGCCTTTGACAAGGCGGGCCTGGTGGGTGCCGTCGGCTACGTCGAGCGGTGCAACCCGGCGTTGCGGGCGCTGCGTGAGCGTTTGGACGCCGGTGAGCTGGGGCAGGTCTACCAGGTCCTGACCCGCCGCCAGGGTCCCTTCCCGGCGCGCATCAGCGACGTCGGCGTGGTCAAGGACCTGGCCACCCATGACATCGACCTCACCGCTTGGGTGGCTGGTGCCCCCTACGAGAGCGTCTCGGCCCAGGTGGCTTACCGCTCCGGGCGTGAGAACGAGGACATGGTGGTAGCCACCGGACGGCTCGCTAACGGCGTCATCGTCTCCCACACGGTCAACTGGCTCACGCCCTTCAAGGAGCGCGTCACGATCGTCACGGGTGAGAAGGGCGCCTTCGTCGCGGACACGCTGACCGGGGACCTGACCTTCTACGCCAACGGCACGGTCGAGTCCACCTGGGACCAGATCGCGAACTTCCGCGGCGTGAGTGAGGGCGACGTCATCCGCTACGCCATCCCCAAGCGCGAGCCCCTGGCCCTGGAGCAGGAGCACTTCCGCGACGCCGTGCGCGGGGACGCCTCCGGCATCGTCACGATGGCTGAGGGCGTGGCCACGCTTGACGTCATCGACGCCGTGCTGACCTCCGCGGCCGAGAACCGGACGGTCACGCTCTGACCGCCGAGCAGGACGCCCCCACGCGCCACGAGGACGAGGCGGCCACGCCGGTCGCCGCCGGCCTCGTGGCGCGAGCGCGCACGTGGACGGCCTCCGTCATGGCCTCCTCGCCCTTCCTGCGTCACGTGCTCACCCTCGTGACCGGTACGGCCGTGGCCCAGGCGGTCTCCTTCCTCATGACCATGGTGCTGGCGCGTGTCTACAGCCCGCACGACATGGGGATGCTGGCCACCTACACCTCCGTGGCAGGGATCGTGATGGCGGTCGCCGCCCTGCGTTACGACATGGCGGTCATGCTGCCGCGCAGGGACACCGAGGCGCTGGCGGTGGCCCGTCTGGCCCTGTGGTGCATCGTTGCCGTCTCCGTCACCGCCACGGTCGCCGCCTTCCCCCTGCGTGCGGTGGTGGCACGGCACTGGGGGCAGGAGGTCGCTACCTGGATGCCGATGGTCGGGCTGACCACCCTGCTCATGGCGGGCATCGAGCTGGCCAAGTACTGGTTCAACCGGCACTCCGACTACCGGGTGATCGCCGTCAACCAGGCCGAGCAGCAGATCGGTCTCACTGGTGGCCAGCTCCTCCTCGGGGTCGCCGGCCTGGGAGGGCTCCCAGGCCTCGTCATCGGTCACACCCTCGGCCAGTTCTACGCCTTCTGCAACCTGGGGCGCCAGGCCCCCGCCCTGCGCCGTCGGCTGCCCCAGGACGCGCCGAGCCTGCGCGAGGTCGCCAGCCGCTACCGGCGCATGCCGCTGCTCAACGCCCCCAACGCCCTGGTGGACGCCATCCGGCTGTCGGGGATCCAGCTGCTCATCGCTGGCTACTCGGTGGCTGACCTCGGCCAGTTCCAGCTGGCGTGGCGTGTGCTCGACGCGCCGCTCATCCTTATCAACGGGGCCGTCTCACGCGTGTTCTTCCAGAAGCTCTCCGTCATCGAGCCAGGCCAGATGCGTCCGGCCGTGCGGGGCCTGATCAAGCGGGCCCTGGTCATCGGCGTCATCCCCTTCGGCGCGATCTACGCCCTGGCTCCGTGGATCTTCCCCTTCTTCTTCGGCGGGCAGTGGGACAGTGCCGGAGGATTCGCCAGGGCACTGACTCCCTGGCTGTTCATGCTGCTCATCACCTCTCCGGTCTCCAACCTGTTCGTGGTCACCGGTCACCAGGACTGGATGCTCGGCTTCTCCCTCGTCTACGCCGCCGCCCCCCTGGCATGGCTCGCCTGGTCCCCGCTGGACCTGCTGCCCACCGCCTACGTCCTGGGCGTCGGGATGGCCGTGCTGCTGGTCGGCATGACCCTCATGGCCGACTACGCCGCCCGGCGCTTTGACGCTAACGGACCCCGTGAGTCAGACGGCGCGCCACCCCAGGACGAGACCACCACGACCGGCACGACGAAGGAGCAGGAATGAGCCCGACCTCCCCCAGCGCCCCCCAGGGGCCCTCGACCCTCCTGCTGCTGACCGACTTTTACCCCTACGAGGTAGGGGAGGAGTTCCTCGAGCAGGAGATCGAGACGCTTGCCGCAGCCTTTGACGAGGTCGTCGTCGTGCCGGTGCGTCTGTCTGAAGGTGCCCGCCAGACACGGACCCTGCCGGCCAACGCCCGGTGCACCCTGCTGTCCGCCTCCCGCTTCCCGGACTGGCGCTGGCAGGCGCTGGGGCGTGCCGGCCAGATCCTCCTGGGCCGTGAACGGATGGTCGAGACCCCGCCGTGGCGCTCCTTCGGACGCTTCGGGATGGACGTGCGCTTCGCCGCCATCGCCCTGAGCGCGCGCGCACGCCTGCGCCGTCTCCTGCCGGCCCTGGGGCTGGAGGGAGCCGGCCGGATCACGATCTACTCCTACTGGTTCTTCACCGGAGCGGCCCTGGGCGGGATGCTGCGCCGACGCGAGCTGGCGGGGCGAGACGTGCGGGTCGTCTCGCGCGCCCACGCCTACGACGTCGACGAGGCTGACGCCCCGCGCGGCTACGTCCCCTCGCGGCGCTTCGTCATGGAGGCGGTCGACAAGGTCTACCCCATCTCCGACTACGCCGCCGGCTTCCTGCGCCGGCGCTTCCCGCAGGCTTCGGACAAGATCGAGGTCCGGCGCCTCGGGGTCCCGCAGGCCACCTACCGCCAGCGCCGCCCCAGCGAGCCCTTCAGCCTGGTCTCCTGCTCCCACATGGCCCCCTACAAGCGGGTGGGTCTCATCCTCGATGCCGTCACCGAGCTGCACCGCCGAGGTCGGAAGGTGCGCTGGACGCATGTCGGCGAGTTCAGTACCGAGCGCCTGGAGGCCATGCGCGAGCGTGCCCGCACCCAGGCCCCGGGCGCTGACATCACCTTCACCGGGCACCTCACCAACGCCCAGGTCAGGCAGCTGTACGCGACGCAGGACTTCTCCTGCTTCCTCAACTGCTCGGACGGCGAGGGCGTGCCCGTCTCCGTCATGGAGGCGCAGGCCACCGGCCTGCCGGTGGTCGCCACCGCCGCCGGCGGCACCGGGGAGATCGTGCACGACGGCGTCAACGGCCGCCTGCTTCCGGTCGAGGTCACGACTGCGCAGGTTGCCGACGCGATCGAGTCCGTCATGGACATGGGAGAGGACACGTACGCCCAGATGAGCCAGCAGGCCCGAGACACCTGGGCGCGCATGAGTGATGCACGCCGCCAGTACGAGGACTTCGTCGCCGGGCTCGCAGCCCTGTGGCAGTCTCGGTGACCCCCTGCAGGGCGGCCCGGCTCAGGCGGGGCAGCGGGCGCTGAGGACCTCAGCCACCGCACGGGCCGCGTGCCCGTCCCCGTAAGGGTGAGCCACCTGGGCACCCGGCTCGGCCGGGCGCGGGCGGGAGACCGCCTCGAGCAGGGCGGAGCCGGGCTCGACCAGCACGTTCCAGCCCAGCTCGACGGTCTCGACCCACTCCGTCTGCGGGCGCACCGTCGTGCACGGCACCCGCAGCAGGAACGCCTCCTTCTGCAGGCCGCCGGAGTCGGTGACGATACCGCGGGCGTGAACCGCTGAGGCGATGAGAGCGGGGTAGGCCAGCGGCGGATGGACCCGCAGCGACCCGCGGTCGGTGAGGTCGATGCCGTGCTGGGCGCACTTGGCGACCAGGCGGGGGTGAGCCAGCAGCACGACCGGGTGGTCCACCGCGGCCAGGGAGTCCAGCACCGCGCGCAGGCGCTCAGGGTCGTCGGTGTTCTCCGCACGGTGGATCGTGGCCAGGCAGTACCCGCCGTCCTCCACCCCCAGCTCCTCCATGACCGGTGAGGGAGAGCCGGCGACCTCGTCGCGGACCTGGAGCAGCACGTCGGTCATGACGTCACCGACCACGACGGTACGCCCGGCCAGGCCCTCTTGCGCCAGGTGAGAGGCCGCGACCTGGGTGGGGGCCAGCAGCAGGTCCGCCGCGTGGTCCGTGAGCACCCGGTTGATCTCCTCAGGCATCGCCCGGTTGAAGGAACGCAGCCCCGCCTCCAGGTGGGCGACCGGGACATGGAGCTTGACCGCGGCGAGGGCTCCCGCAAGCGTCGAGTTCGTGTCCCCGTAGACCAGCATCCAGTCGGGACGGTGCTCGGCGAGCACCGAGTCCATCGCGGCAAGCATCGCTCCGGTCTGGACCCCGTGGGAACCCGAGCCCACTCCCAGGTGGACGTCAGGGGAGGAGATGCCCAGGTCGGAGAAGAAGACGTCGGAGAGCATCGGGTCGTAGTGCTGCCCGGTATGGACGATGATGTGCTCAGTCCCTGCGGCCCGGAAGGCCGCGTCCACGGGAGCCAGCTTGACGAACTGGGGGCGGGCACCGACGATCGACATCACGCGCATAGGGGGAAGCCTACCGGTGGCCTCTAGACTCGCACCATGCGCGTCACCGTCGTCACCACGTGGTTGCCTACCGTCGTCGCCCCCTCCTCCGGCAGCTTCGTGCTGCGTGACTGTACTGCCATCCGTGACGCCGGCGCGCACCTGCGCATCGTCCACCTCGTCCCGCCCCACCAGGACGACGGCACGCGCCACCTGGTCATGAACGGTATCCCGGTCCTGCGCCTGCCTATGGCGCCCGCCAGCCCACTGTCCGTGGCTGGCGCGGCCAGACGCCTGCCGTCGCTGCTCAAGGGAACAGACGTCCTGCACTCGATGGCGATGAGCTCCCTGCTGCCGCTGTCCGCCGCTGACCTGGCGGGCCGGCTGACCACGCCGTGGGTCCACACCGAGCACTGGTCGGGGCTGACCAACCCCGGCACGCTCTCGGCGCCGTTGCGGGCCGGATGCCTCGTCATCGGCCAGGCGCTGCGGCGCCCCGACGTCGTGACGGCCGTGTGCGAGTACCTGGCCGAGCCGATCCATCACTTCCGAGCCGAGGCCCCCACCCTCGTCGTGCCCTGCATCGTGGACCCCGACGGCGAGGCGGCTCCCCGGCGCTGGGAGGAGCGCAGCGACGACGGCGTCATCCGCCTGGTGACGGTCGGTGGCCTGGTCGAGCGCAAGGACCCGCTGGCGTGCCTGGAGATCGTCGCCGAGCTGATCTCGCGCGGTGAGCAGGCGACCCTCACCTTCGTGGGGGAGGGGCCGATGCGTGAGCAGGTCACCCGCCGTGCCAGCGAGCTCGGGATCGCCGAGCAGGTGCGGTTGACCGGCAACCTCGACGCCGCAGGCGTGCGTGAGGAGCTGGCGCGAGCCGACCTCTTCCTCGGCCCCACCCGCGGCGACAACTTCTTCGTCTCCGCTGCGGAGTCGATCGTGGCCGGGCGTCCTGTCGTCGTCTCCGACGCAGGAGGCCAGACCGAGTACGTCCAGGAGACCAGCGGCACGATCGTGCCGGCTGGCACCAGCCCGGCGGGCTGGGCGCAGGCGGTGCTCGCCACCCGCGAGCGGCTGGCGCGGGTCAGCGCCGCGCAGGTGGCCGCCACGATCGGGGACAGCTTCTCCTCACCGGTGGTGGGCGGCAGCTACCACGAGGTCTACGCCGGCCTCCTGGCCGGGGCCTGAGCCAGGGTGTGCTCGGTCTAGGCCTCGGCCGGGCTGACAGGCGGGGTCACTCCCCCTCGACCACCGGCAGGTTGCAGAAGAGGCGGGCGCTGCGTGACCACGAGTCCGCCAGGAAGGCGCGCGTCCAGAACCCCAGGGTCTTGCGCCCGGCCATGAGCTCGAGCGCGGCGCGCGGGCGCGAGGTGTCGGTGATGAGGGCGTCGAAGGCCATTGAGGAGTGCAGCGAGGACCAGGTGGAGAAGCTCCGCTCTGCCGCGCCCAGCAGGTGCGTGGCGGCCAGGGCCTGCTTGAGACGCGAACGCGTGGCCTGGGACACCTGCGTGACCTCGTAGTAGTCGTCCTGCCCGCTGGTGGCGGAGCCGGTAGCCTCAGCCCACAGTCGGTCGATGAGCGCGCGGTACAGGTTGCGGTCCGCGGTCAGGCGGGCCGAGCCGGCGGACCAGGCCTGCCACACCTCGTGGTCGAGCATGGGCAGGGCCCAGTCCATCCCCAGGTGCTCGTAGGTACGCATCGAGTTGTTGATGTACTTCGTCTGGCGCTCACGCAGGTTGTACCCCTCCACGGCACTGCGCAGGCTCCGCTCGCTGGTGTCGTAGCCGGCCAGCGTGAGGGCCTCACGTACTCCCTGGGTGACCCAGTGGTCGTGCCAGGCACGCTGCGGGTGCCCCTGAAGGTTGTGGTGGTACCACACGACGGCGCGGGCCACCTGGCTGCGGGGCAGAGGGACCTCGTCCAGCAGCTCGAGGTTGTGCATGTTGCCGACCACCGTGTGACCGGGCAGCAAGACGTCGCCCTCGCGCACCACGCCCTGGTCGCGCAGGGTCGACAGGGCGTACCAGTCCTGGATGTGCGGCAGCGCGGACCACTGGTGGGCAGCGTCCAGGAAGCGGCCGGTGGCGGGGGAGTGCCAGTGCTCGAGCACCGCACGGCGCTCGTAGGGCACGGTGTGCCACTCCAGACCCACCTGCTGGGCCACCTGACGCGAGACCTCCACCTCACGGGCCCCCGGGACGCCGTAGGTGAAGGCCAGGGCGCGTCCGGGACGGATCTGGTCGTGCAGGGCCAGCCAGGCCACGAGCAGGCGCGAGTCCAGGCCACCAGACAGCGGGATGACGAGGCGGAGCCCCTGGCTGGCCTCCACGAGGCGGGTCATCGAGCAGTCCAGGGCCGCCAGGAAGCGCTCAGCCATGACCTCGGGGTCGTCCAGGGACTCAGAGGTGTAGGTGAAGAAGGAGTAGTCCTCCTGGTGCGCCTGGCCGGTGGCGCGGTCGATCCGCACCACGGCGCCCTGGGGGACCTGGTGGACCCCGGAGAGCAGCGTGCGCGCCCCGGAGACGAAGCCGGCGTCCGCCAGCTCACGACGCGCCGGGGCCAGCAGGGCCGGGGCGTCCAGGGAGCCGAGCAGCTCGGAGGGGGAGTCGGTGACCAGCAGCCGCGAGCCGAAGTCGGTCAGTGCCCAGAACAGCGGCCACGAGCGCAGGCGGTCGACGGCGAGCTCCACGGTCGAGGCCGTCACCCGGACAGCCGCCAGGCGCCCGGGGTGGGAGCGCAGGACCTGTGGGTCCGTGGGGGCCGGGCACGGGTAGTCGGCTCGCACGTGCACGGACGACTCCGGGGCGACGGCGCAGGGCCCACCACAGTCTGTGGGCGTCAGGGCCGCCCACTGCGGCGCACGCAGCGCCAGGTCGATCTTCACGGCTTCCTCCCTCGGGTGGCGAGCTGGTGCTGCTAGTGTGTCACACGGCCTGAAGGGTACTGACGGCCTCATCGTCCACCAGGGCAGCTCCCGCAGCGTGGGGCGGAGAGGTGAAGCGTGAGCCAGCGAGAGACGAGGCCGGCAGCCACCAGTACGCAGCGCCCTCTTATGGTCTTCCACGCCCCCTACCCGCTGGTGGAGCGTGCGGCCGCCTCCCGGCTGCGCCCGGTGCGCATGCGTCAGGCCTTCGCGGCCCTGGGCTACGAGGTGGTCGAGGTGACGGGCTACGCCGCCGCCCGGCGCCGTGCCATGAGGCGTGCCGAGGAACGGCTACGTCGCTACCAGGCGCAGCGCGAGGCCGACCCGACTCTGCCTCCGGCCTTCATCTACTCTGAGAACGCCACCATCCCCAACGCCCTGACCGAGCCGCGTCACCTTCCGCCGCACCTGCTCATGGATGCCGCCTTCTTCGCCCGTGCCCGCAGGCAAGGCGTGCGCACCGGCGTCTTCTACCGCGACCTGTACTGGCGCTTCCCACGCTTCCGTCAGGACATCAACCCGTTGGTGGACCGGGCGCTGAGCGCGCTGTACCTCACCGAGCTGCGCCAGTGGAAGCGGGCAGGGGTGAGCGTGTACCTGCCTAGCGCCGCGATGAGGGCGCATATGCCGGTCCTCGCCCCCGAGGCGATGAGCGCGCTGCCGCCGGGCGCGGACCCGGCCGCCGTGCGTACCCCCTCGCGCTCCGCCCTCGAGCGCGACCCCGGTGCCGGGATCGACCTGCTGTTCATCGGCGTGCTCGGCGACAACTACCACCTGGAGGCTGTGTGCCAGGCTGTGGGCGAGGTCGAGGGCTGCCACCTCACCGTGTGCACCCGCCCCGAGGCGTGGCAGGCCACCGCCGAGCACTACACCCCGCTGCTGCCTGACGGGAGGCACGAGGTCCTCCACGCCTCAGGTGCCGACCTCGAGCCGCTCTACGAGCGGGCCGGCCTCGGGGTGCTACTGGTCGAGCCTAACGAGTACTGGGACTTCGCCGTGCCCTACAAGCTCTACGAGTACCTGGCGCACGAGCTGCCCGTCATCGCTACGCAGGGCACCGAGGCCGGCAGGATCGTGGCCGAGCTGGGGATCGGCTGGACGCTGCCCTACGAGGCCGGCGCCCTGGCGGCGCTGCTGCGGCGCCTGGGCGCTGACCCTGGGGAGCTGGCGCAGGTGCGCGCTCGCATGCGTCAGGTCCTGCCTGGGCAGACCTGGGCGGCCCGTGCTCGTCAGGTTGCTCACGATCTGTCAGGACGTGAGGTGCCACCGTCTACCATCGGGGCAGCAACACGGGGCGAGGCGCACGACGAGCCTGTCGGGAAGGACCAGGGATGAGCACAGCGAGGCTGCGGGACCGAGTGCGCCAGGTGCGCCGGCAGCTGACCACCGCTCCCGACCTCGCCCGCCGCCGTGGAGTCCTGCTCGCCACCCGCATCCACCTGCCCGAGGCTGCTGCCGCCTCCTTCCGCCTGGACGGCGTGGAGAAGGCGCTCGCGGGCCACGACGTCCCGGTCCGGGTCCTGACGACCACGCCCCCGGCAGCCGCCGGAGCCGGCAACGGCACAGCCAAGGACAGCCAGGAGGCGCAACCCGCCTACCGTGACCCGGAGGGCGTGAGCGTCTCGCGGTGGCCGGCGCTGCGTGACGCCTCGGGCTACCTGCGCGGCTACGTGCCCTACATGTCCTTCGACGTCCCGCTGCTCGGCCGTCTGCTGGTCCAGCCTCGCCCTGACGCGGTACTCGTCGAGCCGCCGCCCACTACTGGCGTGGTCGTGCGCGTGGCGGCAGCCCTGCGAGGCCTGCCGTACGTGTGGTACGCCCCGGACGTGTGGTCCGTGGCCGCGACCTCCACCTCCGCTCCCGGGGTGGTGCTCGCTGCTGTTCGCGCCATGGAGTCCTTCGCCGTGCGCGGCGCCCAGCGGGTGATCGCCGTCAACGAGGAGGTGGCGGACAAGGTCCGTCAGCTCGGTGCCCACGACGTCGAGGTGGTGCCCAACGGCATCGACACCTCCGTCTTTGACACGGCCGGGGACCTGCCCCGCGCCCAGGAGCGCCAGGAGATGGGGATCACCGGCCCCTACGCCGTCTACGCCGGCACCGCCTCAGAGTGGCAGGACGCCGGCGTCTTCGCCCGCGCCCTGGCCGCCGTGCGCCGCGACCACCCGAGCGCTCAGGTCCTGTACCTGGGTCAGGGCTCGGACTGGGAGGCCATCGCGCAGGCAGCGGCCCAGATTCCGGCGGGGGCGGACGGTGCCCCCGCCGTCGTCATGCACGGGCTCATGCCGCCGGAGCAGGCCGCTCGCTGGCAGCGAGGCGCAGCCTGCGCGCTGGTGTCCATCAAACCCGGACTGGGCTACGACTTCGCCTACCCCACCAAGGTCCTGGCCGCACTGGCGTGCGGCACCCCGGTGCTCTACGCCGGCCCCGGACCGGTCACCGACGACGTCGCGGCGCACGACCTAGGCTGGGTCGCCCGGCACGAGGACGGCGACGTCGCCCGGGCGCTGAGCGAGGCCTTCGCGGCTGACGCCCGCCTGGACCCGGCCGGCCGCCAGGAGCGTGCTGCGAGGCTCCACGGCTGGGTGGAGGCCCACCGGTCGCTGCGCGCCACCGGGGAGGCCGTGGCCCACCTCATGCGCGAGGTCGTCCTGGAACGGCGCGCCCGCCCCGACCTGCTGACCCGGCTGGGAGAGCGCCTGCGGCAGGTGCGGCAGGCTCGCGACGTCAGGGAGCGCCGGTGACCGTCTGGGCCCAGGCCGTGCCCACCCTGGCGATGCTCGTCGTCGTCACCTGGGCTCCCGGCCTCGTCATCCTGCTGGCGGCTGGTGCGCGTAGCCGGCTGGCACGCCTGGCCTGTGCGCCGGCCCTGACCTTCGCCGTCTACGGCGTGGGCGCGATCGTCTTCGAGAAGCTCGGCGTGTGGTGGCGGGTGCCGACGGTGGCCACCTACGTCCTCGGCCTGGCTGCGCTCATCGCGGCCGGCCGGCGGGGAGTCCTGGCTGCGCGCGGGCGCCGGCTGACCTGGCGGACCTGTCTGGCTGTACCGCTGGACCGAGCCGGGTACCCCGAGCAGGGCAGCAAGGGCGGGGCTCCTGGAGAGCCGACCGGCTCCATCCCCGCGCTCGCCGGCCCCAGGTGGCTGCCCACGCTTGCCGTGGTGGTCACCTGGTTGGTGATGATCAGCCCGATCCTGCCGGGCACCGGGCCCTCGGTACCGATCCAGTCTGCGGACTCCATCTACCACTACAACCAGGCCTGGCTCATCGAGCACACCGGCAACGCCTCCTCGCTCAACGGCAACGCCGGCATGTACGGCCTGGACGGGCGCTACGCCTTCTACCCGCTGGTGTGGCACGAGATCACCACGCTCGCCTCCTTCGGCTGGGACCAGGTCGTGATCTCCACCAACACCATGCTCCTGCTGGTACCGCTGGTCTACCTCATAGGCCTGGTCTACCTCGTGCGGGTCATACTGCCCGAGATCCGCGGCGCGGCCTGGACGGCGCTGGGAGCCAGCGCCCTCATCCCCATCTACCCGATGCGGCTGCTCATGGACACGGCCGTGTGGCCCTACACGCTCGCCCTGGCGGCGTGCCCGGCGATCGCCGCCAGGACGATCGCCCTGTGGCGGCGCGGCCTGTGGCTGTGGAGAGCCCACCGGCGCCGCCGTGCCGTCGTGGCCCTGGCCGCGGTCGCGCCAGCCTACCTGGGACTGCTCCTGACCCACCCCGCGACCCTCATCATCATCGGCTGGCCGCTGGCCGCGGTGGCCTGGACCGGCCTCCTCCTGGCCGCGTGGCGACTGTGGCGCCACGGTGGTAGCCAGCAGCGTCGGTTTGCGGTGGCTCTCCTTGCCCTCGCCGTGCTCGCCGTCATCGCCTTGGCGGTGGTCGTCCTGGGGCCGGGGCCGCAGCAGGCGCACTTCGGACGCCGCCCCTTCCGCACCTGGGACTACAGCTGGAAGAAGGTCGTCTCCGCACTCGTGCTGTTCTACGGCGGCGGCGGCTGGACGATGAAGGCCACCCTGGTCGCCATGGCCCTGCTGTGCCTGGGTGGCGTGGCCGTGAGCATGAGGCGGGCGCGTCACCGTGGCGCCGTCGTGGCCTGGCTGGCGTGCCTGCCACTCATCATCGCGGCGATGGCTCCCGTTCCCGTGCTCTCGGCGCTGACCGGCGTCTTCTACAACAACCCGCACCGTATCAAGGCGATGACGGCTGCCCCGGCGCTCCTCCTGGTCACCATCGGTGTGTCCGCCCTCGGCCCCTGGGTCGTGGTGCACGGCCAGCGGCTGGTGGCCTGGGGCGTGACCCGCGTGGCCGCGAGGACGGGGCGCCGCCCTGACCTTCGTGCCTGGGAGCCCAGGACGAGGGCGTGGACCGGCTCGGTACGGGCCGCGGTCACCGGTGGTCTCGTGGGCCTGCTCGTGGCGACGACGGCGACCTGGCCGGGCGTGAGAGCAGACGTCAGAGGTGCCTTCGCCCCACGGTCCTCCAACCAGCGTTACGTCGCCTCCGTGTACGAGAAGGAGATGATGGACCGGCTGGCGGACGAGCTGCCGCCGGACGCTGTCGTCATCGGGGACCCGGTGGCCGGGACCGCGATGCTTCCTTTTATGGCCGGTGTGCGCTCGGTGTGGATGTTCGCCGGGCAGGCCGAGTCCGATGAGGACGGTCTGTACCTGCGAGAGCACTTCCGTGACATCCACACCGACGCTCACGTGTGCGAGATCCTCACCAGCCACCGCATCCGCTACTACTACGAGGACGCCTCGACCTTCTTCAACGGTGCCTGGCTGGCTGGCCTGCGCCCCGGTCTGTACTACGTGGACACCCGTGAGGGGTTCCATCTCGTTGACGTGGGGGGTGCTGCGCGAGTCTGGGAGATCACGGCCTGTGACTAGGGCGGCCTGTAGCCTGCGGCCCTGGCACTGGCCGCTATCCTGGTGGCCGTCAGGCAGAGCGCCTGACGGCCTGGAGACAAGGAGCTCGGATGCGTATCGCCGTCGTCGCCCTGGGAAAGATCGGGCTGCCCCTGGCCGTCCAGTACGCCGAGAAGGGCCACGAGGTCATCGGGGTCGACGTCTCCGAGCGCACCGTCAGGCTCGTCAACGAGGCGACCGAGCCCTTCCCGGGTGAGGCCTTCCTCCAGGACAAGCTCAGCGAGCTGGTCCCGGCCGGCCGCCTGCGTGCCACCACGGACTACTCCGAGGCCATCCCCGGTGCGGACGCGATCGTCCTCGTGGTCCCGCTCTTCGTTAACGACGAGACCTGGGAGCCGGACTTCGCCTGGATGGACGCCGCCACACGCTCGCTGGCCGAGCACCTGACGCCGGGAACCCTCATCTCCTACGAGACCACCCTGCCCGTGGGAACCACCCGTGGGCGCTGGAAGCCCATGATCGAGGAGATCAGCGGCCTGCGCGAGGGCAGCGACTTCCACCTCGTCTTCAGCCCCGAGCGGGTGCTGACCGGCCGCGTCTTCGCGGACCTGCGCCGCTACCCCAAGCTCGTGGGTGGACTAACCGAGGCTGGCACCCAGGCCGGTATCGCCTTCTACGAGCAGGTCCTTGACTTTGATGAGCGCCCTGACCTGCCCCGCCCCAACGGCGTGTGGGACATGGGTACGGCTGAGGCTGCTGAGATGGCCAAGCTCGCCGAGACCACCTACCGCGACGTCAACATCGGGCTGGCCAACCAGTTCGCCGTCTACGCGGACAAGGCCGGCTTTGACATTGAGCGTGTCATCGACGCCTGCAACTCCCAGCCCTACTCCCACATTCACCGCCCTGGTATCGCGGTCGGAGGCCACTGCATCCCGGTCTACCCGCGTCTGTATCTGTCCACGGACCCCGACGCCTCGGTGGTGCGCACGGCCCGCCAGTTCAACGCCACGATGCCGGCCTACGTCGTCGACCACGCCGAGCAGGTCCTGGGCTCGCTGGAGGGCCTGCGTGTGGTGGTGCTGGGCGCCTCCTACCGCGGCAAGGTCAAGGAGACCGCCTTCTCCGGAGTCTTCCCCACCGTGGAGGCCCTGCGCGCCAAGGGCGCCGAGGTCCTGGTCCAGGACCCGATGTTCTCCGACGACGAGCTGGCCGGCTTCGGCTGGACCCCCTACCACCTGGGTGAGGCGGTGGACGTGGCGATCGTCCAGGCCGACCACCCTGAGTACCGGACCCTCACGCCGGCAGACCTGCCCGGCGTGCGCCTGCTGCTGGACGGTCGGCGCGCCACGGACCCGGCGCTGTGGGTGGGCACCCCGCGCTTCGTCATCGGCGGAGGCCGGTGACGACGGCGCTAGCCTGCCTCACCGCCCTCCTGCTCCTTGGAGGGCCCGGGGCCCTGATCGGGCGTGCCAGCGGCCTGCGCGGCGCGGTGCTCGCAGCAGCCAGCCTGCCGCTGAGCTGCGCCGTCATCGGCCTGGCAGAGATCACCGCCGGATACCTCAGGCTTGCCTGGCTTCCTTGGGGCTGGGAGGTCACGGTCGTGCTGGGCGTGGCCCTGACGGCCCTGACCTGGGGGGTACTACGCCTGCCTGCCTGGCTGCGACAGGGGAAGATCCAGTTGGACAGACCTGCGCAGACAGCCTCCGTCGGCCACGCGGTCGTCCTGGATGGAGCCGCTCCGTCCTGGGCACTGCCGCTGGCCGCAGCGGCAGCCGCCTGCCTCGTGGGGGCAGGGCTGCTCGTCGGCGGAGACGCAAGCGGCCCAGCTCAGGCCTTCGACGCGATCTTCCACCTCAGCGCGGCCCAGGAGATCCGCCAGGGTGGTAACGCCTCGAGCCTGGGTGGGCTCGCTGCGCTCTACCACGGGCAGAAGGTCTACTACCCGACGGTGTGGCACGGCGTCGTTGCGCTGCTGCCGGGCACGGTCCCTCAGGCTTCCAACGCACTGGTCCTCATACTCGCCGCAGTGGCATGGCCCGTGGGAGTGGGCGGACTCGTGACGGCGGTGCTAGGGCGTAGGCAGTGGGCGAGTGTGGTGACGATGCTGGCGGCGGCAAGCACCGTGGGTGCACCGACCGTGCTTCTCACCACCCTGAGCGTGTGGCCCTACGCGCTGTCCGTGGTCTGCCTGCCTGGGGTACTTGCCCTTGTCGCGTGGGCCAGGCGCTCAGCACAGTGGGGCCCAGGGCTGGTCCTGGTCGCGGAGGCGGCTGCAGGCACTGTGCTGGCACACGGGTCCGGGGCCTTCAACCTCCTGGTGCTCGCGGTGCCGGTGGCGACGACGGCGACGGTACGGGGTGCGCGTCGACGCCTCCGTGTGACGGCGGGACTGGTGAGCCTGGCGCTGGCGCTGGTGAGCGGCGTCTGGGCGATGCGTGCACCGATCGCGTCCCTCCTCGGCTACGAGAGGCCTGGAGGTAGCGCCGTAGGCACCCTGGCCCAGGCCGTGGCTGACGCGCCGATGTACGGGCCGCTCGCCTGGCACGGTGTGCCGACGGGGCTGGTGGTAACGGCCCTAGCCGTTATCGGATGGCGTCACAGACGATCGCGCGCTGGTGTGGTGACCTGGACGGCAACGGCGCTCACGGCCCTGGCACTCGTGACGTTGGTCGGCGGTCCGCAGTGGGGTGGACGCCAGATCGGCAGTCTGTGGTACCTGCAGAAGTCGCGGGTGGAGCCCTTAGTCATCATCCCGGGTCTGGTTGCGGCCGGACTCGGGATCCAGGTACTGGTCGCGCGTTGGCGTGACCGAGGACGCGACACACGGTGCGTGGCCGCCGTGCTGTGCGCTGGTGCGCTCGCGATGGGGGCAGCCCGCCTCCCGCTGACAACGGGGTTGAGCCAGAGCGTGCACGCAGAGGACCAGATCGCCTTCGGCACCCTGACCACGCGGGAGGAGCTGGCCTTTTACGACCGGGTCGCTGACAAGCTGCCCGAGGGTGCCGTGGTGGTCGGAGCGCCGTCGCTGGGCACCTCCTACCTGTGGTCGCAGGCGGGGGTGCGGGTGGTGTACCCCATGAGGTCAGGACCGGAGGACGGTACTGCTGAGGACGTCCTGGCGGCGGCTGAGCCTGAGCTCGTGCCGGGGTCACGCACCTGCGAGGCCCTGACTGGGCTCGGAGCCCGCTACTACCTGCGCGTTGAGCGTGAGAGTGCTGGTCTGCGCTACGGCAACGCTCCCCTGCGCTGGGACAAGAACCTGGCCGCCTGGCCCGATGACGGTCTGAGGCTGGTCGACGCCCAGACCACCTCCCGAGGTCAGGTGAGCCTGTGGGAGGTCACAGGATGTGACCGGGGACAGGGACCACAGGGCCCACAAAGGCCGTAGCAACAGCCGTGACAGTGACGGGTTGCCCCGTGCTCAGCTAAGGTTGACGCAGATTTTACGGCGGACAACGGAACGGCTTGAGCTGATGGCGCTTCTCATTCAGCTGGTGGTGGCAGCGGTGTCTGCCGCTGCTCTCGCTCCGGTCCTGCGGATGCGGCGCTCGTGGGAGGCTGCGGTCCGTCGCTCCGTGACGACCTCATTGGCTGCAGCTGTCGTCGTCACTCTCATAGTGGCCTTCGGTGCGAGCGACCATCTGCTCTACACCGCGAAGCGGCTCCCGTACGTCTACAAGTACACGGTGGTGTACCTGGCGGTGTGGATCCCTCTTGCTCTGTGGTCACTGGCCTTGGGCGGGGTCCTGCGGCTGCGTCGAGACCCGGAGGGTCTTGTGTGGTGGAAGCGTGTGCTGTGGGCGGTCGGCAGCGCGCTCGTGTACGCCGTGGCCGGGCTACTGGGCTTCGGCACGAGGTGGGTCTCAACGTACTTCGGTGAGGTTGATGCCGACGAGGTGGTGTTCACCCTCACCACCGGGCGGACCAACTCGACGTCTGAGGTGACCAGCCAGGTCATCAACTACGTGGTGGCGCCCACCGTGTGCGCGGCTGCGATCGGTCTGGTGATCGGGTTGTGGGACATGCGTCTGGTGCTGCGCAGCGCGACGGGGCGTGACAGGGTCATGCCTGCCAAGGCGGTGCGTCGCGTGGCGGCTGTCACCGGGGTCCTTGCGGTGGCAGCCACCGGCACCTGGTTTACTCGGGCTCTTCCGGTGAAGGAGATTCTCTTCCCGGCAGCGCCGTCGACCTTTATCGAGGACAACTACGTCGACCCGGGCTCCGTGCAGCTGTCCTGGCCGACGCAGAAGCGAAATCTCATTCAGATCTTCCTTGAGTCCTATGAGAACACCTTCTATAGCACTGTTCAGGGTGGCGGGATGCCAGTGGACCTCATGCCTGATCTTGCGGAGCTGACGGAGGAGAGCATCAGCTTCTCCAGCACCGAGCTCAAGGGAGGGTTTCACCAGCTGCCTGGAGCGACCTTCACGGTCGGGGGCCTGCTTGCCCAGACCTCAGGTGTGGCCTTGAAGTCGCCTGTCCTGGCAACTGATATCCAGCAGTTCAACTTCCCTGACTTTGCGACCGTTGGTGACCTGCTTAAGGAACAGGGGTACACCAACGAGATCATGATGGCTGCGAACGCTGACTTTGGTGCCAAGCGCGACCTGTTCCAGGATCATGGAGCCTTTAAGATCTTTGATCACGTCTATGCGACCCAGAACGGTTACCTCCCTGAGGACTACTCCGTGTGGTGGGGGTACGAGGACGACAAGATGTATGAGTTCGCCAAGCAGGAGCTCACACAGCTGGCGGCTCAAGGCGATCCCTTCTATTTCATCCTCGAGAACGCGGACACGCACTTCCCCGACGGTTATCTCTCCGAGGAGGTGACGGAACGGCCCCATGCCGAGCAGCTGTCTAACGTGGTCCTGCACTCTCAGCAGCAGGTGACGGCTCTGGTTCGGTGGATCCAGGAGCAACCCTTCTACGACAACACGACCATTGTCATCACTGGTGACCACCTTTATATGGATGACTCCTACTTTGAACGCGTAGGGGTGAGCGCAGACTATGACCGGACGGTTGTCAACCTCATCGTCAACCCTGCGCCCGGAGTGACGGCGGAGGGGCCAGTGACTAACCGGAGCTTTACCTCGGTCGATATCTTCCCCACGACCCTGGCCGCGATGGGGGTGGGGATCAAGGGTGATCGTCTGGGCCTGGGGACCAATATGTTCTCGTTGAGCCAGACCCTGGCCGAAGAGCTTGGTGTTGACACGCTTAGCGAGAGGCTCAATGACTCGTCCGAGTTCTATAACGCGCACATCAAGGTCAAGATCGTTCCCAGCGCGGATGAGGCACAAGGCACGATAACCGGCTAGCGGTGCCAGCAGTCTGTAGGAAGAAATCTGGTTCCCCAGCCGACCTGATCCCGACAGTGCTCTATGGTTGCGGACCTTGTCGCGTCATTGTTTGTCGTCTTTCCTGCGCCTGGGGCTGTAGCAGCCAGCGGGAGGCGATTCATGTCATGGCCTTCGCGGGATCTGATGCCATCATCCTGGAGAGCAACGGCCGCTTTGCGTTTGTGGACTCGGGTGAAGATCGTGACTATCCGAACGGCTCAGATCCTCGCTACCTTCTTCGTCCGCATACCGTCACCTCGGGCCCGGACTATGAAGGAGAGCCCTGGCGGTACCTAGGACAGATCGGCGTCAACGCATCAGATGCCGACTTCTATATCGGTACGCATCCTCACTCGGATCATATCGGCACGGCAGACACCGTCATCGAGCGATACAGGCCGAAGAGGATCTACGCTCCTGAGTACTGACCTATGGATCTCCGACTCGGCGCGGCTGTGGGACAAGCAGTACATCTACGACCAGCTCGTCGAGGCAGGGAGCAAAGCGGGGAAGGATTATGGTGCCTTGCTGATCCAGCGGCGCCGGTTGTCCCTGATCCTTCTGCGTTCCATACTGCTTTCCCGGTCTTTGAGCTCGGAGACATGCAAGTCGAGATCGTCAGCTACTCCGAGGACTACAAGTATCCCGGCGCGTTGTCGGACGCCAATCTCATGTCCTGGGGCGTCAAGGTCACGGCGCACGGCAAGACGGCATTCTTGTCGGGCGATATCGAGAAGACCGATGGGGATGAGAGCCGTCTCGCAACTGAGATCGGGAAGGGCGGCTTCCTCAAGCTCGGGCACCACGGTCTGTCCCGTTCGAACAGTGAGGAGCTCCTCGAGGCTCTTGATCCGGAGCCTGCCGTTCAGACGGGCTCATACTCCTACATGTTCAGCGACACGGTTGATGTCCTCAATCGTCGTGGTGTCAGCTGGTACCCGGCAGACGAGATCCGCTCGAATGGCAGTAAGGCCGTGGTCTTCACCATGGATGAGAGCTCTGTGGCTATCGCTGGGGTCAAGACGTCTCTCGTCTATCGCTGGCGAGCCTCGCCGGGACCTCATGTCACGGCATATCAAGGAGGAAAGGCCACTCCTCAGTGGGGATGGAAGAAGCTCTTGGGGGCAGTACTACTGGTTCAACGGCAAGCCTGACGCAAGTGAGAACACGTGGGTCCAGGACCAGGGACGGTGGTACTACCTCACTGACACCGGCGTGATGGCGACTGGGTGGGCCAAGGACGGTGTGACGTGGTACTTCTTCGAGGCCTCTGGCGCGATGCGCTCCGGCGGTTGGATGAAGCAGGGAGGTACCTGGTACTACCTGGGCGCTGACGGCGCTATGAGGACTGGGTGGCAGGATATCGGTGGGGCTCGTTACTACCTGCAACCCAGTGGTGCGATGGCGACCGGTTGGGTGAAGGTGGACGGTGCCTGGTACTTCCTCCATCCCAATGGTGCGATAGCAACCGGGTGGCAGAGTGTCGCTGGCACCTGGTACTACCTGGGTACGGATGGTGTGATGGTCGACAAAGACACCGTCGTCATTGATGGCCGTGAGTCTCGTTTTGCTAGCAGTGGAGCATGGCTCTGGTATGCCTGATGTTGTTTTGGACGTGAAGTCTAGGCACCGACCGGCTTCAGGACGCTAGCCTCGAGTTATGAGGCATCATGTTCTTTCCGCAGCCCTTAGCGTCGCACTTCTCGTCCTTGGCTCTGCAGCCTGCACAAGTCCCGGCTCTGATCCGGTAGGGGCTCAGCGGCCAAGTGCAGCCTCCTCGGCGGCTCCTGTTCCATCTGGGCCTCCCCAGACCATCGCACCGACGAATGGATGTGCTGCGATGGATTCGATTCTCGCTGAAGCCCTCTCGACGACCTCGCAGGGCCAGGCATTTTCTGCAGATGTTGCCGCTGGACAGGACTCGCAGTCGCACTGGCTGGCCTTCGTGACACTGGTTGACGGCCAGTACCGGTCGCAGCTGGAGGACGCGGCTGGAGGTGATGAGACCGCACAGGCCGCCATCCAGGCTCTCGATGACTATGTCATGATTACTACGCGCCTGTCTCAGGGGGAGATCCCGGAGTTCGCTGATGAACGAGAAGCGGAGATGGCTGTCAAGGAGGGGCGAGAGCCGGAAGTGAATCCGGCGTATCAGGAGGCCACTGACGCTCAGGTCGCCGCACACACCACCTTGACGGCCTGCATGCCGTCCTGGCCTGTGGTCTTCTAGACGACGTGAACGAGAAGTGCTATGAGGGGGCTGTCCGGAAAGCTCCGGGCAGCCCCCCTCATAGCATTGTGGGGTGCGCATGGATCACGGGAAGGGACGAACCACCTCCGGGGCAATGGCTCCCCAGGAGTACCCTGCAGTGACGTTGTCAATTCGTGCAGGCCGCCCCATGTAGTCGGTGTGGATCACCTGGTCGTTGCCAAGGTAGATCGAGACATGGACGACGGTCCCTCTGCTGCGATAGAAGACGATGTCCCCGCGCTGTCGCTGACTGAAGGGGACGTGCATGAACCCCTGGTAGGCGTAGAGCTCGCGGGACGTGCGGTAGGCCGGCCACGCGTGCTTGATGACGTTGATGGGCTGAGGGTCCATGCCACCGTGGTACAGCGACTGGAGCACCAGTCCGGAGCAGTCAAAGCCAAGACCGTAGGTACCCGCTCCGCCCCACGTGTATGAGGAGCCGAGCTGGTTCCAGGCATAGCCGATCATCGCCTCGATGCGCTCACTCCTGGTCGCGCTCAGCCCGATCGGTGTGGCCTGGTACTGGTCCACCCACCAGGAGAAGCCGGTTCCCATGGCGTTCCAGGTCTGCTGGTCAACAACACCAGTCTGAGGGAGCCCTGCTCGCCTCTGAAAGTTTCGGACAGCATTCTGAAAGGTCCCGTTGGCGGTTGCCAAGGCGCTTCCATTACTAATGCCTAGACGCTGCTGGACGATACGGACCTTGACACCGTTCATCCCCGGCGTCAGCTCGTTCGTGGCCCAGCCAAGGGGAGTAATACGATCGGTCGGCTGCAGATAGCCAGCAGGAGCGGTGTACCCGATCCACGCCCCGCTCGGGCTCAGGTTGTAGGTCCCGCCGTTTACGGTGATGGTGCCGGTGGCCATCTTGCCGGTGGTGGGGTCGAGGTAGTACCAGGTGCCGCCAAGGTCCAGCCAACCTTTAGCGAGATCCCCCGAAGAGGTGTAGTAGTACCAAGCACCGTCGATCTTGGTCCACCCGGTAGCCATGGCGCCTGAGCCGGTGAGGTAGTAGGTCTTGCCGTCCACGGTGATGGTGCCGGTGGCCATCTTGCCGGTGGTGGGGTCGAGGTAGTACCAGGTGCTGCCGAGCTGGAGCCATCCGGTAGCCATGTGACCGTCACCGTGGAGGTAGTACCAGGTGCCGGAGACCTGCTGCCAGCCTGTGCGCATGTCACCCGAGGGCGCGAGGTAGTACCAGTGCGAGCCCACCTTTGCCCAGCCGCTGTGCATGTGTCCGTCGGAGGGGTCGAGGTAGTACCAGGTGCTGGCGACCTTGGCCCATCCCCTCGCCATGGCGCCGGAGCCGGTGAGGTAGTACCAGGCGTCACCATCCTTGAACCAGCCGGTGTGCATGGCTCCGGAGGCGGTGAGGTAGTAGGTGGTGCCGCCTGTGTCGAGCCAGCCGGTGGCCATCTTGCCGGTGGAGGGGTCGAGGTAGTACCAGGTGCTGGCGACCTTGGCCCATCCCCTCGCCATGGCGCCGGAGCCGGTGAGGTAGTACCAGGCGTCACCATCCTTGAACCAGCCCGTCCGCATCCATCCGGAGCCGTCAAAGGCGTAGAGGCTGCCCTCAACCTCGCCCCACACGCCGTGCGGGTACGAGCCATCATTGTCTCGCCACCACCAGCGACTGCCTGAGGCTATCCATCGGCCTTGCCCGGTCAGCCTGACGGGTGACTGGGCGCTACCGTCAGCCTCAGGGGCCTGGGACGGGACCGGAGGCTGAGAAGTACTGTCCGATCCAGTGCCGACCGTCTCCTGCTGCTGGGGGGGAGAGATGGTGGTCGTAGGCATCGGTGTGGACGCCGCGTCATCGGCGTGCGCCGGGATAGCGACGCCGAGGGCGAGGGTGAGGACAGCAAGCGGGACGTACGCTGTGCGCAGGCGTCGAGACGATAATGTCACTATATCGGGCGTGATTGTCATCATGCAGTAATTCGGGGCGTCTCCTGACAGGCCTGGAGCTGTTACTGTCCCTGTGCGGCGTACTTGGCTTCGACCTCGGCCTTGAGGGGGCGCCACCAGGCCTCGTTGGTGGTGTACCAGTCGATGGTGGCCTGGAGGCCGGAGCGGAAGTCGGTGTACTTCGGTGACCAGCCGAGCTCCTCGACGAGCTTGGAGTTGTCGATGGCGTAGCGCATGTCGTGGCCGGGGCGGTCGTTGACGTGCTCGTAGTCGTCCTTGTCGTAGCCCATGAGCTCGAGGATGAGCTCGACGACCTCCTTGTTGTTCTTCTCGCCGTTGGCGCCGATGAGGTAGGTCTCGCCGATGCGGCCCTTCTCGATGATGTCCCACACGGCGTCGTTGTGGTCCAGGACGTGGATCCAGTCGCGGACGTTCTCACCGGCTCCGTAGAGCTTGGGCTTGACTCCGTCGATGAGGTTGGTGATCTGGCGGGGGATGAACTTCTCGATGTGCTGGTAGGGGCCGTAGTTGTTCGAGCAGTTGGAGATGGTGGCCTCCACGCCGAAGGAGCGGACCCAGGCGCGTACGAGCAGGTCCGAGCCTGCCTTGGAGGAGGAGTAGGGGGAGGAGGGGTTGTAGGGCGTGGTCGGCTCGAACTTGGCCGGGTCGTCTAGCTCGAGGTCTCCGTAGACCTCGTCGGTGGAGATGTGGTGGAAGCGCACCTTGTGGCGGCGTACTGCCTCCAGCAGGGTGAAGGTGCCGACCAGGTTGGTACGGATGAAGGGGGAGGGGTCCAGTAGCGAGTTGTCGTTGTGGGACTCGGCGGCGAAGTGGACCACGACGTCCGCCTCGGCGACCAGCGGGTCGACGGTGTCAGCGTCGGCGATGTCGCCGACGACGAGGGTGACGCGCTCGCCCAGGTCCGCCAGGGATCCCTTGTTGCCGGCGTAGGTGAGCTTGTCCAGGACCGTGACCTTGGCGTCTGGGTGACGTACGAGGGTCTGGTGGACAAAGTTGGCACCGATGAAGCCGGCACCTCCGGTGATGAGGACGTTCATGTACAAGCTCCCTGAACGATCGGGTACGGCGCAGCAACGCCGTTCTGCCGCTCGCCATGATGCCACAGGGGCCGTGTCCGGGGTGGAGTGCTGCAGGTGGGTTGATGGTCGATCCTGTCATCCGGTACATGAGCATGAACAACATGCATGTAGTTACGTGATCCTCCTCAATTGGCCGTTTCTTGCGGTGGAATCTCAGTATCGTTCCCACTAGTCACATCAGTCACGGCTGCCCCACACGTCTCGGCGATGTGGGAACTCCTTCACGTGCCGAAAGGACCCTCCATGCCGGCGTCTCGTTACCTCCGTGTCGCATCCGCTATCTCCCTGGTACTCGCGGGTGCTGGACAGGTTGCCGCGGTTCAGGCTCAGCCGGCTGCTGGCGAGGCAGCCCCCGCACCGGTCCAGCTCATCGAGCTCACTACTGCCAGTGGTGAGACCACTGAGCTGGCGCAGGCGGGTCTGAGTGAGGAGGAGCCGGGCTCTGGGGCCGGTGCTGAGGTACCCGCAGGGACTGCCGAGGGAAACGGGGTCGCTCCTGCCCGCGCATCTCTGCTGGCTGCAGCCACAGATGCTCCGGACCTGGAGCGGGACGCTGACCTCCTCACTGAGCCTCTGGAGGTTGACGGCTTCCTCGTCGCAGGCTTCACGTGGAGCGGTAGTGAGGCCCTTCCCACGGGGACGCAGATCTATCTGCGAGTGCGTGAGGGCGGTGTCTGGTCATCCTGGTACCTCAATGAAGCTGCTGACGCGGGCCCGGACGATGCCTCAGGCAACGGAGGGACGGATGAGTTCGTGACCGGCGGTGCTGATGCGATTCAGGCGGCGGTCGTCAGTGGAGGCCGTGCGCTGCCGACGGACCTCACTCTGGCGCTCGTTCCGGCGAAGCCTGCTGGCGAGGAGGTTCTGTCCGACGATGACGTGACAACTACTCAGGCGGATCCGACGGAGATTGCTCAGGACACTGCGGTCACGCAGGAACAGCTGGTGGATCGGTTGGTGGACGCCACTGCGCCGGTTGGCTCTGAGGACGGGACGACCGCCGATGAAGGAACGGATGTCTCTGAGACGACTGGTGCGACTGCTTCTGCCGCGACGAGCGCAGGTCATGGTGTCAATCTCGACCTGCCAACGGCGTTGGCTGCGACAACGACCGCCAACGGCTTGCCGGTGCCCGTCGTGACGCGCGCCGAGTGGGGAGCCAATCAGGCCTACATGACGTGGTCCCCCAAGTACGCCAACGCTGCGCACGTGGTTGTGCACCACACGGCTGGAACCAACAACTACACCGCAGCGCAGTCAGCGTCGATCGTCGCAGGAATCTACTACTACCATGCCGTGACGCTGGACTGGGGGGACATCGGATACAACTTCCTCGTCGACAAGTACGGCCAGGTCTTTGAAGGCCGCTATGGCACCCTCTCATCGGCCGCCGGGAAGATGGTCATCGGCGGGCACGCACGTGGCGTAAACACGGGCACCATGGGCATCTCCATGATGGGGAACTACGTCTCGACAAGCCCCACCGACGTGCAGATTGACCGCGTAGGGAAGATGGCTGGTTGGTTCCTCAAGCGCTCTGGCGTCACCAACGCGTCAGCGTCGGCGAGCTTCACGATCCTGACGACGGAGAAGTACAAGGCTGGTCAGGTGGTGAACCTGCCCAGGATCCTTGCGCACCGCGATGTCGGGTACACAACCTGTCCGGGTGACGGGGGCTACTCCAAGATGGGGCAGATTCGCTCTGTCGCTCAGAGCCAGATCAGTAGTGGATCGACTGGTGGCGGCTCATCGACTCCTGCCGCTCCCACGTGGAGGCTTGTTGACAAGACGTGGTACCTCTACGGCGCGGACGGCGCACGGCTGACTGGCTGGCAGAAGGTCAACGGGAGCTGGTACTACCTCTCGCCGGTCAATGGCGCTATGGCCACCGGATGGCAGGCAATCAGCGGAAAGTGGTACTACCTCACCGGGTCTGGTGCCATGACGACCGGCTGGGTTGAAGTTAGCGGCAGCTGGTACTACATGAGTGACTCCGGCGCGATGGTGACGGGGTGGCTGCACCTGGGCTCGACCTGGTACTACCTGCATCCCAGCGGTGCCGCAGCGCTCGGGTGGCAGTTGATCAACGGCACCTGGTACTACTTCAGGCCAGGCAACGCCATGGTTGTTGGTTGGGCTCATGTCAACGGACGCTGGTACTACCTCGGCTCCTCTGGCGAGATGATGACCGGCTGGCTGAGTGTCAACGGCACCTGGTACTACCTGGATCGTTCTGGCGTAATGCTCACTGGCTGGCAGAAGATCGGTGGCTCGTGGTACTACCTCAACGCCTCCGGAGCGATGTCCACGGGGTGGATCAATCTCTCCGGCACGTGGTACTACCTGCGTGGCAGCGGTGCCATGGTGACTGGTACGCAGCTGATCGACGGTCGGTACAGCGAATTCGCTCCATCGGGAGCCTGGAAGGGCTACATCTCTGAGGCGGAGGCCAAGGGACTGCACCTCGTGATGGCCGCACCGACGAGCACACGATCAGTGACGGTGGCCAAGATGGTGGCTGCCTACCAGCGCTCAGGAGAGACCTACCCGGCCTCTGTGCTGGGACGTGGTGGGGCCAGCACGATCTCAGCTTTCGCCGGGCTTGCCTATGACGAGGCTGCCGCCGAGGGCGTGAGTCCTGAGCTTCTCTTTGTCCAGGCGATGAAGGAGACCGGCTGGCTTCAGTACGGCGGGGACGTCAAGGCCACTCAGTTCAACTTTGGTGGACTCGGTGCGACTGGTGGAGGTAACCCGGGAAACAGCTTCGCGAGCGTCCAGATCGGGCTGAGGGCACAGGTACAGCACCTACGGGCGTACGCCGACCCGACTGTGACGACGGCCAGGCTGGCCCATGACGTGGTCGATCCTCGTTTCTCCTACGTGAAGAAGGGGAGCGCCCCCTACATCGAGTACCTGGGCACCCAGGAGAATCCGAGTGGTGCTGGGTGGGCCACGGCGAAGGGGTACGGAACTGACCTGATGGCGATGGTGCGCAGCCACTTCGGCTGAGAGACGGAGCTGCCTTATGCTGCCGATGGTGTCCGGAACCTGACGGTTGGACACCGTTACTCTCAATCGCGTGGATAGGTGAGCATGAGCGGAGCTGAGGTCGAAGGTCTCTCGAGTGAGCTCAGAGCGTGCCGGCGAGCGGGTATCTACCTCTTCTATGACCGAGACGGTGTCGTTGATGACTACGTGGTCCAAGTGATCAGGAGCTTGCTCCCCTTTCTTGACCACATTCTCGTCGTCGTTAACGGTGCTGTGTCAGTGGCTGGCAAAGCACGGCTGGATGCGGTTGCCCATGATGTGCTCGTACGCGGTAACGAGGGCATGGACGTCGGCGGATATCAGGACGGCTTGGCTCACCTCGGTTGGAACCAGATCGGAGACCTTGATGAGCTTGTACTGCTTAACAACACCTTCTTCGCGCCGGTGCGTCCTTGGGAACCGGTCTTCAAGGAGGCTGCTGAACGGGTAGAGGCCTCGTTCTGGGGACTGACGGAGCACGCGGAACAGCGTCCTCACCCCTTCTTAGGTCAGGCAGTGATGCCTCGGCATCTACAGTCTCATTTCCTCGCTGTGCGCTCGCCTCTGCTGAGGGATCCGGCTTTCCGCCGCTACTGGGAGACCATGCCGCCTGTCAGCAGCTATCACGACTCCATCGCACATCATGAATCGCGTTTCACGCCATATTTCAACGCACGCGGGTACAGCTCCTTTGCGGTGTACCCGGCGGAAGAATTCGCCAGCCTCAATCCGTCTCTCGAAGAACCCATGGCTTTGCTCCAGGCGGGCTGCCCGGCACTCAAACGTCGCATCTTCTTCCACGACCCGCTCTATCTGGACGCCTGTGGTGCCAACGGTGCCGACATCCTGAGGACGGTGAGTCAGACTCCGGACAGCGCGGTGAGTGAGTCCATGATCCTCTCCGGCCTGGTCCGTTCGAGCGAACCACGCACTCTGCTTGCGAACGCTGGGCTCACTGAGCAGCGTCCAGACGACGTAGCCTCACCCGAGGTTGAGATGCCCTTCTACGCGCACCTTCATGTCGGAGATGGGGCGTCAGCTGAGCAGATTGTCGCGAGGCTGAGGGTCCTCAGCGATGCCCGCACATGCGTACGCGTGATCCTCACCGTCGATTCCCGCGTTGAGAGTGAGGCAGAGGCTGCTCTTTCACAGGTCGGAGAAGACCTGCGCGGGCGGGCGGAGCTGCGTGTGGCAAGTCAGCCGGATCTGGGCGCGCTCGCAGCGCTCCTGAGCGACGCTGCCGACCTTCTGGATGATGACGAGAAGGATCGTGTGCTCCTGCGCCTGACATGCGCTGGGGGAGAAGAGACCCCGGAAGAGTGCACCGCACAGGTTCCTGACGGGGAGGGTGAGCAGCCGGTCACTCGTGATCTGGCTATCCTGCTGGCGGCGCGATCGTTGTTCTACCAGCATCCGAGCCTGGGCGGCCTGGGCCTCCCAAGCCCCGTGCGTGGCAGCTCAGCGCTGGGACACGGCTGGCAGGGCCTCCGGGATGCTGCTGTTGACTGCGCTTCGGCGCTGGGCCTGAGCGTTCCGTTGGATGCTCACAGCCCAGTCAGTGCCTATCGCGCTCCTATCCTTGTGCGTCCAGCAGGTCTGACAGTGCTGCGTTCCTGTGATCTGTCTGCGCTGAGGACCGCATACGGTGCCCGCGATGCTGGTCAGCTCCTTGAATTCCTTGAAGTCCCAGCCCTCCTTAGTACGGGTGCCCACTATCGTCAGCTTCTGACCGGCCGAGCTCAGCAGGATTACGCTCTGCTTGAATATCGTTACCAGGCGCTCGCTGCCTTGCTGCCCGAGGATGTTGAAGAGGCCCAGCGCTATCTCGCTTCCCGCAGCGGTCCGCAGGCGAGCCTCGGCGCGATGGTTCGACGCGAGCTTGAACACCGCCTACCAGGTCTCGCTGAGACTCTCAAGCCTGCCTACCGACGTCTAAACGGTGGTATCACGCGACTCCTCCCCAAACCGCGCCGCCGCCCCTGATACGATCCTGGCCGTGGGAAAGTCTGTTCTTGTGACTGGTGCTGGGGGATACATCGGTCGGCATGTGGTGACGGCGCTTTTGGACCGTGGCCTGGAGGTCACTGCTGTTGACCTGCGGCTCGACGGCGTGGATGAGCGAGCGGACCGTCTGCCTCTTGATCTTTTCTCTGGTGGTAAAGACATCTATGACCAGATGGGACGGCCGGATGCTGTGCTCCACATGGCCTGGCGTGATGGCTTCAAGCATGGATCTCCCGCTCACATTGACGACCTTCCGAGACACTATGAGCTCATTGAGAACCTCTACGCAGGAGGTCTGAAGCAGCTCGCTGTCATGGGCACGATGCATGAGGTCGGCTACTGGGAAGGCCCTATCACAGAGGACACTCCGTGCTCGCCGGCGTCCTTGTACGGCATCTCAAAGAATGCTCTGCGCGAGCTTGCTTTTCTCTCGGCCCAGGCGCACGGTGGCATTCTGCAGTGGATCCGTGCCTACTACATCGTAGGGGATGACAAGTTCGGCTCCTCGATCTTCTCCAAGCTGCTTGACGCCGCTGAGCAGGGGCGTAAGACCTTCCCCTTCACCACGGGCAAGAACAAGTACGACTTCATCTCTATCGATGAGCTGGCCCAGCAGATCTCTGCCATCCTCGCTCAGGAGGAGGTCAACGGCATCATCAACGCCTGCACAGGCCGTCCGGTGGGCCTCGCTGAGCGAGTCGAGCGCTACATCGCCGAGAACAACCTCAATATTACCCTTGAATACGGGGCTTTCCCGGACCGGCCCTACGACTCGCCAGGCGTGTGGGGTGACCCGAGTAAGATCAACGAGATCCTCGCTCGCTGACCTTGTGACCGAGCCCCAGGGTGCTTCATATGTGATTCCCTGGGGTCCTGTGCTGAGTACGAAGGGCTGTCCATGATCCTCGGTACTGATTCTCGCCGTCTAGGAATCTTCTTCTTCTACGACGGCGAAGGCATCGTGGACCGTTACGTCGAGGTCATGCTGGAAGGCATGAAGACCCAGCTTGCCGAGCTCGTCGTCGTCGTCAACGGGAAGCTGACTGATCAGGGTCGTGTCGCCCTGACCCGCTATGCCGATCATCTTCTTGTGCGTGAGAACAGAGGTCTGGACGCATGGGCGTACAAGGCCGCTCTTGACCACTACGGGTGGTCCGCCTTGACGCAGTTCGATGAGATCGTCCTCTTTAACGCCACCATCATGGGGCCGGTGTACCCCTTTGAGGAGATGTTCTCCGAGATGGCGGGCCGAGACCTAGACTTCTGGGGCCCCACATGGTTCCACGCCGCGCCGTCGGAGTATCGCGGTGAAATTGACGAGCTTCACCACCCTCGCCACCTGCAGTCCCATTTCCACGTCTACCGCCGCTCCCTGGTGCAGAGTCAGGCATTCCAGGACTACTGGGACAACCTGCCGGAGATGGAGACCTACCTCGACTCTGTCACCAAGCACGAGATTCCCTTCACCCGCTACTTCCAGGACCGCGGATTCAAGGCAGAGGCGTACGTCAACACAGACGACCTCGAAGGTTTCACCTACCAGCCTATTGTCTTTGCGCCGGTCACCCTGATCAAGGACAAGCGCTGCCCGATCTTCAAACGCCGCTCTTTCTTCCACGACTACGGCGATGTCCTGGACCAGTCTGTTGGCACCACCACGCGCGAGCTCTACGACTACCTGCGCGACCACACCGACTTCGACACGGACCTCATCTGGGAGAACCTGCTACGAACCAACAACCTCGCAGATCTCGTCAAGAACCTTGAGCTCACCTACATCCTGCCCACACAGGCGGTCGCGGTGCAGCCCGAGGAGAGCAAGATCGCGCTGGTCATGCACGTCTACCACATGGACCTGCTGCCCCAGCTTCTTCACTACGCCGCTTCCATGCCGGCTGGCTGCGACCTCATCGCCACTGTTGATACTGAAGCGAAGGCGCAGCAGGTGCGCGAGGCGACAGCAGGTCTTTCACTCAATGTTGAGACCATCCTCATTGAGAACCGAGGGCGCGACGTCGCTGCGCTGCTCGTGGGTGCTTGCCCACGCCTGCTGGACTATGACCTCGTCTGCTTCATCCATGACAAGAAGGTCACGCAGATCCGCCCCGGTTCCGTCGGTGAGGGCTTCGCGAAGCGCTGCTTCGAGAACGTCCTGGCAACGCCAGAGTTCGTCTCCAACGTCATCGCTACCTTCCAGGCTGAGCCCAGGCTGGGTGTTCTCACCCCTTCGGCTCCCCACCACGGGGACTACTTCCCGATCTCGGCCTTTAGCTGGGGCCCCAATGACAAGAACACCAAAGAGCTCTTGGCGTCCTTCGGGCTGCACGCTCCCATCGATCCGGACAAGGAGGCGATTGCTCCGTTCGGCTCAGTTTTCTGGTTCCGCCCGCAGGCCATTCGACCACTCTTGGAGCGTGAATGGCGATATGACGACTTCCCGGCAGAGCCACTTCCTATTGACGGTACGATCAGCCACGCCATTGAGCGTGTGTACTGCTACATGGCACAGGCTCGGGGCTACTACTCCGGCTGGCTCTTCTCCGACTCGTTTGCCCGCGCTGAGCTCACAGCCCTGGCGTATTACACGCATTCTTTCGCACGAGCGATAGCGAAAAGATGGGGAGGCAGGACAGCGATGGAGATGCTCCTTCGTCTCAACAATATGCGTAGTACACGCCAGATCGTCAAAGCCCAGGTGGCCGTTCTGGTACCGCAGGCGATGCGTCCGAGAGTGCGAGCGCTGTGGCGGTCGGCAAGTTCTATGTGGAGGAAGAGATGATGGGGGACACCGTGAGCGAGACCATGAGTTCGCGAGAAGCAGAGGTGTCCGTGGCCCCAATTGCGGCTGTTACGCAGATGATGAAGCGACGCCCACGCTTGTTCTATCTGGATCTCGTGCGTGCGTTGGCAACTTTGCTCGTTGTTCTCTCGCACTTCAATAACCCCTTCTTGAGTGACGGACGCTACCTGCTCACTAACCAGCCTTTTGGTATCTACGTGGGCGACCTCGGTGTGTCCCTCTTTCTTATCATCTCTGGTGCTGCGCTGGCCTATACCTACGAGCGCCCTGTCGATCTTCGTCGCTTCTATTGGAAGCGATTTAAAGGAATCTATCCGGCATTCTGGATCGCCTGGCTACTGGGGACGCTTTACTTCTTTGTGGCCCTCAATGGTGTACCACCGAACGCGGCTCCGGCACGTTCTCTTATCTGGACGCTCCTGGGCGTCGATGGCTTGGCAAGCGTCCTCGGATTCACGACGGCCTATTTGCTGGGTGAGTGGTTTCTAGGTTTCATCATCCTGTTCTATGTGGTGTTTCCCCTTCTATTGTGGTGCGTGGATCGCTTCCCAAAGACGTCAGCAATGAGCCTCCTCCTCATCTTCGCTGTCACCTTCGTCGTGATGAAGACCTATTTCCCGTCAATCCCGGGTTCGGTGATCCTTACGATGCGCCTGCCAGAACTCGCCTTCGGTATCTATCTCGTTCGTCATATTCGCCGAGTCCACCCGTTCTCAGCCATAGGTGCCGGCCTTGTCCTCCTGGCAAACTCGCTGTGGCCTGCGGTACTGCCCAAAGATGTGGGTACGGCGCTCGTAGGTATCTCGACTTTCCTGATCCTCGTCGCCGTGGCCCGATATGTGGCCATTGGTCCAGTCCGCCTCCTCATTGAGTGGGGGGCAAAGTACTCCTACCCGATCTTCCTGGTACACCACGTCGTCATCATGCGTTTGTTTATGGTGATGGATACCAGCGCTTTCCTCCCCATTCAGTTCGCCATGATGTTCCTGGCCTCCCTGATCATCATCGCGGCTCTGGCTGTCGCCCTTGATCACTTGGTCAAGGCCGTCGTCGCTTTTGTCACCAAGGCCTTTGAAGGTCGGTGGTGGAGACCTCTCGATAGGGCTGTGCTTTCCTAGGCCACTGAACTCATCCCCTTGAAGCATGTGCATCGCCGAGGTCTGCGCGTGGGAAGCCACAGAGCCTTCTGGCGCGCAGACCTCGGCGATGCACGACCCTCTTTCCTATTGAGGGCCGGCGGCCCCTGTCAACAGTCGTAACGCCTTTTGAATCTCCGTCAGTTCTGTGGTCGCGAAAGGCATATAGGGGTCAGTCTTTGGCTGCTCCCAGCGATCCAGAATGAACTGGTGCTCCCATCCGTGCACTGTATTGACCCGCGACTTGGATTCAAAGTGATAAGCTTGCACGTCGTGGAGCCATACCATGCGCTTACCCTTATGCTGCAGTTTAAAGGCAAAGTCAACGTCGTTGAAGTTGCTTGGCAGGTCAAGCGTAAATCCTCCGATCTCCTCGAAGGTTTCGCGACGTGTAGCCACAGCAGCACCGGTCAGGCCGCTGACTTCGTGATCGACACATAGTTCAGCAAAATGACCGGGATCTGTCTTTTGGGCGCCGAGATAGGGGTGAACGAATTCGTTGTCTTGGAATCCAAGGCCTGCGTGCTGAATCGTGGAGTCCTCATAGAAGAGCAGAGCACCTGTTGCTGCGACATCTTCTTCAACGAGCGGGGCACATAGTTCCTCAACGAAACGATCAGAGATGATCTCCGTGTCATCGTTCAAGAAGACAACAACATCACCTGAGGAGGCGAGGAAGCCTCGGTTGCACTTGTCGGAGAAATTGAAGGGAGCATCGTAAGGAAGCAAAGTGAGCGAGGCGCCTGCGACTTCTTTGAGCTCAGTCAGGACTTCTTGGGGGGTGTCGAGGTCATAGACGACGACGATCTCCAGCTGCTCATGCGAGGTATGAGTCAGCAAAGAGCGAATAGCGTCGACGACGAGGACACGACGCTTGCCCCAGATCCTGCCTTGTGTTCCGCGCGTTGGAATGACCACGCTTACGAGCGTGTCTTCAGGAAGCTCACGGTGCAGGTTATAGGTGTATGGAATTGTAGGGTGTGGTTCAGCGGTCATCGTTGCATCCAGGCCTACTCGCTCCAAGTGTGCTTGGACTGCCTTCAGCCCTGCTACGCTGGCGTAGTCCTTGGCGGTGGAATCTCCAGCGGTGGAGCCAGGGACGATACGCCAGTGATATAGGGTGCGGGGGACATGGACCACTTCCTCGCTGATCTCGGTCACGCGTAAGGCGAGATCATGGTCCTGAGAGCCATCGAACCCTTCATGAAACCCTCCGACCTGTGTGACAAGATCGTGGCGGAGTCCTGAGAGATGTCCGAGATACATCTGGTGACGTAAACGTTCTGGCGACCAATCTGGCTTGCGAAATTCCTGTGACAGGTTGCCGTCGTTGTCGATTTTGTCTTCATCGGTGTAGATGTAGCCCGCTCGAGGATGAGCGTCAATGGCTGCCTTGATGACCGTCAAAGAGTCGGGAACAAGAAGATCATCATGATCGACCAGGATTATCCAGTTGCCCTTGGCGCGGGCAAGCGCATCATTGGAAGCAGCGACGATATGACCATTCGTCTCTCGCTCGACGACGTTAATGCGCGGGTCACGCTGTGCCGCTCGGCGAAGCACCTGAAGGACTGCCTGATCTCCTGAGGCATCATCGACAAGGATCCACTCCCAATCCTCACAGGTCTGGGACCGGACAGACTCAATAGTCAGTTCCAGGTGATCGGGGCGTGGCTTGTAGACCGGTGTAAGGATGGAGAAAAATGGGGCGCTCATGTTCACTCGCCCTTCTTAAACCTACGCAGAGTCTTGCGTACTGCCCGATAGGTAACGCCCTCAATGGTCCTGTCTAGTCGAGAGTGAGCACGCACGAGCTGATCGTGCAGCGCAATGGCCTCGATCTCGCGGTCATTAAGCTGTTTCTTGAGCAGAGCAACCTGGGCCTGAAGACCAATGATTTTGTCGCGAGTCGTCAGCGTGTCGTATCGCTGCTGGGCTGTTGTCTCAAACAAGTGCTCACGGCGCTGGCTCACAAGGTTTTGATGGGCTTCGAGGCGGTGGCGTTCAGCATGTTGGTCATAGGGGCGCGACGCAGGTGCCTCGCGGATGACAGCAGGCAGGGGAGCATTAGGTGGTGTCTGAGGTGAACAGGTGAAAACGTACTGATAGTCGCTTGTCCCGTCCTGGTTGCGAACCCATTCAACAATCGACCCGGGCAAGCCTGCGTCGTCAATCAAGACCTCGGTGTCTAAGACCTCACGGCTAGTCGCCTTGATCTCACTAATCCCCAGGCCGCATGAGCGGATGAGCTCAGCAGCTGAATTCAGCGTGAAGAAACGCGTGTGAGTGCTATCAAGCAGTCCCTCCTCAGTATATCTCCACTGGCCCTGAAGCAGAGAGAGACGCAGCGCGCCGTGAGCAACATTTGGCACTGAGATCAGAACAACACCCTCAGTGGCTAAGAACTCAAGGGCCTCACGAAGAAAAGTAGCAGGCTCGGTGAGCTGGTCGATAAGGTCTCCCAGACAGATCGCGTGAAAGGACTCGTTGGGTGCCACATCACGAAGTGCTCCCACCCACGAGCGCTCCGCCAAATCTGCCTCGAGGGTGCGTGCCATGCGGTCCTTAGCAATTGCGAGCGCCTCAGCGTCTCGATCGATACCTGTGACATGAAAACCTTGCTCAGTGAGAGCCGCGCCGAGGTCTCCTGCTGCACAGCCAAGATCAAGGACGCGGGCTCCCCGCGGGCACAGGGCGTCAATCTGCCTGGCGATGATGGCTTGACTCGAATTCGGTTCGCTGAGGTCGACAATTGTGCGGTATTTCAAGGTGGACTCCTAATGAAGTGTTCAAAAGATCGTAGGAGAAATATCAGGCTGGTGAGACAGACAGCAACGGAATTGAATTGATATTTCCGATCGTGAGGCCTGGTCCGTGCACAACGAAACTCAGGGCATCGTTTGCTTCGGCGATGGGAGTCATCGTCTGGTCGAGAACAGCGAGGGTTACCTTGTACTCGCCGTCACTGAGCTGAAGATCTTGGAGAACGACCTCAAAACTGCCGCTCTCGTGGAGCCGGGGCAAGCGGTGATTGAGCAGCTGTGAGTTTGTGCCAATCACGGAGGCGCCCTCCGTGTTGGATACCATCATTGACAGCACCCAGCCTTCAGGTAGACCGGAAGGCGCAAGAATCGTGCCGCGGATGATCAGCGGATTTCCTGGTGCAATCTGTCGCCTGCCGTGCGGGTCAAGAGTTGCGTCGATGTCGACGTTTTTGAAACTCAGACCAGTGGAGGATCTGGTGACAATAGGTGCCACTGTCCTGTTAGCCTCGATGATCTGCTGATACTTATTGCGCAGGCTTGCCATCACCATGTTGGTAGAGCCATCCTGAACAACATGACCGTGATCGAGCATAATTGCGCGATCGCACACCTCGCGTACTTGCTCCTCGGAGTGAGAGACTAGGACGATGGTGCGTCCTTCTTGCTGGAACTGCCGGATCTTTTCGAGGCACTTACGCTGGAAAGGCTCATCGCCTACCGCAAGAACCTCGTCGACCAATAAGATATCTGGGTCGACATGGATAGCGACTGAGAAGGCCAGGCGTACGTACATGCCGGAGGAGTAGAACTTCACCTGGGTGTCGATGAACTCTTCGATCCCGGAAAAGTGGACGATCTCATCAAAGTGTCGCTGAGTTTCTGCTTCCGACAGGCCCAGGATTGCTGCGTTGAGGTAGATGTTCTCGCGGCCAGTGAGGTCTGGGTGGAATCCGGCCCCAAGCTCTAGCAGTGCGGCTAGACGACCTCGCAGGCGTACCGAGCCACGATCGGGGGTGAGAATGCCCCCGATCACCTTGAGCAGAGTCGACTTGCCCGAACCATTAGCACCTACCAACCCCACGCTCTGGCCTGCAGCGATCTCGAGAGAGATGTCATCGAGGGCCCAGAAGTCCTCACGATGTCTCCGTGAGGCCCGGGCGTTGACAACACGTTCTTTGAGGGACTTGTCCTTATGGACGACGAAGCGTTTTCCAATGCTTTCTGCGGAGATGACAGTGGTCATGTTAGAGCTCCTGAGCAAAGTTGCGCTGAAGGACGGCGAAAAGACGCTGCGCCAAGCCGAGGCTGATCAAGCCGATTACCAGGCTAACGCTCATGCGAGTAAGGAGGTGCGGCGCGAGAACCTGGTCTGCCCCCGCTCCCCACATGGAGCGTTGGAAGCCCATGACGACTAGGGTGACAGGGTTAGCGAGGTAGAGACCCTCAATCCAGGACGAGCCGTGTGCCACCTTTGTCACCATCTCCCAGGAGTAGACGATAGGAGAGGCCCACATGCCGACTATGAGAGCAATCTCGACGAGGTACTGAATGTCTCGCAGGTAGACATTAAGAGCAGACAGGGCTAGGCCCAGGGTGAGGGCCCAGACAAGTAAAAGCACCAGAGCGTAAGGCAGGTAGAGGAGATTGGCTCCAAGCTGTGGTGGCGTCGCATTGCTGGTGAGAGGCAGGATCGTGACGGCGAGAACGAGGATCATGAATTGCATCAGGAAGTTAAACAATGAGGCGCCGGCCGCGGAGATTGGAAAGATCTCCCTGGGGAGCTGAATCTTCTTGATGATCCCTGAGTTATTGATAATTGAGGCAGTGGAGGTCGAGATGATGTCTGAGAACAACTGCCATGCGGTGAGACCGGTGAAGACATAGATAGCGAAGTCTGGGATAGAGCGCTCGGCACCCATAATGCGCCCTAGGACCAGGACGTAGATGAGGAGGTTGACGAAGGGCTTGAGAAGGCTCCACAGGACACCGAGGACTGAGTCTTTGTATTTGGCCCGAATCTCACGTCGAGTAAGGCGTCGAATGAGATCTCGGCGACTCCAAATATCATGAAGGGATTCACCAGTACCCTTGAAGAAACCTGCTGGAGGGGTTGCTGCACGCATTGGCTCCAGTGCTAAACGCTCAGCGCGTTCCGAGGCGGTGGTCACCTGCGTTCCTCCTTGACCTGAGCTTGTGCCGTCATCGCGCTGTCCGCGAGACATTGTGATCCCATGGCGCAGCACTGTTGCACAGGAGCATAGCGGTTTCGAATCTGAGGCTGCGTGCTCGGTTGTGTCAGTGCGGAGGCTTGAGGCTCTTGTCCGTGAGGCGCCTCAGGGCTTCTCGGAGACCCTGAGCGACGGGACCTCTCAACCCCGTGCGGAGGGCCCGCACGATGGTGCGGACCAGTGCATCGAGGAAGACCACGCGCGAGGCGTGGTCGGCGGCCACGAGGAGCCGGTTTCGGGTATTGACACGGATGAACATCTCCGAGTTCGTGCCCGATGACGCCGAGTGCTCGTGCTGCGCCACTGCTTCCTCCACGAAGCGCACTTCATAGCCTGCCTGACGTAAACGGTAGGAGAAGTCGCTGTCCTCGTAGTACATGAAGAGGTCTTCGCGAAGCCCTCCGAGTTCTTTCCAGGGCTGTGCGGCGATGGCGCAGGCCCCGCCACAGATGCCGAAGACCTCCGCTGGTGCGTCGAGCTGGCTCACGGGAGTGAGCCAATCACGGTCATATCCGTTGCCGTGCCGGTCGACGACATTGCCCGTGGAGTTCACGAGCTCTACGCCTTCTCCCTGCTCACCAACAGTGGTCCTGGTGCCCTCATCCACACGAGTCCACAGCCTACCGTCGAGGGCGCGCTCGCCTTCTTCGCCTGGTAGCGCAAGGCGCCAACGGCCCGTGAGCAGCAGGAGCGCCGTCGTCGCCCCGACAGAGCCGCCGAGACCTCCCAGCAGGGCAGAGAGGAAGCCCGGTCTGGCCACAGCGTCGTTATTGAGCAAGACGAGTGCGTCTTCCGTGAGATCTTGCGCTCCGAGATTGACGCCGGCCGCAAAGCCACCATTTGTGGCGGCTTCAACGACCTCGAAGCCGGCCTTGCGGATGCGTGGGGCAGAGCCGTCCCCAGATCCGTTATCGACGACGACGAGACGGTCCCCCTCACTCAGCTGCGACTGAAGTGAGCGTGCAGCCTGGATAGTGAGATCGCTCTGGCGCCAATTGACGATGACGATGCGCGCGCTGGGGCGCCTGCCCTGTACGTCCTTCACCGGGCGATCTCCTCATAGAGCGCGAGATGGGAGGCCGCAGAGGCTTCCCAGGTAAAACGAGCGGCCTGTACCCGCCCTGTCTCGACGAGCTCATCGTGGGCACTGCCTGCCGCTAGGACGAGCTGCGCGGCAATATCTTCTGGTGAGGAAGGATCAGCGAGCAAACCAGCATCTCCCACAACTTCCTCCATGCATGTACCGCGACTGGTGACCACCGGTGCCCCGTAGGCCATGGCTTCTAGGACGGGGAGGCCGAATCCCTCCCAGTGCGAGGGAAAGGCGAAGGCACGTGCTCCACGGTAGGCGCCAGCAAGGTCGTCATCAGACAGCCGGCCCAGCACATGGACTCTTGCGCGCAAGGCCTCTGGTACGGGCTGCTGGGTCGAGTCTTCGCCCCATCCGGCCGGGCCCACGAGGACCAGGTCGAGATCAGGTAGATGCGGCGCAGCTAGCTCAAAAGCAGCCAGTAAACCCCGCAGGTTCTTACGTGGCTCACGTGTGCCGGTCCACAACAGGTACGGACGGGTGAGGCCGTAAGTCTGCCGGAAGGACTCCACATGCGCTGAGCTGACCGTCCGGGGGCGAACACCATGTGGGATCACCTCGATGCGCTCGGCCGCAATACCGGCATCGACACAGTCGTCAGCGGTGGCCCTAGACGGGGCGATGACGGCGTCGGCGTGGGCGATGGTTCGAGCCAGGCAGCGGCGGAAGTAGGCGTTGCCTCGGTGAGTGAAGTGCTCGGGTGATCGGAGGAAGGCCAGATCATGGACAGTGACTGCCAGGGGCAGGGTAGTGCCCGGGATGGCCCACGTCGTCGCGTGCACCACCTCACTGCCTGGCAGGAGGGCCTCTGCACGTGGGTAGCCACCGTGGTTCCAGGATTCATAGAGGGCCAGGCGAGGCAGGCGTGAGGAGCGCAGAGGCATGGCTGCCGGCAGTCCGACGTCGGCGGGGTCGAGCGAGTCCCCATGATGCGCTGTTAACCCGGCGATTCGTGCCCCACGTGCCAGTGCGGCCTGAGCGAGCTCGGTGATGTACGTGCCGCTCCCGCCAGGGACGGGTTGGTACATCTGCTCCACCACCATGGCGACACGCGGCGAGGCGGCAGAGGGCGAGGGCGTCGTCGAAGGCGAGAGGCACATGACCCTAAGGGTACGGGCAGGGTGTGTGCCCCAGCACTGTGCCTCGTTTCCTCGCTAGTCTCAGGTCCATGAAGGTTCTTCTCGACGCCACGGCGATCCCCGCCAATCTGGGCGGTGTCGGCCGCTACGTGGATGATCTTGTGCCGGAGCTGGTGGCAGAAGGCGTCCAGCTAGCGATGGCTGTGCAGGAGCGCGACGTCGAGCACTTCTCCGCCAAGGTGCCCCAGGCCAGGCTCTTCGCTGTACCGCCGGCCTTCACCAACCGTGGGGCGCGCATGGCCTGGGAGCAGACGGGACTACCGGAGCTCATCCGCCGCCTGCGGCCCGATGTACTGCATTCTCCTCACTACACCTACCCGGCCTTGCACCGGGTACCGCTGGTGGTCACCTTGCATGACGCCACCTTCTTCTCCCACCCACAAGCCCATACGCGTCTCAAACGTCGTTTCTTCACCCGTGCCATCCGCCGTGCTGTGCGTGGCGCGGATGCCCTGGTCGTCCCTTCGGCTGCTACGCGGGATGAGACCTTGCGCTTCGTC
Source organism: Actinomyces urogenitalis (assembly GCF_002861525.1). Lineage (NCBI taxonomy): Bacteria > Bacillati > Actinomycetota > Actinomycetes > Actinomycetales > Actinomycetaceae > Actinomyces > Actinomyces urogenitalis. Next base: position 171,044 of record NZ_PKHA01000002.1, on the reverse strand, counting down.
GACGGCGACCCTTCACACTTCTACGTGGCCTATCACGGAGTGGATACCGAGGTCTTCCATCCTGTCGACGATGCTGAACGGGCTCGTGTGGCGGCCTCTCTGGGCTTGGAGGGAGGCGACTACATCGGCTTCCTCGGGACGCTAGAGCCGCGCAAGAACGTGCCGAACCTCGTCCGAGGGTGGGTGCAGGCTTTTGAACACGCTCCCGAGCCGCCTGCCCTGGTCCTGGCTGGTGGCAAGGGGTGGGATGAGGGGATCGAACCAGCGTTGGCTCAGGTTCCCGGCCATATGACGGTGATCCGTCCCGGCTACCTCCCGCTTGAGGACCTGCCAGGCTTCCTGTCCGGCTCTCAGGTGCTGGCCTACCCCTCAATCGCTGAGGGCTTCGGGCTGCCTGTGCTGGAAGCCATGGCATGCGGTGCGGCAGTGCTCACCACGCGAGAGACCAGCCTGCCGGAGGTCGGGGGAGAGGCCGTCGCCTATTGCGGCACGAGCGCTGAATCCATCGCGCAGGCCCTAAGTGACTTGGCCGCTGATCCATGTCGGCGAGCAGCACTTGGGACCGCGGCGCAAGAGCGGGCCGTCAGCGGACAGTTCACCTGGCGTGCTTCTGCTCGCGCCCATCTTGAGGCATACCACGCGGCTGCGGCTGCGTGAAGCGATTATGCTGACGCAGTGCCACGGGGTCTGCACGTGCCCCATGTGCGCAGGGACGTAAAGTTGGCACGTGCATGGATTGCTCCCAGATCTGTGCAGGCCTTCGATGAGCAGCCCACGGATTTACTTCGGATGGAGACTATGAGCGACACCAAGCCCTTGGGGATCGAGACCACGCCCATTCCGGGCTTCCTGCGCATCGACCTCAGTGTGCACGGGGACAACCGCGGCTGGTTCAAGGAGAACTGGCAGCGGGAGAAGATGGTTGCTCTTGGCCTTCCAGACTTCGGTCCTGTCCAGAACAACATCTCGTTCAATGACGAGGTGGGCGTCACCCGCGGTATCCACGCTGAGCCCTGGGACAAGTTTGTTTCTGTCGCGACGGGCCGAGTCTTCGGTGCCTGGGTGGATCTGCGCGAAGGCCCTTCTTTCGGAACGGTCTACACCACCGAGATTGACCCGTCTGTGGCTGTCTTCGTGCCTAAGGGTGTGGGTAACGCCTACCAGACCTTGGAGCCGAACACCGCCTACACCTACCTTGTCAACGACCACTGGTCGCCTGAGGCGCGCTACACCTTCTTGAACCTTGCCGATGAGACGGCCAACGTACCGTGGCCTATCCCGTTGGAGGAGGCCGTCCTCTCTGACAAGGACAAGGCGCACCCGCGTCTGGCTGAGGTCACGCCCTTCCCGGCGCCTGAGACTGCTGGCCGTCGCGTCCTGGTGACTGGTGCGAAGGGCCAGCTGGGTCGAGCTCTGATGGCTCAGCTCCCCAAGGCTGGTTTCAGTGCCACTGGTGTGGACCTGCCGGAGATCGACATCGCTGATGCTGCGGCCCTGGCCGAGATCGACTGGTCTGACTACGACGTCATCGTCAACGCCGCGGCGTGGACTGCTGTCGATGCCGCTGAGACGGCTGAGGGGCGCCCGGCTGCCTGGCGCGCTAACGCTACAGGTCCCGCGAACCTGGCTCGTGTCGCCTCCGAGCACGCACTGACCTTGGTGCACATCTCCAGCGAGTACACCTTTGATGGCGCGCAGAAGATCCACACCGAGGACGAGTCTCCGAGCCCCCTGGGCGTCTATGGCCAGTCGAAGGCTGGTGGCGACGCTGCTGTGGCTGCCACCCCGCGCCACTATCTGGTACGTACTAGCTGGGTGGTCGGCGATGGCAAGAACTTCGTCAAGACCATGGCGGGCCTGGCCGAGCGCGGCGTGAAGCCCTCAGTGGTGGGGGACCAGACTGGTCGACTCACCTTCACGACGGATCTTGCTGCCGGCATCATCCACCTGCTCACCACACAGGCCGAGTACGGTACCTACAACCTCTCCGGTGAGGGGCCTGTGGTCTCATGGTTCGAGGTCGCGCGCCGTGTCTACGAGCTGCTGGGCCACGACCCGAGTGAGGTCACCAGTGTGAGTACGCAGGAGTACTACGCCGGCAAGGAAGGTATCGCCCCGCGCCCCGCTCACTCCGCGCTAGACCTGAGCAAGATCAAAGCCGCCGGCTTTACGTCGGCGGACTCGATGGCGCGTCTGGAGGCTTACGTGGAGACACTTTCGTGATGGTTAAGTCTACTGTGGAACTGTGTGAGGAAGTGAGTGCAAGACCTGTCGTTGCTCGGCGAGCGCAGGGTGAGAAGTCTGGGCGGCGTTCCTACTTCCTCTATTTTGCGGCGCTTCTTGCCATGTTGCTGACCGGCCTCGGATGGGCGGTTGCTTCTCCAGTTGCTTCATCGCCTGACGACGACTATCACCTGGGCAGTATCTGGTGTCCGCGACCAGTTGCGGAGCATTGCCAGACCACAGAGGGGCAGGATGGGACTTGGATCAGTGTTCCTGAGGGTGTGAGTCCCCGGGCGATGACTTGCTATTCCTTTGAGACCGCTAAGTCTGCTGCCTGCGCTTCGGGCATGAAGGATGATCGATACACCTATTCATTCCGCTATGACGATGGTGGTTATCCCGTTGGTTACTACCAGTTCCACCACTTGTTGATTGGTAAAGATATAGAGAGCTCCGTCGTCCGGATGCGAGCGGTAAATGTGCTCATCTCCGTGATATTGATCGGGGCGATCTCGGCGATGTCTCGGCCTTCCGTGCGCCGCGCCATAGGGCTAGCGGTTGCGGCGTGCTGGTTTCCGATGGGTGTATACTTTATCGCCTCCAACAATCCGACCTCGTGGGCAATCGCCGGTCTTTTTTCCTTCACGACGGCTGCCTTTTCTGCCGCGCAGTCGCATGGATGGCGGCGCTGGGCGCTCATTTCTGCGGCAGCGATAGGGGCGATTCTGTGTCTTTCTTCACGTTTTGACGTGAGTTTTTACATGCTTGTCGTGGCCCTTGCCCTCACCTTCGCGATCCGATGGAACTTCAGGTCGCGCTGGCCTGAGTTTGCTTTTATGTGGATGGCGGGCCTGTGGGGCGTGTATTCAATGCTCGGAACCACCAATCAGACCGCCCTCCCGACCAACGGTGGAGGTAGTGGAGGCGGAGCGGGGTTCTCTCTACCAAACTTCCTCTGGGCACTTGCTTCAGCGCCGCGTTACCTTGCTGGATTCTATGGTTCCAGTTGGTCGCCTGGATGGGTTGACGTCCCCACTGGCGAACACGCTCCTTACGCCTTGTCCTTGATTGCAGCAGGTGCTGTTCTCATGGTGGCTCTCAGGCGAGGCAGTCTAAGGAAGTGGTTCGCGGCTCTCGTGATATTTGGTGCTCTTGTCTGCTTGCCGGCTGTTTTCCACGGGGCTGGCGTGTTTCCTGTCCTCTTTGGTTATCAGGCGCGTTATATCTTGCCTCTGTTTGGAGTTCTTTTCTTCTTGCTCCTTGCTCTAGACCTTGACGATACGGCTCTGCTCAGCCGACCGCAGCACGTGGCCATAGTGCTTCTTATCGGTGTTGCACACTCGCTGACTCTATACATCACGATTCTTCGTTTTACTCGCGGTGTTTTAGGGGGGCAGCCTCGCACGCTCTTGAATGGGATCGAGTGGTGGTGGGATATGCCAGTCTCACCTTTTGCTGTGTGGGTCGGCACCAGCCTTACGGCTTTTGTCTTCCTGGCGATTGCGCTGTCTGTTGCGCGACAGAATTTGTCCTTCAACACTAACTCGGGGACGAGGGCCTGATGAATCACGTTCTCGTCATCATTCCTGCCTGGAACGAGGAAGCAGTTCTGGGATCCGTCCTGGACGAGATAAAGGAGCGTGCACCTGAAGGGGCCGAGATTCTTGTTGTCTCTGATGGGTCCACGGACCGCACCGCGCGCATTGCTCATGAGGCAGGGGTCAAGGTCCTTGACCTACCGTTGAACCTCGGCGTTGGCGGAGCCATGCGTGCTGGCTATCTCTACGCCGAACGTCACGGCTATGACTATGCCGTCCAGCTCGACGCTGACGGCCAGCACGATCCGGCCGAAATTCCCGCGCTACTGGCTGCTGCCGAGCGCGAGGATGCAGATCTCGTCATTGGTGCGCGCTTCGCTGGCAAGGGAACCTACGAGGTGCGTGGCCCGCGCTACTGGGCCATGGTCGTGCTCGCGGTGATCCTGTCCCGTATCTGTGGCATAAAACTTACAGATACCACCTCCGGGTTCAAGCTTGCTGGCCGCCGAGCAATCGCCCTCTTCGCCCGTGAGTATCCTGCCGAGTACCTCGGCGACACTATTGAGGCTCTCGTCATCGCCGTACGTTCGGGACTCACCATCCGGCAGGTCGCCGTCGAGATGCGACCTCGTGCGGGTGGTACGCCGTCGCACAATCCTCTTCAGGCCGCACGATTCCTTCTTCGTGCTTTCCTCGCTCTCGGGATTGCTCTGACTCGTCGCTATGACGCCAACCTGCGTGAGGACGGTGACCAGATATGAATCCTGCCTTCTCGACTTACCTACTGGGACTTCTTTTTGGCCTCATCGTTCTCGGCGCTGTCTTCCTGCGGATGCGCAACTCCGGGATGAAGGAGGGCTATGCCACGTGGTGGATCGTCATTGCGCTCGGCAGTCTTTTCTTCTCTGTCGTACCCGGAGCCCTGAAGCGCCTTTCCACCCTCTTGGGCGTGCAGGTGCCTCTCAACCTCGGTTTCTTCACTGCAGGCATCATTCTGCTTCTGCTTTCCCTGCGCTTCAGCGTGGACTTGTCCCAGGCGAGTGAGGACCGTCGTCGCCTCACTGAGGAAATTGCTATCTTGCGGGCGGAAGTCGATGAGCTTAAGGCGTGCTCCGCCGTCGAGAATGAGGGTAGTCAGGAAGATACGGCTGACGGCGCAGCCTGAGCGGGCCGACTCAGCGAACCTGCGCCGCGATGACCTGCTCGGCGATCGTGGCGTACTGCGCCGCACGTACTGGCCACGTCCACTGCGTGATGAAGGACGGATCCGCAGGACCAGGCGGTGCACTCAGCATCTCGATCAGCGCTTGAGACAGTCCCGCGGCATCTTTGCTTTCACAGATCGTGACCGGCGCACCTTGCTTACGGAGAAGATAGGCTCCCGGTACATCAAAGGTGACGACACGCCCACGCTCAGCGATGGCCTCCAGCAGGGTGGTTTGGAAACCCTCCGAGAGGACGGTGGGGTTGACGAGGGTTGAGCCGCGCAAGGCCTGACGTACCTGCTCCTGGCTCACTCGACCGCGCACGGCGACGACCTCGCTCACGCCCAGCTCCTGAGCATATGCAACGGCACGTTCTCGCTCCGCTCCGTCACCCAGTATCTCGCCCGTTACCTCCGTGCCGCGCTCGCGTAGCCGGCGTACTGCCTCAAGGAAGGTGTCCCACCCCTTTCCTGCGACGACGCGGCCCACAAAGACAAGGTGAGTAGGACGGTCGGGGGAGGGGGGCGTGGGCTGGGGCGGAGTAATCGCGTTGTAGAAGACCTCTGCCGCAGGGGCACCAAGCTTTTCTGCGAACCGCGCAGCCGGCTCGGAGACCCCGAGCACCTTGTCGGCATGCGTGAGCACGTAGCGGCCCATCGTGAGGTCGACAGCACGCGAGCCCACGAAGATGACGGGAGAGGAGTTGGCAACGTAACCGCTGCCGTGTTCGGTATGGATGACGGGAATCCCAGCGCGGCGTGCGGCCTGAAGGCCCACGAAGCTCATCGGGAAAAAACGTGTATGGGTCGACACGAGGTCGATCCCGTGTTGGACGAGGAATCGGGTGAGTGCCTGTGTCGTACCCAGGCTCGGCAGCGTAATGACATCCGCGATGGGCAGATGGGCGCGGCCTGTGAGTACCCGTACCTCACCATCGATACGGCGGCCCGGCGTGGAGGAGATCGTGAGCACCCACACCTCATGGCCGAGGTCGCTCAGTCCCTGGGCGAGATTCTCGATGTGGTACTCCAAGCCACCCACGCGAGGCGGGTAGCTGTTGACAACCATGGCGATCTTCATGTTCCTCGCTTCCTTCGTGGCGATCCTGAGCCGTCTCGGCGCTCGTTACTGCTCGGGGTCCTGCCAGACGCCGAAGCTCACCTCGACCGCTGCGTGGTTCACCCTCTGGTCCTCGGGTGGCAGGTTCATGTAGTCGCCGTAGCCACGAGTGAGGACTGCGTCGAACTTGCGAGCGACCTCCACCTCAATGTCTCCAAAAGGCATGCGGATGGAGGGGAAGAGCTCATCCTCGCGGGCAGACCAGCGCAACGGATCCTGTGTGCAGTAGTCACCGAGCACCGGGGAACCAGTGTTGTTGTAGCGAGTGGCCACCTTCTCCCATTGACGGTAGAGATGGGATGCGGACACGTGGAGCACTTTGAGACCCTGATGTGTGGCGTGGAAGACGGCCTTAGCCAGAGTCTTGGCGGGGCCGGTCAGGCCAGTGTCTGGCGTCGGCGTGCCGTGGAGAAACATGAGGCGCCCCCAGACCCAGCTCTCAGCGCTCTGGCGCTTGAACGCGCGGCGATCCTTGGGAATGCGGTCCAGCGGGAACAGGTCGATGCCAAGAGGCACCTGGAAGGCGCGGTTTCGAGCCACACTGGGTGTAAAGACCGAATCTACAATGCCCAGTACGCCGAAAGGACGGGGGTAGTCGGGATGAGTGAGCTGGGAGACCACCTCAAATTCCGGGGCTAGGAGTGGCGGTGCCTCGCGCAGGAAGCGTTCATAGTCCTCACGTGGCATGCAGACGTCGACGTCGTCGTCCCACGGGATGAAGCCTTGGTGACGCACCGCGCCAATCGCGCTGCCGCCGTAGGCGACGTAGCGAATGTCCAGCTCCTGGCAGACACGGTCGAGCTCAGCGAGCACATCCGTTGCTGCGCGCTGAATCTTTGCCAGGAGTTGCGGATCGCCAAGCTCTGCCACAGATGTGCCCCTTCGGTGAGACGTCATGCAGCCCGCGCTGCGCTAGGGTTATTGTGTCACGGGCTCATGAAGGCGGCTCGGAAGCCGCACCCTGCGCTCGAACGCGCAGCAGGCTGGCCCAGTGGGGCGTCGCCGCGAGGACGGTTGCGGTGAGGATCACCACGCAGCACACGACCTGGTAGGCCGTGGGCACGGTGTGCTGGAGCAGGAAGGCGAAGATCACGGCCCACGCCGAGTAGGAGATGTTCAGAGCCATCCCTCGTGAGGCGCCAATGGTGTTGATCGCCTTGTAGTAGAAGAGGTAGGACACCGTTCCTGCCAGCGCCGCAGCCGCAACCACCGCGGCCGCTGGCGTGACTGAGGCACGTAGTCCCAGCCCCAGCGCGCCAGCCACGGGGGCGACGACCACCAGGTACACCAGCGCCGAGGTGGTCTCACGCAGCTGAAGCGCCGTCTCGTTGTCCACCGTCTCGTCGCGCATGCCCCAGGCGAGGATGACCGCCTCTGAGCCCCAGCCGATGACGCACGCCAGTGCTGCGAGGGTCCCCAGCACGGCCGAGCCTGGGACCTCGGCGCCTGAGGAGGACCATCCCACCATGATGACGGCGCCCAGGGCCACCATGAGCGCCACGACCTGCCGCGGACGCATCCGCTCCTTGAGGAACAATGCTGCCAACGCCGTCCCGACTGCGGGGTAGAAGGTGGAGATGATCGCGGTGTAGGCCGGTCCGATGTTGTCGATAGCGATGAGATAGCCAGACATTCCGAGCGGTCCGCCAAGGAGCGCAGCCCCCATGACCGCCCGGCCGCTGCGGGTGCGAGCCGCCCGGAGCGTGTGCCTGAGCCTCCCACGCACCCCCATGTACACTAGAAGGATCAGCGCGCAGGCGAGGTCGTGAAGAAGGGCTGAGGCGATTGAGGACTGGCCCGCCCCCAGGAACGGGGCCAGCAGCAGTGCCATACCAAGAATGACGGTGTCCAGTCCCCACAGGGCGCCGCTAAGAATTCCGTAACGCATGGTCAGCTCTCCTTGCTTCCTGCCAGGACACCTGTCAGGACCGGGGCGCTGCCTCTCTCGTAGGCCTCGAGCAGCTGATCCACGTAGGCGGCAGCGTGACGGTAGTAGATAAACAGCCACTCGCCGACGTCGTCGCCCTCTGCCTCCTTGAGGAGCGCCCACACGTACCAGCACCAGCCTGCGAAGACCACATAGGCCCAGAAGTGGCGTCGCTCAGCATCAGTAGGTGTCCGACCGAAGTAGTAGCCCAGGGCCTCCTCGCCGTGCGCGGGCGTCATCTGTGTGCACACGACCATGGTTCCAAAGTCGCTGGCGACGTCGGACATGCCGGCGTACTCCCAGTCGATGAGCTCTATCGTCCCGTCCTCGATCACGAGGAAGTTGAGCGGGAAGAAGTCGTTGTGGCTCGGTCCGGTGGGGAAGCCGTCCGCACTGGCGTGGTCCTTGAGCCGCATCACCTTGTCTCGCAGCTCTTGGTAGCCGGGAACATCGATCGGTCCGAGCTGCTCCAGCAGGGCCTCGTAACGCATCCCCTCACTGACGAAGTCGAAGGTACGGGGAAGCGTGCGTCCGCAGCCGTGCAGCTCGCGCGCCATCTCCATGGCGCGCCGAAGCTCCTCAGGACTTGAGACGTCAAGGTTGCGAGCACCAGGGACAAAACGAGAGATCTTCCAGCCGTGTGTGGCGTCGCCTTGGACGAAGGTCTCATCCAGCCCCAGCTCGCTGGCGAGCGTAAGTGCCTCGAGCTCTGCCTGACGATTGACAAGCTTCTCGGTACCGATACCGGGGTGGCGGTAGACGTACTCATTGTCGCCCACGGCGAAGTGGCACGACAGGTTTGTGATGCCCTGCTTGAGGGGATAGAAGTCGGTGATCTCGGACTTGGCGCAGTCCAGGGCCCTGGAGATCGTGTCAAAGACCTCGGAGTCCACGTTCTCCATGAACAGCGGGTCGAAGGAGCGGATCTCGTCCACTGAGTCGAACTCGTTGATGACGCCGGCGGGGTACTTGCGCATCACCATGTCGAGCTCCTTGACGTGGTCCAGGTAGATCGACTCCCACAGCTTTCCCTCGGTCTCTGGCAGGTCGTAGACCTGCTCCAGGATCTGGACGAACCTGGTGGAGAACGCTCGGTCGAAGTAGACGTGGCCCAGCATCGTCCACGCGTCGGCGCCCCCGACGCTCGCTCCGGTGATGCGTCCGCCCTTGCCGGTGGTGATGCACCACTCCTGAGTAGGGCCCTCGACGTACTGGGCGGAGTAGTAGGCCTGGTAGACGTAGGGCTCGAAGGGGTTGGTGGTGAAGTAGTCGTCAGAGGAGCACACGTAGGTGTTTCCCAGCTGCTCGCGGACCCGCCACAGTGACCCGTTGTTGTTGCGGGTGAGGTAGTCGTCGTTGACGACGATCGTGGCGCCGAAGCGCTCGGCGAGGTAGAAGAAGTACTCCTTCTTGTAACCCACAACCACCGTGATGTCAGTGATACCGGCCTCGTGCAGCTGTCTGATCTGGCGCTCGATGAGGACCTCGCCGCGGACCTTGAGAGTGCCTTTGGGACGCTCGTAGGAGATCGGAGCGAAGCGTTGTGACAACCCTGCGGCCATAATGACAGCGTTGTCCACCTTGTAGGGGGCCAGGGCCTCTAGGCCCGACGGCGTCAGGGCGCCTTCGGGGGAGAGGTAGCCCGCTGCCTGCAGCTCACGCAGTCGTGAGTTCACGGTGCCCAGGGAGACTCCTGCTGCCTCAGCGAGTTCGCGTTGCGTGAGTCTCTCGCTGCTCGCGCGCACGGTGTTAAGGATGTGGAACTGGGTGTGCCTGAGCGGCATCATGGTCTCACTCACTACTCTTGCCTCCCTTGTTCAGTTCTTAAACTGAAGGGTTCGTGTTTGAACTCAATGTACCGCACTCGTCAAGTGAACACGGGATCTTCGTCGAGAGCCGGTAGTGGATGGCCCCTCGGTGATGTGCTAGGCCTCGGCCAGGTCCTGCGAGCAACGCGCGGGTAGTTGCGGCGACTTGCTATGACCTGCGACTAACATGGCGGCGGCACGGTGAGTCCAGGAGCGACGTAGTGGAATCTGCGAGAGGGTCGGTGATGGCTGCGTTAACGATGGAGGAGATTCGAGAGGTAGAGCTCGGGTGTCTACGCGAGCTGGATCGTGTCTGTCGAGCACATGGGCTGCGCTACGCCCTGGCCTATGGCACCCTCATCGGCGCGATGCGCCACAAGGGCTTTATTCCCTGGGACGATGACATCGATGTCTACATGCCTCGCAGTGACTATGAAGAGCTCTATCGCCTTTTTCGGGTGGGGGAACTGGGCTCTCGTTACACGCTCACTTCCTATCGTGATCACTCCTCGATCTACCCCTTCTTCAAGCTTGTTGATACCCGGACGCGTGCCGAGGAGTCTTTCCTCAATGAGCGTCATGCTTCGGGCTTGTGGGTCGATATTTTTCCTCTCGACTATGTCGATATTGAGTCGCCGCGTCTGAAGCGCGTCGCTGCCCAGGCGTATCGCCTCGTCTATTGGCGACACGTGGCGGCCACCGACCCACGCTTTGCGACGTCAGCTCGGGCACGAGCTCTCAAATACGCCATCTATCCGCTCACTCGCCGCATTGATCAGTATCGGCTGGCGCGCCGAGCTGACGAGCTTGCTCGGTCGGTGAACCTAGATCCGGCGGCGCGCTCCCCGCGCGCGCGTTATGTCCTGCTTGTTGACGACCGTATGGAGCGCAACATCCTTGCCCCCAGTGACCTCTTCCCTGTGGGGGAAGCGTTCTTCGAGGGCGAACGCTTTCCGGTTCCTGCGAAAGCCGCCGATGTCCTCACCGCCTACTACGGGACGTGGGAACAGATCCCCCCCCCCGATCAGCGGCCTCCAGCCCACCTGAGAAGAGTGGTGTGGGTAGGTGGGGACAGTGAGAAGTGAGGACACGATGACTGATCGACCACCTGCAACACCGCCCACGGTCTGCGTCTTCACCCCGACCTACCAGCGTGCGTATACCCTGCGCAAGCTCTATGAAAGCTTACTTGCTCAGACCTCCCACGATTTTGAGTGGCTGATCGTCGACGACGGCTCAAGCGACGGCACCGACGAGCTCGTCCGCTCCTGGCAAGAGGAAGCACGCATCCGTATCGACTACCTCCACGTGGACAACGGCGGAAAGCCTCGGGCGATCAATCGCGGCGTCAAGCGCACGGGAAGTCCGCTTTTCTTCGTCGTCGACTCAGATGACTGGCTAGTGCCCACTGCGGTTGAGCACATCCTCAAGGTCTGGAAGCGTATCGAAGGCCAGGATCGTTACGCAGGCTTCGTCGCACTGCGCGGGACAGATGAAGCCACTCCTATGGATACCTGGATGCCCGCCGATGGTATCGACGTGAAGTACTGGGATCTGTTCGAGACGATGGGCTTTCGTGGCGACACCTCTCTCATCCACCGCACTGAGGTGCTGCGGGACTACCCCTACGACGTGGCGCCAGGTGAGATCTTCATTGCGGAGACCTCCGTGTATTACCGGCTCGACGAGCACTACGACATGCTTACCGACAACACGATTCTCACCATTTGCCACTACCTGCCCGATGGGCTCACCCACAACTTCGTGGCCAATGCCAAACGCAACCCCATTGGCTATTGGAAGCACAAGCGATACTGTGCCCAGCGATCCACCACTGTCAAGGGACGCATCCGTGAAACCATGCTCTACCTGGTGGGCTGTGATCTTGCTGGGAAGAAGGACCCGGTCCGTAGCGCGCCCTCGCGGCTGCTGGCGGCCTCCCTCTTCCTGCCCGCCAAGGTCGTCCGCCGTACGCTTTTTAGATGAGGAAGTGGTGCCGTGCCTGCTAGTTCCGAGCTGAACGGATCTCAGGACGGCCTGTCTCTGCGTACCAATATGCTGTGGAATACCACAGGCTCGATGGTGCGACTGGCATGTAATTACCTTGTCACCATCGCCGTCGTACGGCTGTCGACGGGCTTTGATGGCAACGGTGTACTTACCTTGGCCTCCACAGTCTCAAGTCTGGCGATTCCGTTTGCAGAATTTCGTCTGCGTACCTTGCACGTTACCGATATCAGGGGTGAGCGTGCTTCGGGGGAGTACATCGGTCTACGGATCCTTAGCTCGACGATCGCCTTCGTTCTGGGCGTCGTCTACTCGCTGCTCACCAATGGTCTTGCCTCCTTGGGCGTGGTGACGCTCTACCTCATCTACTCCATTGCGACGGCCTTTATTGAGGGCTTCCATGCCATCGATCAACGTCATCGACGCATGGACTACATCGGTCTGTCCTACATCCTGCAGGGCCTGAGTACGTTGGCTGTCTTCTGCCTAGGCCTGTGGCTCACCAACTCCCTGGAAGTCGCGGTGGGCGCCATGGCGCTCGCGGCAGTCGCCGTCGGAATCTTCTATGACGTACCGCGCACGAGGCGCTTTGACTCCATCACGCCCATCCTCGATTTGCCGACAGCGGTTCGGACCCTCCTCGCCCTGCTGCCTCTCGTGCTTGCTCAGGTGGCGAGCTCTGCCGTTCTCGCTATTCCTCGCCAGGAGCTTGCTCGGGAAATGGGGGAAGCAGCGCTCGGTATCTACTCCTCGATTGCGGCACCCGTTGTCATCGTCCAGATGGGGGCGGCCTATGTCTATGGCCCGCTGATGGGAGAGTTCGCGGAGTCCTTCTATCGTGAGAGACGAGCGGGCTTGCGCCTCCTGGGTAAGACAACTCTCGCTGTGCTGGCTCTGGCTGCGGTGCTGGCTGTGGCGCTCCTGATCTTTGGCCGTCCCTTGCTGTGGCTCATGTTCGGAGAGAAGGTTCTGCCCTATATTTCGCTGCTTCAGCCCACGATCATCTGCACGGTCTTCACGGCATTCGCCTGGTTCTTCAACGATCTGCTCCTCGCCCTGCGCGATTTCAGGGGGGCCTTGATCGGCAATATCGCAGCCGTCGTGACCACGGCTGTCTGCTCGACGTATACGGTGCGTGCCTTCGGCATGAATGGTGTGAGCTGGGCGGGTGTTGCCTCCTATGGCGTCGCCCTGGCGGTCATGGCGCTCTTCTTCGCGCGCGACTACCGGCGCCTGGGGCGCTAGATCTCAGCACCTGCATGATGCGAAGTTGTTCTCTTCTTGAGGGGAGGGTTTGAAGGACTCTCAACTACGGATATTTGTCGTCATGGTAGGAGTCTCACGGGGGAGGGGCTCTCGGCTCACAACGACTGCGGTACGAGGGGTTCAACAGAGCCTGAGAGCGGGCTCCGCAGCAGTGCAGAACCCGCCCTGAGGGTGTCGTCAGGCCTCTCTGCTCAGCGCCGCTCGCGCTCCAGCAGGTCCAGCAGGTACTGGCCGTAGCCGGACTTGACCAGGGGCTCGGCGCGCTCACGCAGGCCGTCGTCGTCAATGAAGCCCATGCGCCAGGCGATCTCCTCGGGGCAGCCGATATTGAGGCCCTGACGGTGCTGGATCGTGCGGATAAAGCTCGTCGCGTCAGCCAGTGAGTCAAAGGTTCCCGTGTCCAACCAGGCGGTACCGCGGGGGAGGACCTCCACCTCAAGACGGCCGGCCTCTAAGTAGGTCCTGTTGACGTCAGTGATCTCGTACTCGCCACGCGCCGAGGGCTGGAGGTTCTTAGCGATCTCCACGACGTCGTTGTCATAGAAGTACAGACCGGGAACGGCGTAGTCGGACTTGGGCTGAGCGGGCTTCTCCTCAATCGAGATGGCCTTGAAGTCCTGATCGAACTCCACCACGCCATAGGCCGTGGGGTCCGCCACCTGGTAGGCGTAGACCACACCGCCAGCGGGGTTGGTGTGGCGGCGCAGGCGCGTGCCCATGCCAGGGCCGTAGAAGATGTTGTCTCCCAGGACCAGCGCGGCGGGCTGATCTCCAATGAAGTCCGCGCCCAGGACGAAAGCCTGTGCCAGACCGTTGGGGACCTCCTGGACGGTGTAGGACAGGTTGACACCCAGCTGTGAGCCATCACCAAGCAGGCGATGGAAAGCCGGAGCGTCGTGCGGGGTGGTGATGACCAGGACGTCCTGGATCCCTGAGAGCATGAGGGTGCTCAGGGGGTAGTAGACCATCGGCTTGTCATAGACCGGCACCAGCTGCTTGGAGGTGCCAAGCGTGATGGGGTTGAGTCGCGTGCCGGAGCCACCGGCCAGGATGATGCCTCGCATAGGGGCAAGTGTGGCCTACTTTGGCCAGTTGTGGGGCGAGGCGCGAGTACGAGTGCCGGGAGAAACCTGGCGGGTCCCGCGTATTCGGCGCGCCGTCGGCTAGCGTGGCGTTTATGGAGCGACTCGACGGTGCCCGTCAGTCCTATGACTGGGGCTCACGCACAGCGATCCCGCAGCTGCTCGGTACTGAGGCGGACGGCCGGCCCTGGGCTGAGCTGTGGTTCGGTGCTCACCCGGCCGGCCCCACACGCTTGACCACTGGGGCCACTCTCGCCTCCCTCCTGGAGTCCTCGCCTGATCGGCTTCTGGGGGAGGACGTGGTACGGCGTTTTGGCCCGCAGCTGCCGTACCTGCTCAAGATCATCGCTCCGGACAAGGCGCTGTCTCTCCAGGTGCATCCCTCCCTTGCTCAGGCACAGGAAGGCTATGAGCTGGAGAGTCAGGCTGGTATCCCGGTGGATTCGCCAGTACGGAATTACCGAGACTCCAACCACAAACCGGAGATGGTGCTGGCGCTCACTCAGTTCGAGGCGGTCGCCGGTTTCCGGGCTCCGCGCCGGGCAGCCGAGGTGCTCGGAGGGCTGGGCTCCGGGCTGGCACGGCGCATCCGCCGCGGGCTGCGCCTCAATCCCACGCGCTTTGGCATCCGTCAGGTCTTCTCCGAGCTGGTCTCCGCGGGCACGCGACCCTCGGCCCAGGAGGTGACGGAGCTGGTCGAGGAGCTTGGCCAGCGTCTGGAGGCGGGAGACTCACCGTCCCGCCGAGTGGATTCCAATGCCCTCACCATGGCGCAGGCCTTCCCTGGCGACCCAGGCATCGCGGCGGCTCTCCTGCTCAACCCGGTCACGCTGCGGCCTGGAGAAGCGCTCTTCGTCCCGGCAGGAGCTGTTCACGCCTATATCTCCGGTCTGGGTGTGGAGATTATGGCTAACTCGGACAATGTGCTGAGAGCTGGGCTGACCTCCAAGCACATTGACATCCCGGCCATGCTTGCCTGCGTTGACTACGTTGCGGCGCCGCCAGTGCGTCCGGCTCCCGAGTACCTCTCGCGCGCCACCCGGGTCTACTACGCCCCCGTGGACGACTTCGAGCTCATGGTCACCACGATCGTCCCGGAGGACGATCGCTTGGCTCTCCCTGGACGTGGACCGAGGATCTTGCTGGCCGTTGAGGGGGTGACCACAGCCACAACTTCAGCAGGTAGTGCTGAACTGAGTGCCGGTCAGGCACTGTTCGTCGGCGCTGACGAGCGCACTGTGTGGCTTGAAGGTCATGGGACGGTCATTCAGGCTGACGTGCCCTAGGGTGAGGAACGTCAGCAGCCAGCCGACAGGCTCATTCGCGCGGCCCGCTCCTGGCGCGCCGCGGTGGCCACGAGGGACTCCTCAGCATCGGGCGCCACGAGCACGGCCGTGCGGCCGGCGCGCCAGGCGGCCAGGACGGCCAGCATCGCCGTCGCGCTCGCGGACTCCTGGATGAGCACGGCTGGCCCCTCCTCAGGCAGCCGGGCGGCCTCGTGGGCTGTCTCCTGCCGGCTGAGCGTGGCCCAGGTCGGCTCGCCTACCGCCTCGTGCTCCTTGTCCGCCTCGCTGCCGCGCCACGCGCCCAGCTCGTGGCGCGGCAGCGTGAGCGCCGCGTGCCCGGGGCCGGCCGTCGCCGGTGGGAAGGAGTCGGCATAGGTCATGACGTCAGCCACGCCGTCGAGCACGAGTGGCGGCAGCCCGGCTGAGCCGCTGCCCTCCTCGCCTTCCCAGCGCACCGCCAGCGGCGCGCGTGGTACGAGCACCTGGACCT
Organism: Actinomyces urogenitalis; assembly: GCF_002861525.1. Taxonomy (NCBI): domain Bacteria; kingdom Bacillati; phylum Actinomycetota; class Actinomycetes; order Actinomycetales; family Actinomycetaceae; genus Actinomyces; species Actinomyces urogenitalis. The sequence goes on along the minus strand of NZ_PKHA01000002.1, from coordinate 155,093 downwards.
CGGCCACCGGGTCGAGGTCCCCAGGCGTGAAGGCGACTGAGACCTCGGCCGGAGCGCCGTCGTCGCCCAGCACCACGCTTCCGCCGGCCAGCCAGGTTCCCAGGCACCAGGTGACCAGCCGCCAACTCGGCCCCAGCGCAAGCCTCACGCGCGGCGCCGTGCCTGCCTCGGCCTCAAGAAAGCCCGCGCTCTTGGCCGCCCACATCGCCAGCACGTGGCCGGTCAGCTCCACCCGCTCGCCGGCCGCGTACCACACCAGCCACGGGCGGAAGGAGTCGGCGGCCTGGGGCAGGAGCGGGAGCAAGGGGTCCGCGGGAGCAGTCATGGCGGCATTCAACCTGACGGTGGGGTCGCGGGCCAGGCGCGCGTCAGCCAGGCGCGTGCCCGAGCTCCTCTGGCTCCAGGCGGGGCGTGAGCGGGCCACCGGCCTCGCCTGCGCGGCGCCCGTGTGTGTCTCGCGGATATCGCGGTGAGGTGTACCTAAGGTCCGTGGTTGGTGAAGTCGGCTACTCCGCTTGACGGACCCTGCCTACACCCGTGTAATTTCATCCGTACACCCATGAGCCATTCGGAAGGGACGCCATCGTGTGGAACATCCTCGGAGACGGTCCGCTGCAGCGGACCGACGAGGCCGACGACGCGGCTCTTCGCCTCATCTTCGGTGGCGAGGAGGCCGACGACGGTCCTCTCGCGTGGCAGGAGCGCGCCCTGTGCGCCCAGACGGACCCGGAGGCCTTCTTCCCTGAGAAGGGCGGATCCACTCGTGAGGCCAAGCGCGTGTGCGCGACCTGCGAGGTCCGTGAGGAGTGCCTGGAGTACGCCCTGGCCAATGACGAGCGTTTTGGTATCTGGGGCGGGTTGTCCGAGCGTGAGCGTCGCAAGCTCAAGCGGCGCGCCGTCTGAGTGTGACCGGATGGTTGTGACTCAGCGATGACGTCGGCGGTCTCCGCCTTCGCAGCTCACGCCGCCACGCCCGGTCTGACCACGCTTGCCGTCGTCGTGACATGTGGCGTGACGCCATACCTGCCGTCTGCCCTTCGCGCCGTCGCCTGCCAGACCGTGGTTCCGGGCGTGGTCCTGGTGGTGGACGCCGCCTCGCGCGCCAACGGCCTGGGTGACGGCACCCCCGTAGAGGAGGTGGTGGACACCTCCGGACTCGACTCGGTCGCCGACGTCCGCATTGTGCGCGCGCCCGAGGCCCCCACCTTCATCGCCGCCGTGCGCACCGGCCTGGAGCGCTACGCAGCCCTGCTGGAGCAGGGCAACCGCCGCCGCGCCCCGCGTGGCTTGCGCGCCACCGGCACCTCCTGGCCGACGTCCTCCCTGGCCACCGGCCAGGGCCTGCACTATGACACCAGCTCCGGCCGCGGCCAGCTCACCGGCCCGGCCGGGAGCCTGTCACCCATCACGCGCGCCGAGAGCCGCGCCCACGCCGCGGTCATGGATTCGACTGCCGCCGCCCAGGACTCCTGGCTGTGGCTCCTCCACGATGACTGCGCACCCGAGCCCGAGTGCCTGGAGAGGTTGCTGGGCGCGGTGAGCAACGCCCGCTCGGTCGCGATGGCCGGCCCCAAGCAGGTCGACTGGGACCACCCGGACCAGCTCCTGGAAGTCGGGCTGCGCACCACGGCCGCTGCCCGGCGCGCGAACGACGTCATCGACGGCGAGATCGACCAGGGTCAGCACGACGACCGCAGCGACGTCCTGGCCGTGGGGACCGCGGGCGCCCTGGTGGACCGTGCGGCCTGGGCCTCCTTGAGCTCGGTGGCTGATGACGTCTCCGTCTTCGCCGACGGCCTGACCATCTCCCGCGCCCTGCGGCTGGAAGGGCGGCGCGTCGTCGTCGTCCCGCGGGCCGTGCTGCGCCACCGCCGTGCCTCCTACCTCGGCCTGCGGGCCACGGGTGAGCTGGGCGCCCGGGCGCAGGCGGCCCCAGGGCCTCGCCCCGCTGGCAAGGACGCCGCGCTTCCCGCGGACGCCGAGCCACAGCCCGACGCCGATTCCTCCTTCCGTGCGCGTCGCATGGCCCAGCTGCGGTCCTGGGCCGCCTTCTCCTCTCGGCCGCTGCCGGCGTTGCTGCTCTGGTTCCTCGTGCTGGGACTGGGGCGTGGCGCTTGGAGGCTGCTGACCAAGGACCCGGCTCTGGCCCGTGACGAGCTTGCCGCAGCCGCTGCGACGCTGCGTTCGGCGCGGCGACTGCGCCGTGACCGACGGCGTCTGGGCTCGCGCGCCACCGTCTCACGCTCCGTCCTGGCCGAGCTCTACCTGCCGGCCTCCGAGATCCGCGCGGTGCGCCGAGATCGCGCTCGTCAGGCGCGCGAGCGGGCCGCTCGCGCTGCCGCCCCGAGCGAGCTGGAGCTGCGCGAGCTGGCGGGTCTGGCTCGCCGTCGTCGTCGGGTTCTCGGTGTGGTCCTGCTGCTCACCCTCGCCCTGGCACTGGTCGCGACCTCGCACGTGCTGACCACTCGTGCCCTGACCGGTGGAGCCCTAGCCTCCCTGGACTCCGGCTGGCGGCAGCTGTGGGACGCTGCCTGGAGCACCTGGAACCAGGCTGGCGACGGCTATACCGGCACCCTCAGTCCCTTCCTGGCCATGCTGGCCCTGCCCCTGGCGGTCGCCTCGATGCTGGGCATCAGCGGTGACCTGGCGGTCCATGTCCTGCTCGTCGCAGCACTGCCCCTGGCCGCGGCGGGCGCCTGGTACGCCGCCGGCACTATCACCAGGCGCACGAGCCTGCGCGCCTGGGCCGCGCTCGTGTGGGCCACCACCCCCACCCTCCTGCTCGCTCTTGGCCAGGGACGCCTGGCGCCGCTGGTCGTGCACCTTGCCCTGCCGTGGGCGGCTACCGCCCTGGCCCGCGCTATCGGGGCGGACCGGCGTGATGTCATCCTCTCCGGGCTGGTGGGTGCACGTCACGTCTCTGAGGCCGAGCGCGCCGAGCTGGACCGCTTCGCCTCTGAGGCGGTTGAGTCTCTCGCTCACCTGGGTGAGGACGCCGACCGCGAGCCGGACACTGACCGCGAGCCGGACGCTGAGGTGGCCGACGCTGCCCGGGCCGAGGACGCGGCTCAGGCGGAGGACTCGGGCGTCCTGGCGGCGGACTCCGAGGACTCGGGCGGAGCGCAGCCGGGCGATGACGCGGCCGAGCCCTCACCAGCCTCGCAAGCCTCGCCGCCGCCGTCGCACGGTCCCTCCAACGGGCCCGTTGATGATGACCCGGCCACCCCGGTGCTCGACGACGCTCAGGGCGTTCTCGTCTCCGCTCAGACCACCCGTGGCGCGGCGGTGCGCGCCGCAGCGACTGAGCAGTACGGCAACGGATCGCCCACGGCTGCCGCGGTAGCCGGTCTGCTGCTCAGCCTGGTCGTGGCCGCGGCCCCGGCAACGGCCCTGGTCATCCTGCCGGCGCTGGTCCTGCTTATCCTGGTCTCGCCGCGCCGTCTGGCGCGCCTGGCGCTGACGGTGGTGCCGGTGGCTGTCACCGCGCTGCCCGCCCTGTGGCACGCTGTGCGGATCGTGCAGGAGCTCGGAGGCCTCGCTGCCTGGCGTCAAGGCCTGCGCTACCTGCTGACCGATCCGGGCGCGCCGGTTGCCGCGCCGACCCCGGGTGGCCTGGAGCTTGCCCTCGGCCTTCCTGTCTCCCTGGAGGCACTGACCGAGGGGTCCGTGCACGCCGTCGTCGCCAGCATGGTGCTGCTCCTCGCGCTCGCTGTCCTGCCGGTCCTGGCGCTCAGCGGCCTGCTGGTGAGCGGAGTGCGCGGGCACCGGGCCCGGGCCGGGGTCCTGATGGCGGTGTGCGGCCTGGTGCTTGCGGCCCTCGCGGTGCGTCATGTCACCGCCATCGGCACGGCCGTGGACGGCACCGGCTCCCTGCTCGTGACTGGATGGCCGGGGCCCGGACTCAGCCTCATGCTCGCAGGACTGCTCACCTCCGCCCTGGCAGGGGCGGACGCCGCCCGGGCCACCTTGGTGCGTCACCACTTCGGGTGGCGACACCTGACCGTAGCCGGCCTGGGGTGCGCGGCGCTCCTGGCTCCCCTGGTCCTTGGCGTGGCCTGGGCGGCTGCCGTGCTCAGCTCCTCCGGCACGGGCAGCCAGGCTCTGGTCATGGCGCTGCGCCCGGCCTCACAGCAGATCCCCGTCATCGCAGCGGAGATGGAGCGTTCCTCAGCCGCCGGTCGGGTGCTCGTCCTGACCTCCACCTCGGAGGGCATGAGCGTAAGCCTGTGGCGGGGCGACGGCACCCGCTTGCTCGACACCACCCCGGACGTCCTGGCGGCCCAGCTGGGCGCGCGGGTGGCAGGCGCGACCGGCGCGCTGCAGGCCCCGCTGCGACCGCAGGCCCGGGGCGGGGTGGCTGGGACGGCGTCGACCGACGGCGCCGCGGCGGCTGACAGCGCCCTCGTGCCTCTGACCCTGAGCGACCGCGCTGACCAGGAACTCGCCGACCTCGTCGCGCGGGCCGTGGGCGGCCAGGACGAGCAGGTTGCCGACGAGCTGGCTCGCCACGGCGTCGCCGTCGTTCTACTGACCGAGCGCGCCGGCGACGAGGTCACCGCCAGTGCACGGGCCGGGCTGGAAGCCACCCCCGGCCTGGAGTCCCTGGCCCAGACCCCGGTCGGTGTCTCGTGGAGGGTCGGCCCCTCCCAGGCGGCTGAGGTTGCTCGGCTCTCGCTCGTGGACTCCACCGGCCAGGCCACTACGGTGTCCGACGAGCCAGGCGCTCAGGTGACCGCCTCCGAGGATGAGCGCACGCTCGTCCTGGCCGAGCGGGCCTCGCAGGGCTGGACCGCCTCCATCGGCGGAACCGAGCTGGAGGCCACCAGCGTCTCCGGCAGCGACTGGCGCCAGGCCTTCACCGTTCCGGCCGGGGTCTGCGGGACCCTGACCCTGAGCCACGCCTCGCCGCTGGCCGAGGCGGCAACCTGCGTGATCTGGGTCGTGTGGGTCCTGACCGCCCTGGCGGCCCTGCCCCTGCGGCGTCGGAGGAGCCTACGATGACGACTCCGCGTACCTTCCTTCGCCGAGGCACGGCCCTCCTGGCTGCAGCTGGTCTCCTGGCCGGCGCAGCTGGCGCGACCTGGTGGGCCACCTTGACCCCGACCGCCGCCCAGGCCGAGGTCGGCGCAATCAGCGTGCCCGCTGCCGTGACTGAGTCCGTCTACGCCTGCCCTGCCAGCCCTGGTAACTCGGTGGGCGCCGTCGACCTGGGGCAGACCAGCTCGGCCACCTCGATCACGGTTCTCGGCGCGGGGACGCGAGCGGCCTATGGGGGCCAGCGGCTGGAGGACTCCACGTTGTCTACCGACGACGCCGTGGGCGGAGTCCTCACCCTCGCCCCCGGGCAGGACTCCGAGGCCTCGGCCACCGGGCTCGTGACAACCTCGACCGCCTCGGGCGACCTGAGAGGCCTGACCGCCTCGGCCTGCGCCCCGGCGTCGGCGGTGTCCTGGATCGTTGGCGGCTCGGCGGCGCTGGGCTCCTCCTCTGAGCTGCGCCTGGTCAACCCCGGCCGCACCACGGTCACGGCGACCGTCACGCTCTACGGCTCGACGGGGCCGCTCACCCTGCCTTCTGGCGGACAGGTCGCGGTGCCGGCCGGTGGCTCGGCCTCGGTGCTCCTGGAGTCGGCATCGTCAGCTGACGCGCGCGTGGCGGTCTCCGTGGAGGCTGACGGCGGGATGCTCATCCCCTCGCTGGCCACGGAGTCTCTCGACGGCGAGACCCCGGCCGGCACGGACGTCTTGACGGCGGGGGCCGCTCCCTCCACGGACTTGCTGGTGCCTGGGGTGGTCCTGGCGGATCCTGAGAAGGATGCTGGGAGCTCGGATGCGGGTAGCTCGGGCGGCGAGGCGCACTCTGGTGCTCAGGACGGCGGTGGCGTGCAGGCCGCGGCTGGCCCGGCGCTTCGGATCGTCAACCCTTCCGAGGCTGAGGCCACCGTCTCGGTCACGCTCGTCGGTGCTGACGGGGAGAAAGAGCTTCCTGGTGCGCAGTCGCTCGTGATCGATCCCGGCGCCGTCTTTGACGTGAGCCTGGAGGGCGTGGCAGCGGGGACCTACGGGATCCGCGTGACCTCCGACCAGCCGGTGGCTGGCGCCGCGCGGCTCGTGCGGACAGCGGGGGAGTATCCGGCCGGGTCGGGCACGTTGATGCGTGACGTGGCCTGGGTGCAGGCGCAGGACGCTGCTGTGGTGGCGGACGCCGCCCTGACGGTGCCGGCGCCGGGTCGCGGACAGACCATTACCTCTACGCTTGTGCTGACCAACCCGGCGAGGCAGTCGGCCACCGTCACCCTGGCGGCGGCGACGGGCTCCTGGTCTCAGGAGGTCACGGTGCCGGGCGGCAAGACGGTGAGCGTCGACCTGGACGCCGACACGCTGCCCCAGGGAACGGGGGCGTTGACACTCTCCGCCCCTCAGGGCTCCCAGGTGCGTGCGGCTGCGGTGCTCACCCAGAGCGTGGAGGGCGACGCTGCGGGCACGCTGATCGCCGTCGTCCCGCCCGTGGCCGACGCCGCAGCGGCCTCGGCCAGGTCCCTCCAGCTGCGCTGAGCCCCACGGGGTACGGGGCGTCCAAAGCGGCGTGCCGGGACAGAGGCCCCGTCCTTGGACGCTGGGGATCGCGGCTCAGGAACCGAAGGCAGTGGGGTCGATGTCCTCGGGCCGGCGACCGAGCATCTGCGCCACTTGCTCCACCACGACCTGCCGGACGAGCTCAGCCAGCTCGTCTTCACCGTCGGCGCGAGAAGAGACTGGTTGGCGGTAGATGATGATGCGGGAGGGCAGTCCTGCCCGAGGCTCGGCGGAGAAGCCGCGTCCCAGCACCACGCCGCGCTCCCACGGTGCAGGGTCGGAGGGGGGAACCTCCTCAACGGCGAACTGGATCGTCTTGACCACCGGCCAGCGCCGTGAAAGATCCTCAGCAGCTGAGGCGACCATCTCGTCGAACTTCTCGGCTCGTGTACGCCAGGCCGGCAGGTGAGGCGGCAGCAGCGGTCCGCGCAGGCCGCGTCCGTGGCGGTCGCGCCGACGTCCGGGTGTAGTGAGGGCCGGGCGGCTGTCTGGCTCAGGGGCGGGCAAGGAGGTCACGCCTCAACCCTACGAGTCGTCGGGGCCGGGACAGGTGATCGTTGCTCCCACCGCTTCGGGTTGCGCCGTGGGAGATCCGGCCCCGTGACCGAGTGGCGCTGCCGGGCCCGGGCAGGAGGCGCGGTAGCCTGCGACGGTGAGAACCGTCAGAAGCTGCCGCAGACCAGGTTGCGAGAATCCCGCCGTCGCGACGCTGACGAGTGTCTACGCCGACTCCACGATTGTGCTTGGCCCCTTGGCCACTGAGCGTCAGCCTGAGGCCTACGACCTGTGCGAGAAGCACGTCGAGTCCTTTACCGCCCCGAGAGGCTGGCAGGTCATCCGCCTGGCGGCAAGCTTCGAGCCTGAGCCCCCCAGTGAGGACGATCTTCTTGCCCTTGCGGATGCTGTGAGGGATGCCTCGCGTCACCAGCGTCCCCGCCCTCAGCCGGCGGAGCGGACGGGGCGTCCTGGCGGGATCTTGCCCTCGCCGCTGACGCAGCAGGCGTCGGAGACCCTGCCGGAGATGGATGGTTCCGAGATCATGCGACGTGGTCACCTGCGGGTGTTGCGTGGGCAGAAGGAGGACTGAGATGAGTACCCAGGCCTGGACGCCAGTTGACGGGTCTGTCAGCGGTGCGGACGCGCAGATCCGCGCGTTGTTGCGCTGCCCGGTGACGGGAGAAGAGCTTGTGGACGTCCGCGGCCCCTCTGGCGAGGTGGGGCTGGCTTCTCGCGGCGGTGGTCTGGTCTACCCAGTCCGTGACGGTGTGCCGATTCTTCTGGCCCACGAGGCGAGTCCTCTGGAGAACTAAGGCGGCTCTGCGCCGTTGCGCGGCACTGCTGCCTCTCTCTTCCGTGCTGCCGCTGCGCCGCCCCTGGGCGCTGCTGCCCCCTCTCCCGTACTGCCGCTGCGCCGCCCCCCGTCTGTCGGTACTGCCGCTGCCCCGCGGCGTTCTTCGCCTGTCCGTCATCGCCACATGCGTCGGTTTCTCGCTACCCCTTGGCCGTCTTCGCTACTCCTTTGTTTCCTTCGCTACCCGGTGGCGCGCGCTATGGGGTAGCGGTTGGCGTGAAGGGGTAGCGGTGGTGAGGGCGGGGTAGCGACCAGCGCCAGAACGGGGCAGCGGGAGCAGTACGCGCAGGGCTCGGCGGCTCAGACCACGCCGTAGGGCAGCCGCTGCGAGCGCTCGAGCTCACGCTCCTCCAGTGCGCGGTCGCCCAAGGCCATCTCCAGCTCACGGTCGCGACGCTCGCACAGCACGGCAGCCAGGAAACGCTCTGGGTGCGTGCCTGTGGGCGGGACAGTGACGTACTGCGAGACCTGAGCGGCCAGCTCCTGACCCACCCGGGCGCGTGCCTGCGGCGCCAGAGTGGAGGCCCGCTGGAGGAAGGTCCGTGCCGCAAGCGCCAGCGTGCCCGGCAGCGCCCGCATGTCCGCCTGGGCGGCCCACTGCGCGAGCTCGGGAGGCATGAGCAACGGGGGAGCGCTCAGAGCGCCTGAACGGACGGTGAGCACGTAGGTCCCGGCCAGCAGGTCGCCCAGCCGCTTGCCACGCCGGGTGACGATGCATGAGGCGATGGCGATCCCTCCCGAGGTCGCCCAGATCTCGATCACCGCCGTGAGCGCACGCACCAGCGCATGGCGGAAGCGAACCGCACCACCGTCGTCCCGCACCACACGGGTCCCAGTGACCATGCGGCCTGCGCTGCGTCCCCGAGACAGCGTCTCGACGGCCACCGGCACGACCACCATCCAGCACAGGACCACCAGCGACACAAGGACGCCGGAGCCGGCGCTGCCCGGCTCTCCGAGCCTGACGTACAGCGTCAGCCACAGGAGCAGGGTGACGATCCCGCCCAGGGTGTACAGCGCGTAGTCGATGAGCCCGGACAAGATCCGCGCTCCCACCGAGGCCGCGGTGACCTCGAGAGCCACCGCCTCCCCGATGACCACGCGCTCAGGGACCATCATCCGCTCGGAGGAGGTGTCACTCAACCACGTCATGCCACACTCCTTTCGTGGATATTGACGCCTTCAGTGTGGCCCACCGCGACCAGTGGGAACGGCTGGACCACCTCGTAGCCGCTCCCCGCCTCAGCGGGGCCCAGGTCGACGAGCTGGTCACGCTCTACCGCAGTGCAGCCCGTGACCTGTCCCGCCTTCGCACCGGCGCCCCGGACCCGCAGCTGCTGGCCGAGATGTCCACTCGCGTGGCGGCCGCCCGCGGACGCATCACCGGTGCTCGTGACCTGCGGGTCAGCGACCTGCGTCGCTACGTCACGGTGAGCATCCCAGCGGCGCTCTACCGCCTGCGCTGGTGGACGCTGGGTGTCACGGCGATCGAGCTGCTCATCGCTGTGGTCGTAGGCGTGTGGACCCTGCGTGAGCCTTCTGCCATGGCCGCCCTGGGCAGCCCGTCCGAGCTGGACGCCTACGCCCACAAGTCCTTCGAGGCCTACTACTCCGCCTACTCGGCCCCTGACTTCGCCTCCATGGTCTGGACCAACAACGCCCGTATCGCAGCCCTGTGCGTGGCTGGAGGGATCACCGGCATCGTTCCGGGCTACATGCTGCTGGCCAACGCGGTCAACGTGGGGCAGGCCGGCGCCATCATGGCCGACCATGACATGTTTGGCCTCTTCCTGGTGCTGATCTCCCCGCACGGTCTGCTGGAGCTGACCTGCATCTTCATCGCCGGCGCCGCAGGCCTCAAGCTCTTCTGGACCATGCTGGTTCCGGGCCCGCGTTCGCGTGCGGTTGCCCTGGGGCAGGAGGGTCGTTCCCTGTTCACCGTTGCCGTGGCGCTGACGGCGGCGCTGGGTGTGGCCGGTCTCATCGAGGCCTTCGTGACTCCCGCCCCGGTTCCCTGGGCGCTCAAGATCGTGGCCGGCGTGCTCGCCCTCGCGGTCCTGTGGGCCTACACCGTGGGGCTGGGACGGCGTGTGGTCCTGGCCGGGTACAGCGGGGACCTGGCCAATGAGGAAGCCGGTCAGGTTCCGGCCCAGGTGGGCTGAGGCACTCATAGCCGCCCCGCGGCCTTGAGGGCCAGGTAGGAGTCCGCCATGGCCGGCGCCAGGCGGACGGCCGGAGCCTCCACCACCTCGATACCGCCACGGCGCAGCCGGTCCTGCACCGCCGCCAGCTCCAGCAGGTCGCGCTCAGCCGAGGCCGCCAGGTAGGCGTCCTCGGCGTCCTCGCGCCGGCTGCGCAGCTCCTCCAGCTCCGGGTCCGAGGCGGAGGCCACCAGGACCGTGTGGTCGCGCGCCAGCGCCGCCAATGAGCGCAGAAGCCCGGCGTCCGTGCCGGCACCGTCCAGCGCCGTGAGTACGACGACGAGTGCGCGCTGGGACAGGGCGCGGCGCACGGTCTGCGCCAAGGCGGCCCAGTCGGTCTCGCTGAGCTCAGGGCTGACCGGGGCCAGGGCATCGGCCAGGGCGCTCATGAGCGCCGGCCCGGACTCCCCACGCACCTGGACCCCCACCTGCTCACTCATCGTGAGCACGTCCACGCGGTCGCCCGCGCGCGAGGCCAACGCCGCCAGCAGGAGGCAGGCCTCGATCTGGGCGTCCAGGCGCGGCTCGTCTCCCAGCCTGGCAGCGGACAGGCGGCCGGTGTCGATGACGATGAGGACGCGTCGGTCCCGCTCCGGACGCCAGGTACGCACCACGACCTCGCCCCGACGCGCAGTCGAGCGCCAGTCGATGGAGCGCACGTCGTCCCCGACGACGTACTCGCGCAGGGAATCGAACTCGGTGCCGGCCCCGCGCACCATGACGGCGCTGCGGCCGTCCATCTCGCGCAGCCGCGCCAGACGACTGGGCAGGTGGCGCCGCGAGGCGAAGGCCGGCAGCACGCGCAGCCGCGCCGGGCTGCGCAAGGAGGCCTGCCTCCCGGCCAGTCCCAGCGGACCTCGGGAGCGTACGGTCACCAGGTCCGCCGTGCGGTCACCCCGGCGAGTCGGGGTCAGCACGGTGCGATGACGACGTCGCTGGCCGGCAGGCACCTCCAGCCGGCCTCGCTCGTTGCTGGCTCCGGCCGACGGCGGCCACGCGTCACGCAGCTCCAGGCGGGCCGTGCGCCGGCCGTCGTTGGCGACGGTGAGGGTCGCCGTCGTCGACTCGCCCAGGCGGATGGCACGGGCCAGGCTTCGCTCCACCCGCAAGGCGCGTGGGGAGGGAGCCGCCAGGACGTCCAGGGCCACCAGCGCTACCACGCCGGCGCACCAGGCCAGCACGCTGACGGGTCGGGGAACCAGGAGGACCACGAGACAGCCCAGCGCCGTCAGCCACACGCTGCGGGTGGTCAGGTACATCGTTCCTCCTGCGAGATCTGGTACGTGATGAAACGGGCAGGCCTGCACGGCCGATGCACTGGGACCGGCAGGGCCGGCAGGTTCTCAACGCGGGACGGGCACCGAGCGCAGGACGCCGGTGATGACGGACTCGGTGGTCACGCCCTCCATCTCCGCCTCGGCCCGAAGCTGGATGCGGTGGCGCAGGGCAGGAACCGCCAGCGCCTTGACGTCGTCAGGCGTGACGAAGGAACGCCCGGACAGCCACGCCCACGCGCGGGCTGTGGCCAGCAGCGCCGTCGCCCCACGCGGAGACACGCCCAGCGCGACGCTGGGGGCCTGGCGGGTGGCTCGCACGAGGTCGACGACGTAGGCCAGCAGCTCAGGCGAGGCGCCGACGGTGCGTACCTGCTCACGCGCGGCTGCCAGGTCCGCGGGGGAGGCAACCGCCTCAAGCCCGGCGGCTACCAGGTCGCGCGGGTTGAAGCCGGAGGCGTGGCGCGTGAGCACCTCGATCTCCTGGGCGCGCTCGGGCAGCGGCAGGACCAGCTTGAGCAGGAACCGGTCGAGCTGGGCCTCGGGCAGGGGATAGGTTCCCTCGTACTCGACCGGGTTCTGCGTGGCCACCACCATGAAGGGGTCAGGAAGCGCGCGGGGCGTGCCGTCCACGGAGACCTGGCGCTCCTCCATGGCCTCCAGCAGCGCGGCCTGGGTCTTGGGTGGGGTGCGGTTGATCTCGTCAGCCAGCAGCAGGTTGGTGAAGACCGGCCCGGGCCGGAAGGAGAACTCGGCTGAGCGAGCGTCGTAGACGAGGGAGCCGGTGACGTCACCAGGCATGAGGTCAGGAGTGAACTGGACACGCTTGGTCTCCACGTCCATGGCCTGGGCCAGGCTGCGCACGAGCAAGGTCTTGGCCACGCCAGGCACGCCCTCCAGCAGGACGTGCCCGCCGGCGAGCATGGCGATGACCAGTCCAGTGACTGCAGCGTCCTGGCCGACCACGGCCTTGCTCATTTCCGAGCGCAGCGCCACCAGGCGCTCGCGCGGGTCGTAGGCCTCAGCGCGCGGTGAGGCGGTGTCCTGAGCGGTGTGCCGAAAGGACGTGGTGCCGTCAGGAGTGTTGGTAGTCATCGGTGGGAGACCTCGCTCTCGAGATGGTCAAGCTGGGAAGCCAGGTCCGCCAGGGACCTGTTGGAGTCTGGCACAGGGCCGTACAGGAGCTGGTGGACCTGGCGCTGGCTGTGGCCCGTGGCTGAGGCGACTGCCTCCACGAGGGTGCCGGGCTCAGCGCTGGCCGGCACGCCCAGGCGGTGGCCGAGCCGCCGCGCGGTTCCGGCGCGCAGGGCACGGGCGGCCCGGTGACGGTCACCGACCAGGTGGTACAGGCGCGCACGCCCCCGGGTGGTCTCGGTGGCGCGGACGAGCACCGGCAGGTCCTCGTCCACGAGACGGCCAAAGCGCCGGCCGCGGACCAGGGCCAGCACGCCCAGCGCCAGCAGCGCCTGGAATCCGGTGACGGAGAGCCAGGCCGGGAGCGAGCCCGGGTTCCACACAGTCAGGGCGGCCTTGTGGGAGGCGTCCATCCACAGGAGGGTCTCGTGGTGGCCCAGTGCGCGCACGCCAAGTGCCGCGTTGCCCTCCTGGGCCAGGCGGTCGTTGGTCACCACCGAGGCGTCGGAGATGACCCGCAGTGTCCCTCCGCCCTCCAGCGGTGCGACGACGTAGGCGTAGTCCCCCTCAGCGCTAACCGGGAAGCAAGCGACGACCCCGTCGGGGGCGGGGGAACCGGCGGCCACGTCGTCGGACAGGGCCAGTGAGCCGGCAATGCCATCGAGGGACTGCGCGGCCTGGGCGTCAGGGTCAGAGCACTGGGGGGGCAGCCGCTTGCCGGTCGAGGAGGAGACTCCGCTGGGCACGAGCTCGGTCAGCCCGGTCAGGTCCTCGTAGGTTGAGCCGATGACGGTGACATCCGCTCCGGAGCGTGCCAGCGCGGACCGCTCAGACGCCGAGAGCTGGCCGGCGTGGATGAGCGCGACCGTGACCCGCTGGGAGGAATCGGAGGCGCCTGACGAGCCTGCGGTGGCCTGGAGGACCTCGCTGACGGACCTGACGGTGCGCGGGGAGACTCCCTCCTCGCGCAGGAGCGCGCCCAGGGCCTGTGCGCCGTTGGATCCTGGATTGTCCAGGGCGTAGGGCACCTTGGACACCGAGGGGCGCATGAGCGCCGTCGCCACGGAGATGACGACGAAGACGGCCAAGGCCAGCAGAAGAGGGCGCCACCGGCGTACTCGTGCGCGCCAGGTCTCGCCCACCACCTGGGAGTCGTCCAAGGACGTGGGGGAGGAGGGTGCGGGAGTCTGCGAGCGCACGGACGCGGTGCTCATGAGGCCACCGCCTGGGTGGCGAGGGGACGGGTCTGCGCGATCGCCTGGGCCAGACGGCGCATCCACTCGTCCTGGACCGCGGTCGAGACCACCTCGCCGTAGCGTACCGAGTCGAACAGATTAGCGGCCTGGCGCAGCTCCCCGCCCAAGGTCCCCAGCGCCGCCGCGCTGACCTCGGCGGCCTCGTGCGCCGTCATCCCCGGGTAGTCGTCAATGAGGCCGCGTTCGTCCAGGGAGCGGATGATGGCGCGGAAGCGTTCGACGACGGCGGTCGCCCAGTCACCGCTGCGCGCGGCCTGGTCGGCGGCCTGGGTCAGGGCGGCGGAGTCGCGGTCGTCGTCAAACAGTGAGGCGCCTCGCCGCCGGGAGCGGCCGGTGAGCGTGACCCGGCGTAGCAGGACGACGAGCAGCCCCAGCAGGACGGCCAGGGCCACGGCGACGATGAGCATGGACAACCAGGCCGGTGCCCCCGGGATGACCTGGGTCAGCTGCAGGTGGCTGATCAGCCACTGCCAGATCTGCTCCAGCAGGCTCGGGCGTGGGTGGTAGGCCGGCTTGGACAGCTCTTCGACGGCGGCCTGGCGCGCCTCCTCGGCGCTCGGGGTCGCCGGCACGTCCGCGGCGAGCGCAGTGGAAGCCAAGAGGGCGAGAGCGGTCATCATCGGGTCCTGACGGGAATCAGGCGGCAGCCTGGCGCAGCTCGACGTCCAGACCTTCGCGGCGCATGCGCAGGTCGATGTAGGTCAGGGCCGTCACCGCCGCGGTAAAGGGCATGATGACGGCGCTCAGCAGCGCGCCCAGCAGCGAGGACAGGGCGCTGACAAGCGCGAAGGACCCGATGATCGCGCCGACGATCCCCGCCACGATCCCGGTGACACCTCCCACCACGGACACCGCGACGTTGGAGATGATGGCGGCCAGCACCAGGACGCCGAAGACTCGCCAGAAGCCCTGCCGCGTCAGCTCCCACGAGCGGCTCATCGCGGTCAGCACCCCGACGTTCTCCAGCACGAGCGCTGCTGGCGCCATGGACAGCCGCACCCACAGGAAGGCCGTGAGGCACACCGTGGTCAGGGCGAGCACGACGATGGCCAGGGCGAACACCACCGTGAGCAGGGCCGAGCGCTGGGAACCAAAGGTGGTGAACATCCCGACGCTTGCCGCGACGGTGACTCCTGTGCCCACGGCGAGGACCCCGTAGACGATCAGGGAGGTCAGCAACGACTGCCCGATCAGCGCCCACACGCGCGAACGAGTGCGCTGCCAGACCTCGCCGGGGGTGGCCAGACGTCCCAGGACGGAACGAGAGACTGCGACGATGAGCAGACCGGTCAGGACGGTGCTGGCCAGGGACATCAGCAGCGTCGTCGCGCCGGAGCCGAGGAGTGTGGTCAGAAGCGAGGCCGGGGAGGTCGAGGTCGTCAGGTCCAGGCCGACGACCACGGACTCCAGGTCAGAGGTGGAGGAGGTCGCCAGCGAGTCCAGGCCGAGCGAGCTGGTGAAGCTCAGGACGGCCGAGATGACCCCCAGCACGCTCATGACGATGAGCGCCGGGACGAACATAGCCTTGGGGTTGGCGCGCAGAGACTCGAAGGCGCCGCTGATGATCTCGCCGATGCTCAAGGGGCGCAGCGGGATGATCCCGGGCTTGGGGGCGAGGAAGAAGCCGCCGGGCACGCCGGAGGAACCGGGCGCGCCGTAGGGCTGCGCCGGGTCCGCCTGTCCCTGGGCCGGCTCGTAGCCCGGGTATCCAGACTGCCAGGATCCCGAGGTGGCCTGGCCCGGCGGGGTCGCGCCGTAGGCGCCGAACCTGGGCTGGGTGCTCGGAGCGCTGGTGCCGGCGCCTAAGGAGGCCGAGGGCTGGTCAGGGGACCAGGAGGGCTGCGCGGCGTCGTCGTTCCCGGAGGGGCCTGCTGAAGGCGACTGCCAGGGGGTCTCGTCACTGCTCATGACCACATGCTTGCACGCGGCGGACCTGGCTGGCCTCCCTCCACAGGAGGAGCTGAGGAGCCGACCGTGCCAGGCTGGAGGATGATTCCTGCGCTGCGGCCTGGTTCCGCGGAGGGAATCTGCTGTGTGAACCTCGCGGGCGTGCCAGGATATGAGGCATGACGACCCGGATCCTCGTCGTCGATGACGACACCGCCCTGGCAGAGATGATCGGCATCATGCTCGAGTCCGAGCACTATGAGCCCTTCTTCTGCGCTGACGGTGCCCAGGCGCTCGCCACCTTCCGGGAGGTCAACCCCCACCTGGTCCTCCTGGACCTCATGCTTCCGGGGCTGGACGGCGTGGAGATCTGCCGGCTCATCCGCGCTGAGTCGGACGTGCCGGTCATCATGCTCACCGCCCGCACGGACACCCAGGACGTCGTCGCCGGGCTGGAGGCCGGAGCGGACGACTACGTGACCAAGCCCTTTAAGTCCAAGGAGCTGCTGGCCCGGGTGCGTACGCGACTGCGCCGGGGCACCGAGGCCGGGGCGGTGGAGCACGTGCGTGTGGGCGACGTCGATATCGACGTCCTGGGCCACCGGGTGACCCGGGACGGCGCTGCCCTGGCTCTGACCCCCCTGGAGTTCGACCTGCTGCTGACCCTGGCACGCACCCCCTCTAAGGCCTTCACCCGCGAGGAGCTGCTGGCGCGGGTGTGGGGCCACCAGCACGCGGCGGACACGCGCCTGGTCAACGTCCACGTCCAGCGCCTGCGTTCCAAGGTCGAGAAGGACCCGGAGCACCCCACCATCGTCGTCACCGTCCGCGGCGTGGGCTACCGGGCCGGCGACCCCCGGTGAGCGCGGGGCGGTCCGCGACACCGAGCGTGAGTGAGACGACGCCGTCGGACACGGGCGCGAGGCGAGGGCGCTGGCGTGACTGGATCAACCCCGTCCGGGTGGTGCGGCGCAGCCTGCCGGCCAGGATGGTGGTCTCGGCGCTGACCGGCGGCATCGTCCTCATCCTCCTGCTGTTCCTCGTGGTCTCCGCCATGATCCGCGACGACGTCTACGCCGAGCGCAGGGTCTTCCTGCTGGCCGACGCCCGCATGAGGACTGTGAGCGTGCAGGCCGAGCTCGACCTGCTGGAGAGTGCCACGCCCGAGGAGCTGACGACGGCGGCCCAGCAGATCGTTGACCGTCTGGGCCAGGGCTCCGGTAACGCCCGGCGGATGGGTGTGGCGCTCGTGCGCAACCGGGACGCCGCCGGTGAGGCCTCGATCGGGGACCTGGCCTCAGACGAGGACCTGCTGCCCCTGATCAGCCAGGACCTGTCTGCCGAGCTGGCCGGCAGCGCGGAGGGAACCCAGGCGTGGCGGCAGATCACCCTGCCTGATCCCACCGAGCGGGTGCCGGGCGTGGTCATCGGCTCCCAGGTCACGATGCCTCAGGCCGGGGCCTATGACCTCTACCTGTTCTACAGCCTGTCTCCCGAGCAGCGCCTGGTCAGTTTGACCACGCGCAGCACGGCGCTGGCGGCGGCGGCCTTCCTGCTCATGCTCGTCCTGGCGGTGTGGGCGCTGGCGTGGAGGGTCCTGCTGCCGATCCGGCGCACCTCGGAGGCAGCGCGGCGCCTGACCGACGGCCACCTGGACGAACGCGTCAAGGTCAGTGGTGAGGACGAGATCGCCTCGCTGGGCAGGGCCTTCAACGAGATGGCTGACTCCCTGGAGCACCAGATCGACAGCTGGGAGCGCCTGTCTGCGGTCCAGCGGCTGTTCGTCACCGACGTCTCCCACGAGATGCGCACGCCACTGACCTCGATCGGGCTGGCTGCCGAGCAGCTGGAGGAGGCTCGTGACGAGATCGCCTCGCCTCTGGCCCGCCGCAGCCTGGACGTCCTGGTCTCCGAGACCTCTCGGCTGCGCAAGCTCTTCGACGACCTCCTGACCATCTCCCGGGTGGATTCCGGCAAGGTCCAGCTCTCCGCCGTCGATCAGGACCTGCGGCTGCTGGTGACCTCCGTGGTCCAGGACAGCCAGACCCACATCGAGCGCATGGGTGCCCACGTCACCCTCGACCTTCCTGATGGGCCGGTGATCGCGCAGATGGATACCGTCCGGGTCGAGCGGATCGTGCGCAACCTCCTGCTCAACGCCCTTGAGCACGCCGAGGGCACCCAGATCGACCTCACCGTGGCCGGGGACGAGGTGGCCGTGGCAGTGCGGGTGCGTGACCACGGAGTCGGGATGACGCCAGAGGTCGCGAGCAAGGTCTTTGACCGCTTCTACCGCGCCGACACCTCGCGTCAGCGCACCCTGGGCGGTTCTGGCCTGGGGCTGTCAATCGCCAGTGAGGACGCCTCGCTGCACGGCGGGGCGCTGGAGGCCTGGGGGTGGCCCGGGGAGGGAGCGTCCTTCCTGCTCACGCTGCCCAGGCTGCTCGGCGAGGAGGGCGCTCCCGGTGACTTGCAAGGCCACCGCCCGCTGCCCGTGGTGCCCGACGACGTTCCGGAGATCGCCCGCTACGTCCCCACCAGCGGCACCCTGGGGACGCCTGGGTCTGCTGCGCTTCCCACCACCCCGGTGACGCGGCGCTCGACCGAGCTGGCTGCCGAGGTGCCGGTTGTGGGTGGGGAGAAGGCCGGCGCCGGCGTAGGTGCCAGTGAGGGCGTGGCAGCGGTGGTGCTTCCCCCCAGCGTGCGACGACCGCATCGGATGAGGCAGGTCTCTCGTGGCGGCAGCGGCGTGACGGTCCACGGCCCCCACGAGGTGCCGACGGCGCAGACCCCCGCTGAGGCTGAGGACTAAGAGGCTTGGGGCCAAGCACCCCGGCCGGCTCTGGCAGCTGGGGCGGGTGCGATTGAGCCGGCCTCGGTCCCATGCAGTGCGGGCACGCACAGGGGCGGCGTCGGTACGGTGACCGACGCCGCCCCCAGTCAGTGCGGCGAGAGGCCTGTGCTGTGGCTAGAGCACCTGGGCGTCAAGACGGATGACGCCGTAGGTCCAGCCGTGGCGGTGGTAGACAGCGCAGGGCTGCTTGGTCGACTTCTCAATGAACAGGTAGAAGGGGTGTCCCACCAGCTCCATCTGGTACAGGGCTTCGTCCACGGTCATGGGCGTCGCGTCGTGCAGCTTCTGGCGCACGATGACGGGAGAGTCTCCCAGCTGCGACTCCACTGCCACGCCCTTCTCGGTGGGCGCCTTGGGCGAGTCCTCGATCGGGGCGTCGTCGGTCTCGTGCAGGCTGCGCAGTTCCTCGGCAGCCGGGGCCTGGGTGCCCTCCGGGACGTCCACGGGGTAACGCCGGTGGTCCTTCTTGCGGTCACGGGCCCGGCGCAGACGCTCGGTCAGCTTCCCCATGGCGATGTCGAAGGCGGCGAAGCGGTCGGAGGAGGAGGCCTCGGCCCGGATGATCGGGCCCTTGGAGATAACGGTGATCTCGGCACGCTCTGCGGTGTCGGCCTGGCGTGGGTTGCGCTCGTGGGTCACCTCGACCTCGACGCGCTGGACTCGGGGGTCGAACTGCTCGACCTTGGTGGCCTTCTCCTCGACGTAGTCGCGCAGTCGAGAGGAGATCTCAGCGTTACGGCCGACGACGGTGATGTCCATGGTGGAACCTCTTTCTGGGTCCTGATGATCCTTCTCAGCGGATCGAACGGAGCCACCCGCCGCACCTCGCGACGGGCTCTGGATGGAACGTGACCACCTCCTGCGTGCCGTCCGCCCGGTGAGGGCGGGACGGGGACACCGCCATGGGATCCCCGTGCCTTGTGTGCGTTGTGCCACACAACTTACACCATGTGGACGCCTGCCGCTCACTTCCCCGCCGCCTGATCGCCATGCGCTGACACGCGGCCGGCAGGACGGGTCCTGGACAGGCGCGAGGGCGCCGGCCCGCCGGGAACGGCAGTCACCTGGGCCCGGGGTGAGGGGGCGGCCGCCAGGACGACGGCGCCCAGGCACCGGGCCCGGGCAGCCTCCAGGGCCCGGGCGCACGAGCCGAGGGTCGAGCCCGTGGTGACGACGTCGTCGACCAGGAGCACGGGCCATCCCTCGACCGGTGCCAGCACGCGCGGGGGTGATGCCCGGTTCGAGCGCCGACGACGTGCCGACCGTCCGCTCTGATGGGCCCCGCGCAGCTGTGGCCGGCGGCGCAGGACGTCGGCGCAGGCCACGAGCAGGTCGCCCTGCCCAGGCCAGGAGCGTGCGATGCCGCGTGCCACGGCGTCGGCAAGGTCCGCCGCCACGAGGCGGCCGCGCAGGCGTCGCGTGAGTCCTGAGGGGGCGGGGACAACCAGCAGCCTGCCTGCCTGGGTCACCTCGCGCACCAGCGAGGTCTCCAGTCCCGCGGTCCACAGGCCCGCCGCCCGCTGGCCTGCCTCATGCATGACCTCGGCCAGGTCCTCACGCCCACCGTTCTTCCACCCCAGGACCAGGGCGCGTACCGGGCCGGCGTAGGCCGCCAGGGCGTGGATGGGCAGGTCCTCGGCGCCGTCGGCGTGGATGACCTCGGACAGCGGGCCGTCCAGGAGACTGCGGCAGCGCTCGCACAGCCGGGTGTCCCAGGTGCCGCACCCGGCGCACCGGGCAGGGATGAGCGCGCCGGCAGCGTCGTGGACGAGGCGTTGCAGCCACCGTGCAACCCTCCGGGCGTGAGCGGGTAACCAGGTAGGAGGACCTGACGGCGGCGTCCTGGACGGTGGTGGCGCGTCCCTGGTGGCCACGGGCGGAGGTGAGGGCATGGAACGAGCCTGCCTCGCCGTCGTCGGCCTCCTCCACAGCCGGCGGCGGGCAGCGCCCAGGCACCCTCGGTGTGGACAGCGGCACTCTTGTGCGAGGTACCGGCAGAGGCGTGGGGCGGGCACAGTCCACTACGATGAACGACGCCTGCACCCGTCGTGGCTCTTTCGGCCTGGGGCAGGACCGTCAGGACGTGGCTTCCGGGTGCGGCTGCGGCTGCGCCCTGCGGACACGCTCCGCCGTCACCACAGGGAGAAACCAGTATGTCGCTTGTCGACCGGATCCTTCGCATCGGAGAGGGGCGCACCCTCAAGAAGCTCGACGCCATCGCGCACCAGGTCGAGTCGCTTGCGGACGCCTACCGTGAGTTCACCGATGCTGAGCTCAGGGAGGCGACCGACGAGCTCAAGACGCGTTACGCCGATGGCGAGAGCCTGGACGCCCTGCTGCCTGAGGCCTTCGCCACCGTGTGCGAGGCGGCTGACCGTGTGCTGGGCATGCGCCCCTACCACGTCCAGATCATGGGCGGCGCGGCCCTGCACCTGGGCAACATCGCTGAGATGAAGACCGGTGAGGGTAAGACCCTGGTCGCCACCATGCCCTCCTACTTGCGTGCACTGACCGGCAAGGGCGTCCACGTGGTGACGGTGAACGACTACCTGGCTGAGTACCAGTCCGACCTGATGGGCCGTATCCACCGCTTCCTGGGGCTGACCACCGGATGCATCCTGGCCGGGCAGAGCCCAGCCGAGCGCCGCCAGCAGTACGCCATGGACATCACCTACGGCACGAACAACGAGTTCGGCTTCGACTACCTGCGTGACAACATGGCCCAGCGCCCCGAGGACCTGGTCCAGCGCGGGCACGCCTTCGTCATCGTCGACGAGGT
Source organism: Actinomyces urogenitalis (assembly GCF_002861525.1). Lineage (NCBI taxonomy): Bacteria > Bacillati > Actinomycetota > Actinomycetes > Actinomycetales > Actinomycetaceae > Actinomyces > Actinomyces urogenitalis. The sequence goes on along the minus strand of NZ_PKHA01000002.1, from coordinate 133,782 downwards.
CGACTCCATCCTGATCGACGAGGCCCGTACCCCGCTCATCATCTCTGGGCCTGCCACCGGGGACGTCAACAAGTGGTACCAGGAGTTCGCCAAGGTCGCTGAGCGCCTGACCGCCGGCAAGGACTACGAGGTCGACGAGAAGAAGCGCACCGTGGGTGTGCTGGCTCCGGGTATCGCCCGGGTTGAGGACTACCTGGGGATCGACAACCTCTACGAGTCCGAGAACACCCCGCTCATCGGCTTCCTCAACAACGCCATCAAGGCCAAGGAGCTCTTCCACCTGGACAAGGACTACATCGTCCGCGACGGCGAGGTGCTCATCGTCGACGAGCACACCGGACGTGTGCTGCCCGGGCGCCGTTACAACGAGGGCATGCACCAGGCCATCGAGGCCAAGGAGCGGGTGGAGATCAAGGCCGAGAACCAGACCCTGGCCACGATCACCCTGCAGAACTACTTCCGTCTCTACCCTGAGGGTTCGCGCTCAGGCATGACCGGTACCGCTGAGACCGAGGCAGCCGAGTTCGCCGGCACCTACAAGATCGGTGTGGTGCCCATCCCCACGAACAAGCCGATGATCCGCACCGATCAGCCCGACCTGGTCTACAAGTCGGTGCGCTCCAAGTTGCAGGCTGTGGTCGACGACATCGAGGAGCGCCACGCAGCCGGTCAGCCGGTGCTCGTGGGTACCACGAGCGTGGAGAAGTCCGAGCAGCTGTCCCAGATGCTCACCCGGCGCGGCATCCCCCACGAGGTCCTCAACGCCAAGCAGCACGCTCGTGAGGCGGCCGTGGTCGCGATGGCCGGGCGCAAGGGTGCGGTCACCGTGGCGACCAACATGGCCGGTCGTGGTACCGACATCATGCTCGGTGGCAACGCCGAGCACATCGCGGTCACCGCCCTCAAGGAGTCGGGACTGGACCCGGAGGAGGACTCCGAGGAGTACGAGAAGGCCTGGCCGGCTGCTCTGGAGGCCGCTCGTGAGGCCTGCAAGGCCGAGCACGACGAGGTCGTCGAGCTCGGTGGCCTGTACGTGCTGGGCACTGAGCGCCACGAGTCGCGCCGTATCGACAACCAGCTGCGAGGCCGCTCCGGCCGTCAGGGAGACCCGGGCGAGTCCCGTTTCTACCTGTCTATGGAGGATGACCTCATGCGCATGTTCGCCTCCGGCCTGGCCCAGCGCATCATGGCCTCCGACGCCTACCCCGACGACGTCCCGCTGGAGTCCAAGATGGTCTCCAAGGCCATTGCCTCGGCTCAGCGCCAGGTGGAGTCGCGTAACTACGAGATCCGCAAGAACGTCCTCAAGTACGACGACGTCATGACCGAGCAGCGCGAGAAGGTCTACTCCGAGCGTCGCCGGGTGCTGGACGGGGAGGACCTGGAGCCGCAGATGGAGGCCTTCCGCGCACGGACCGTGGACACGGTGGTGGCCTCGCGCACCAGCGAGGGCCGTCCTGACCAGTGGGACCTGGACGCCCTGTGGGACGACCTGGCCCACCTCTACCCGGTGGGGCTGACCAAGAACGAGATCCTGGGCGCCGTGGGCAGCCTTGACCAGCTGACGGCCGAGCGCCTGGGCGCTGAGCTGACCGAGGACGCGGCCGTCGCCTACGAGGACGCCGAGCGGCGCCTGGACGACAACCCGGTGGCGCTGGCCCAGCTGGGGCCTGAGCCCATGCGGACCTTGGAGCGGCGCGTGCTGCTGGCCGTGGTGGACAAGCGCTGGCGTGAGCACCTGTACGAGATGGACTATCTCAAGGAGGGCATTGGCCTGCGGGCGATGGCCCAGAGGGACCCGCTCGTCGAGTACGCCAACGAGGGTGCCCACATGTTCAAGGCCATGATGGAGGGTATCCGCGAGGAGACCGTGGAGCAGGTCTTCGCGAACGCCGCTCGTTTCGACGCCGCTGCCAAGCGCGCCGAGGAGGAGGGCAAGACTGAGCTGGCCCGCACGATCGCGCAGGCTGGCGGGGACGCCGCCGGGAGCCTGGCTGGTGGCACCGTCATGGGGGACACCGGGCGCGAGGCGATGAACCAGCGCGTGAGCTACTCGGCTCCGGGCGAGGACGGGAGCGTCTCTGCCAACGAGGACGGCGAGGCTGCTGGCATGAATCGCGCTGAGCGTCGCGCGGCCAAGCGCCGCCGCTGAGAGGGGGCATCGCCCACCATCGCGGCCGCGGGGCCTCAGCCGATCTCCACGACGGCGAGGATCCAGCGGCCGCGGTGCATCTCCAGGCGAGCGGCGGCAGCGCGCAGCTGCGGCCCGACGTCGAGCAGGACCATGGCCTCGCACGCGCCTGAAGGGGTGAGCTGGACGCTGGCCCGCCGCGGACGCGGGCGGGGTGAGGTGACCTCGCCCAGGATCCTGCGAGCCAGGCCTGCCCGACGTGCCAGGGCGTCAAAGAGCTCTGGCGTGGTCCAGCCGGACAGGTGATCGACCGGGCGCAGTCCTGCCAGGACCTCGGCTGCTGCCGTGACCAGGGCCTGAGCCATTCGCGTCGCCGTGGCCACCTGCCTGGTGCCAGGAGACTGCTCACCCGAGGAGGGGGCCTCCTGACCGGTCCGCGCCTCACGGATGGACTCGATTGAGGCCTCGGTCTGCTCGACGGTCGGCACGAAGCGGAACCGGTCCCACCGGGCCGGACCTCGGCCCGGCCGGCTCCCAGGTTCTTGGAGAGGGTGAGTGGGGCAGTGCGTGAGCTCGGGCGCAGGGCTGGTGAGCCGCTCAGCGAGAGCGAGGGCGTCGGCAGGGGTCGAGATATGGACCGGAGCCAGGCGGACAGCCTGCGGCGTTCGCAGGTCCGGTGCGGTGAGGGTGGCCATAGCGCATGCGTCCTTGCCAGCAGGGATCGTTAGCCGCGCAGGCTGGCGGGCACCGTGAGCACGGTGCCAGGGTGGATCAAGGAGGGGTCTGGGCCGATGACGGCGACGTTGAGTGCGTAGAGCTCGGGCCAGGAGGTGAGGACCTCGGCGTCGGTGACCTCGCCGTCCTTTGCGGCCTGAAGCAGGCGGCGCGTGATCTGCCACAGCGAGTCCCCGGGTTCCACCGTGACCGTGGGCCTGGAACCCGCTTGCGGGGTGGCCTGGTGCGACTGCGAAGGGTGCGGTGAGCGGGGGCGTTCCTGAGGGCGGGGTGAGGCCGGTCGGTGGCCTGTGGCCCTCTGGTCCGCGCCCTGCGTGGCCTGGCCTGCCTGGAAGAGGGGCGCCGGCGCCGGTCCTGCCTCGCCGTGTGGGGCGCCGGCGGGCGCGGCGGCGTCCGTGGACACCGAGGCGTTCGGGGGTACGAGCTCAGAGGGGCGCGGCTGGGCTGGGCGCAGCGTCGCCTCATCGCCGGGGGAGGGCGCGGGTGCTTCCTCGACCGGCGGCTCGGCTGGCTGGGAGAGGACGTCCTGCCCAGGGTCTCCGCCCTGCTCGCCCTGGGCGGAGGAGCCCTCGCTCCCGGCTGCGCCGTCGGGCGCGGACTCCTCCAGGGGACCGGGTTGCGGCGCCGCAGGCTGCTCAGGAGCCGGGGAATCGGCCTGCGAACTGGTCGGGGACCAGCCCAGATCGTCGCCAGGGGTGGTGCCCTGGGCGGCTGCAGGGCTCGCCGTCGCCATCCCGAGCAGCAGTGTGCCGGCAACGGTGCGGCGCATCGCTGGTGCTCCGCGGCGTGCCACTGCTCGCAGGAGGGCCTGGCCCAGGCAGCTGGAGACAACGTCCTCATCTCGGGTGGCGGCCAGGGCCAGCAGGCCGGAGGCCACGTGCCAGGCGCCCGCGAGCGTGAGGACCGCGCAGGACAGCACGCCGAGCCAGGCCAGGCAGATCGGGCCCCAGGGCTCCTGGGGGACCGTGAGCAGCGTCTGGGTCCCGCCAACCGTGACGGTGGCGAGGACGACGGTGAGGAGGAAGGCGAGTGCCGTCATCGCTGACAGGCGCATACGCAGTGACATGGTGACCTCCGGGAATCGACTATGATGTTTGAGGCTGTTTGATCATCGACAATTGTGGGAGGAGTGTCAAGAGGGGGAGTGAGGTCCCATGCGAGCCTTCTCGCTGAGTGATGGGGTTGGGGTCATGGACCCGATCACCTATCTCGACGAGCTCGAGAGCGTCTTTGATGCTGAACGGCGGGCTCAGGTTGCAGGTCAGGGAGCGGACCTGGCTGAGGCTGAGGCTGCGACGGTGAAGCTGGAGGCGCGTCTGCGTGCCAGGCTCGGCCAGCGGCTGCGCGTGCTCACGCGCGGCGGGGCCTTAGTGGACCTCCTCGCGCGGCACCTGGGCGATGATGTCCTGATCGGCCAGGCGCCTGGCGGCGGGGTGGTCATGGTGCGAACGGCCGCGATCGCCGTCGTTGTTCCACAGACTGTTGGCGAAGCTGGCCAGGCGCGCAGATGGCGCAGTGCGCGGGCGGCGTTGCGCGATCTGCGACGGCGCAGGGCGCGAGTCAGTCTCAGTCTGCCTGCCGGCAGCGTGACGGGCACGATCGTGCAGGTCGGTCAGGACTACGTTGAGCTCGCCGTCGAGCTGAGCCATCGAGTGCCTGTGGGAGGGGGAGGTCAGCGGGTCGCGATCGTGCTAGGGGCGATCGAGGTCGTCAGGGAGTGCTAACGCCCTCGACGCCCTGAGCTGATCGAGCTTCAGGAGTGCTGAGAGGACCTCTCCGAGGCCACCATCTGGCGTGTGGAGGCGAGCTGGCGCTCGACGTACTCGTCAAAGGCGTCCTCGGGGATCCGCCACAGCTTGCGGGCGCCGACCTGGATCGCTGGCAGGTCCCCCGACAGGATGAGGGCGCGGACGGCCTGGGCGGACAGCTGGAGCCTTTCGGCGACGTCTGCGATGGTCAGGAATGAGGCACTCATAGAAGGATTGTCTGCCTAGAGGACACGGAAACCGGCGAGCAACACACCATCCGACGTCAATTCACTCTCATGACCCTGATATGGGGTCATGAGTATGCAAGGAGGCTCTCGTGAGCTCGATCCCCTGGCACCGTTCCCACCGTGCAGCCTGCCTGGTCCCCACGGCAGTCGCCCTGGCCGTGGCGGACGGCCACCCGGCTCTGGCGCGAGCCCTGGACCGCTGCGGCACCGGACTGAGGGTCGCGCGTCAGTGCGCGAGCGTGACTGAGCTGCTGTCAGTGAGCATCACCCGGCAGGTTCACCTGGCCGTCCTTGACACTGCCCTTGCCGAGCTGGACCGGACCGTGCCCGAGCGCCTGCGACGGGCAGGTGTCGGTGGGGTCCTGCTCGTGGGGCCCGGAGAGGGCGACTGGGGGCAGCCGGGCTGGACGGTGCTGCCCCGAGGCTGCCCGGAGGCAGCGGTGGTGCGAGAGCTCCAGGAGGTCGCGCGCGCAGAGCGCGGGCGCGACGGCGTCGGCAAGGTCGGCGGTGGTGGCAGCGGCGTCGGGGCGGCCGGAGCGCTGGTCGCGGTGTGGGGACCGCACGGCGCACCGGGCCGGACCACCGTCGCGGCTGCCTTGGCACATGCCCTGGCACAGCGAGGCGGCTCCATCCTGGTCGACGCCGACGTCCAGGCCCCGAGCCTCAATCAGGTTCTCGGCCTGGGTGAGCAGCCTGCCTCCGTCGCCACGGCTGCCCGCCTGGCTTCACGTAGCACCCTGGACCAGGAGGCGCTCGCGGCCCTCCTCGTGCCCGTCGGCCCGGGAGAGCGCGTCCTTGGCGGGGTGGGGCGTGCGGGGAGATGGCGTGAGCTGCCGCCAGTGGCTATGGAGCACGTGTGGGAACTGAGCCGGCACCTGGCGGCCTGGACGGTGGTGGACGTGGCCGGCGGGGAGGTTGAGGAGGAGGTGGACTCCTACACCCTGGAACCGGGCCGAGGAGCGCTGGTGGCCTCCCTCCTGCGCCAGGCGGACGTCATCGTCGTCGTCGGGCAGGCTGACGCCGTCGGCATGCGCAGGCTGACCCAGCTGCTGACGGGCCTGCGGCAGATGGAGGCAGTCAGGGGACGGCTCCAGGTTGTGGTCAACCGGGTGCGTACCGCCAGCGCCGGGCCAGACCCTGCCCGGGCCGTGCGTCGGGTTCTGGCGGACAGGGTTGGCTCGGAGGAGCTGGTCCTCCTGCCCGAGGGGCCGCAGGTGGACCGTGCGCTCAGGCACGGACGCAGCGTGCTGGAGGACGATGCGGACAGCCCGCTTGGTCTGGCACTGACCGGCCTGGTCAACCACCTGGCTCCCGCCGCCTGTGACCCTGCGCCGGCGTGCCCCGGGCGTGGGCCGTGCAGGAGCCGGGCGGTCCTCGCCTGGCTGACCTGGCGGACGCGGTCGCTGACCTAGGCAGGCATCTCCCAGGACGGCCGTGACCCAGCCCGCGCACAGCGGCTGGTTACCCCTCGTGCGCTGGAGGGTCGGCTACCGGCCGCTCACCGTTGTGGTGGGGGACACGTCCTGCTCGCTTCCTGCTTGCCGGGGCTGCGTATACATGACGAGGCGCCCGTCACATCGCCGTCCGGCGAGGTCCGACGGCGCGCCAGTGAGTCCCGAGTTTCCCTCCCGAGGAGAGCTGACACGTCATGCCCCGTACCACCCGGACCGTCCTGGTCCCCTCCCTCTCGCTCGCGGTGGCGCTGACGCTGGGCGCCCTGCCTGCCGCCAGCGCCACGCCGTCGACCGCCCTGCCCGTCTCCCACTCAGCCCTCTCCGCCGCCCGCCCCTCGCTGCCCGAGCCGCAGGTTGAGGCGCCGGTTCCCGACGTCCTGGACGTCGACGAGGGAACCCAGGACCGTGCCAGTGGCCGCACCGTCACGGTCTACGGCCCGCAAGCCCCTGTGTCCACCGACGAGGCACTGGGACGGCCGGTGATGGGCTTCGACGGCTCCAACGCCATCGGCTACGACTACCTAGACGGCTACGAGGCCACGGCCCAGCAGGTGACGATCGAGTGCACCTTCTGCTTTGACGCGCCGCTGCCGGGCGGATCCGAGGAGACGACCGGCAACTTCTGCGGTGCGAAGGAGGCGGGTGGTTACTCCCTGACCATCTACGGCTCGACGCTGAAGATGATGGTCAACGTCACCAACGAGGAGAAGAAGACCCGGTACTTCGGGCCGGGCGTCGATATCCGTGCCGGCCAGTGGTACCACGCAGTAGGCGTGTGGGACGGCAACGACCTCATCCTCTACCTCAACGGTCGCAAGGTCGCACAGACCTCGACCTGGGCGGGCACGATCACCGCCCCCAAGCCTGCCACGCGGAAGCTCTTCATCGGGGCAGACACCTCCTCCACCGGCGACCCACAGTTCAATGGCACGGTGAGCCTGGCGCACGCCGGTGTCTTCAGCCGCGCCGTTAGCGCCCAGGAGGTCGAGGCACTTTACGCCCAGGCCTTCGCCTCGCGTACCACGGACCAGGTGAGCTTCACGGCCTCCAGCCCTGCCACCGGAGCCCACCTGGAGGCCCCGTGACCTTCGAGGGCACGGTTGACCACCCTCAGCTGCTGGCCGGCGAGCTCAGCTACGCCCTGGACGGCAGCCCGATCCAGCTGGGACAAACGATCGGCCAGGGACTGGCTGGAGGTGAGCACACCATCACCTACACCGGTACCGACGCCCTGGGCGAGGCGATCGAGGGTGCCGTCACCTTCACCTCCTCCTCCATCCCTACAGCCGACGGCGTCACGCAGCAGTCCGGGCAGGGGGCGGCACTTCTGACCGCCAGGGCCACCAACCCCAGCGGTGCGGGGCTCCAGACCACCTTCATTGCGGGCGACGTCGCCACCGTCGGTTCCCTGCGCCAGGGTTGGATCCACGTGGCCGACTTCGATGGGCAGAGCGTGGCCGCCGATATCCAGGTCCAGGACGCTGCTGCCCTGGAGGACCCGTTGAGCCCCGACGACGAACGCACGGCACAGGCACCGGCCACCAGTGAGCTTCCGGTGCTGGTCGGCGAGATTGACTACGCCCGCCCCGGCCAGCGAGTGGTGTGGCGAGGGCAGGCCGAGCGCAGCCAGTGGGCCGAGGCCTACCGTGACTCCTACCAGTGGCTGGCGGACAACGCCGCCACGCGCAAGATCGCCTTTGTGGCCCACACCGGTGACATCATCGAGAACTGGAACGGCGGGGCGAGTGATGAGGCGCGGGCGCGCAAGCAGCTCGAGTTCGCCTCCCAGACCCAGAAACTGCTGGAGGACACCGGCGTTCCCCACGCCATCCTTCCTGGTAACGATGACAACCTCGCAGGCGGCGACGTCGGAGAGGCCAGCGTCTACAACGACTACTTCGGTCCTGAGCGCTACCAGGCCCTGGCGGCCTCTGAGTCCTGGAAGGCCGCGGGCGCGCAGTACCACCCGTGGAAGGAGGGGGACAACCAGAACAGCTACAACCTGTTCTCCGCTGGCGGTCAGGACTTCGTCACCGTCAACCTGGGCTACGACGTGACGCCGGAGGAGGCGCAGTGGGCCTCCAGCGTCCTCAAGCAGTACTCCACCCGCAACGCGATCATCCACCCACGCCTACCACGCGTACTCCTCCAGCCCGGACGGGCGCGGTACCAAGCTGTCTCACGACGGCGAGATCATCAACGACCTGGTGATCGCCGACAATTCCAATGTGGCCTTGGTCCTGTCCGGTCACGAGCACGGGGTGAGCATCATGGTGCGCAAGGACGTGGGCAGCGCGGGGCACAACGTCGCCGAGCTGCTCGCTGACTACCAGTTCTACGAGATCGGTTCCGACGACCTGGGGCTGACGAGGATCGGTGGCTACGGGAAGAACACCGGCCTGCGGTTCGGTTCCTCCTTCTTCCGCCTTCTTCAGTTCGACCTCAAGGCCGGGCAGATGAGCGTGGACACCTACTCCGCCTACCTCGACAACTTCGGGGCCAGCGAGTACGACACGAAGAAGCGCTACAACGGCACCGAGGATGACCTGCGGCTGCCGATCGCCTTCCACGGACGGACCGCGAGCCTGACCACGGACACCCTGCTGGGACTGACCCCGAGCGACCGGCTGATTGGGACCGCGCGCCAAGAGTCCGGCCAGCCGGCGAGCGTGGAGTGGAGTGGGCTGACGGAGGGAACGCCTTACGGCTGGTTCGCCGTGAGCAGGGACCTGGGGTAGGGCGCCAGCGCCCGGGCCGCTCAGGAGCAGACGCTCCTCGCTCAGGAAGGCGGCATCATCCAGTACTCGGTCTTCGCTGGCACCGGAGGCCGGCAGGACGACGAGCCGGAGCAGCCCGCCCCTGGAGGCGAGGGTGAGAAGCCGCAGGATCCGGGCAGCGACTCGGGCACCGGGAACGGGACAACAGACGCAGGTTCAGGCTCCACCGGTGGTGCAGCCGGTGCAGGTGGCGGCTCCGGCTCCGGGGCAGTGGACTCCGGTGCCGTGGAGGCATCGGGCAGCGGTGACTCCTCTCAAGGCTGTGCCGAGGGTGCCGGCTCGCCGAAGGGCGAGGCCCACAGCTCCAAGGGCTCAGCCCAGGCCAGGGGAGGGGCGGCCGCGGGCCGGACGGGTCTGGCGCGCACCGGCGCGAGTACCCTCCTGGGCGTCAGTGCCCTCGCCCTCGTCCTGGGCGGGATCGTGCTGCGACGTCGCCGGGCCTGAGCCGGGGGCGTGACCGTGGGGCTCTGGTTGGCGTCAGGCAACGCCAGCCAGAGCCCCACGGCGTGAGACAGGGACTGCGCCGTAACCGCCGTCCCGCCTCATAGCAGGGCACACTGGTGCCATGCGCATCTACCTGCCGGCCACAGCCGCCGACCTGTCCGCTGCAGAGATCAGCCCCCGCACGGCCCATGCGGCAACGCAGGCCCTGGCCGCCGCCCTGCCGGAGGAGGACGAGGAGGGCCTGGAGGTCTCGGCGAGCCTGTGCGCCGCGGACTCCTCCCTGGTACGTCTGGCGGAGCCGGAGGCTAGCGGGCTTGCGGACCGCCGTGTGGTGGTGGCGGCTGACGTTGACCCCGCTGACCTGCGTGAGCTGGCGGTCGAGGGGGACACCCTGCCCGGGACGGTGGAGGTGACGGTCCCGGTCAGCTGGGATGACGTCGCCGCCCTCCTCGTTGACGACGTTGAGGCTGAGTCTGACGTCCGGCTGGCTCGCACCGGGGACGAGGAGGCCTTTGAGCGTGCCGCGGATGCTGACCTGCTGTGGTTCGACGTCTCCGAGCGAGGGCACCTGGCGTCCCAGCTCGGTTGAGGTGGCTAGGAGGCCACGACTGTCAGTCGTGAGCCCTCAGGCGTTGCGGTGACCCTGACCTGGTCGGGGATCTGACGGCGCAGCTCCTCGACGTGGCTGACGATGCCGACCGTGCGCCCGCCCTGCTGGAGCTGGCCGAGCTCGTTGAGGACGTCCTGGAGGGTCTGAGGGTCCAAGGAGCCGAAGCCCTCGTCCACGAAGAGGGTTTCCATGAGGATCCCGCCGGACTCGGTGGCCACGACGTCCGCCAGGGCTAGGGCCAGGGCGAGGGAGACGTAGAAGGTCTCGCCTCCGGACAGGGTGCGTGGGTCACGAGTCCGTTCCCCGCCAAGGCGGTCCAGGACGCCCATGCCCAGGCCCCGCCGGCGGGCGCTGTTCTTTTCCTCGTCCACCTGGATGAGCTCGTAGCGTCCGCCGGACATGGTCTCTAAGCGGTGGTTGGCGAAGGTGAGCACGTCCTTGAATCGTTCGGTCAGGACCCACGTGGCCAGCGGCGTAGCCTCGGGGTTCTCACCCGCCGCCAGCGCCGCCACGTGGAGGAGGGCGGCGTTGTCCCCGACCACGGTGGTCAGATCGGCTGCGGCCTGGCGCAGGCGGCGCGCACGCGTACGCACAGACTCAGTCTGTGCCTGGACGCTGGCGTGCTGTGAGACCGCGGACTGCCAGGCCTGCTCGGCCTCGGCCAGGACCGTCCGAGCCTGCTCGAGCCCGGGCTCCTCCTGGCCCGTGAGCATGCTGATCTCCGGGCGGGCCAGGCCTGCGCGCACGCGCGCAGCCTCGGCGTCGCGCTCGCGCACGAGGCTGGACAGATGCTTCACCTCAGCCTCTGAGCGCCGTGCCGCCTCCAGACCAGTACGAGAGCTGAAGCCGGCCTTGGTCATCTCGCCTGCGAGGTCCTGCTGGGAGCTGCGTGAGGTCTGCACGAGTGCGCCGATCGTGCGCCAGTGGGCCGTCAAGGCCTCAGCCACCTGCGCGAGGCGCCCGAGCTCGGCGCGCCGCGACGCCACGGTGGTGTAGGTACCTCGTGCTGTCGCGATCTGCTCCAGGTCACGGTCTAGTGCTTGCTGCTCGGAGGCGAGCGTGGCGGCTGTGGCTGCGGCTGCCTCCTTGTGCTCGCTCAGCTGCTGGCGGAGCTCGGACTCTCGTGCTGTCAGTGAGTCCAGCTCCTCCTGCAGGCGCGTGCGTGGTTCGGCCTCCTCCTGGGCTCCGGTCAGGGCCGTGCGCGCAGCGGTGAGCTGCGCTGCTGCCTGCTCGGGCGAGCGGCCCTCGGCTGCGGCGGAGAGCTGGGTGAGCCGGGCCTGGAGAGCTGTGACCTCGGCGCGGGCAGCCTCCAGGTTCTGGCGGGCGCGAGCCGAGGACTGGTCGGCGGCGTCCAGGTCCGCGCGTGAGACGGGCTCGGCGACGGCGGAGGCAGGGTGTGGATGCTCGGACGAGCCGCATACGGGACACGGCTGGCCTGGTGAGAGTTCTCCGACCAGGGATGCCGAGGTGGCGTTGATCCAGGCGCTGCGCAGGGCGTGGGCCTGCTTCTCAACTGCGTCAGCCTCCTTGCGGGCCTGTTCGGCGCACTTCCGGGCCTGAGCGAGCGCGGTGGAGACGGGCTGAGCCTGCTCGGCAGCCTCGGCCCGGCGCCCGGCGGCCTCGTAGGCGGAGCGAAGGTCGGGCAGGCGCTCCTGGGCCTGGTGCGCCGTGGCCAGGAGCGCACGTAGCTGTTCGCCGCGCTGCGGAAGCGAGGCCAGCGCCTGACGGGTCTGTTCGGTCTGCTCGGACTGACGCTCCTGCTCCTGGCGCAGGGCGTCCAGGTGCTCGCGGCGACCAGAGACCTGGGACTCCGTGGCCTCGGCCTCCGCCAGGGCGGCGGCCTGGTTGCGTTGCTCGCGCGCCTGCGCCTCCAGGTGCGCGAGCAGACGGTCGGAGGCTGGTAGCTGGAGAGCGGTGCCCGGCTGCGGGGCGTGCGCCACCTGGTCCCAGTCGCGCACCGTGCCCAGGGTCTGCTCGCACTCACTGAGCGCCTGGGCGAGGAGCACGGTCGTGGCCTCGTCCTGCGGCTGCTGGCCAGGCTCCTGCGTCAGGACCTGGCTGGCAGCCTCAGCATCCTTGCGAGCTCGCTCGACCATGACTGCCACCGAGGCCGCCCGCTGGGCCAGCTCCAGGGTGCGGGCAGTCAGGGCGGCGTCCTGAGCGCCAGCCTCCAGCTCATCGTGAGCCTGGAGGAGAGCGCGACGCTGTGCCAGCAGTTCGGTCAGCGCCTGGGCCTTATCCAGCGCCCCACGTGCCGTCTCACGCCTGCGCTGTGCGCAGGCGACTTCGTCCTGGGCCTCGCGCAGCCGCGCCGCCGTCTGCCCGGTCACCGACGAGGTGATCTCGATGATCACCTCCTGGCCGGGCGTGGCAGCCTCGACGGCGCGACGCAGCCGCTCGGCGGCGGTGGGGTGGAGCGCCTCCGCCTCCTCTGGTGCGCTCGGGGACGGCGATGCCTCGCTTGCCCCCGCCTGCTGGGACGCCGTGCGCTCCGGACTGTGCTGGTCGGCCTCCTCGGGCGAGATAACCTCGGCGAAGGCCTCAGCAGCGGCGAGCAGACGCTGATGCGACTGCTCGACCTGCCCTCGCGCCGCCAGGGAGCGGCGACGCAGCTCCTCCTGAAGCTCGTCATAGACCCGTGTGCCAAAGACGTCACGCAGGAGCTTGTGACGCTCGTCAGACGAGGCACGTAGGAAGGTCGCGAACTTGCCCTGAGGCAGCACGATGGTCTGGGTGAATTGCTCACGGCTCAGCCCGATGGCGCGTAGCAGCTCCGCTCCGGCCTCATCCGGGCGCAGAGCAGCGTCCTGGCTCGGCCGGCCGGCAGGGTCAGTAAGCCGCCAGACCTTGAGCGAGGCCTTTTGCGTGGTGGTTCCGCTGCCGCGCAGCTTGAGCCTCTCGTAGGCCGGGGTGCGGCGCACACGGTAGGTGCCGGCGGAGGTGGAGAAGACCAGCTCGACGACGGTCTCGGTGCCGGGACCGGCCAGACGGGAGCGGATACGGTCCTTGGAGGAGTCCTTGTCCCCGGCCACGTCCCCGTACAGGGCGAAGACGATGGCGTCGATGATCGTCGTCTTGCCGGCGCCCGTAGGCCCTGTGAGCAGGAACCGCCCGGAGACGGCGAAGCGGTCAAAATCGATGACCTCGGTGCCGGGATAAGGTCCAACGGCAGTCATCGTCAGGCGGTGCAGGCGCATCAGGCGCTCCTCCTCGCTGCGAGAACGGCCTCATAGGCCTGGGTGAGGACCAGCTGCTCAGCGGCAGTCGGTTCGCTCTGCGCCGCGGCGTGAAGAAACTCATGAGCCACCTCCAGGGGATCAGCGGCCCTGGTCACGCTCGCTGCCTGGCGGGGAGCCTGGCCATCATCCTGCCGGGCGATGGCCAGCACCTCACCGAAACGCTGGCGCAGGCGCGCGGGAGCGCCCAGCGGCAGGGGACCGCGCACGATGGCACGTACCCAGGCTCCTACGGCGTAGTCGAAGGCGGGGCCTTCCAGCTCCTCCATGGTGCCGGTGACCGTCTCGATGCGGTGCGCCACTGGCGTGGGGATCCGCTCGAGCCTCGTCACGCCCTCGGCCGTCAGGTCCACCAGGACCGAGGACTTGGGCCACGGGGCCTCGGAGAAGGAGAACGGCAGAGGACTGCCGGAGTAGACCAGGCGGGGACGCGCCGATGCGCCCGATCCCGCGCTCGGGCGCTGCGGAAGGTGGATCTCCTGGGGACGGTGGAGGTGCCCGAGTGCCACGTAGTCCAGCCCGCCGCTGGAGTCGGCGACCGCAGACCCGCCCAGGGTCTCAAAGACCTCGGAGGGCACGCTGTCCACCCCGCCGACGCGGATGTCCCGCTCGGAGTCCTCACAGGCCTGCCCACCGACGACGAAGGCGTGGGCCATGACCACCACCGGCACGCGCGTCCTGCTGGCGGCACGCCGTCGGGCCAGGTCCTGGCCCACCAGGCGCAGCGCCCCACTGACCACGGCCTCGTGGCTGCGAGCCAGGCGCGCAGGTTGTGGCGGTCCAGCTGGCTCCCCGGCTGCGGGTTCCTCAGAGTCCTCTGGGTCTGCCCAGACCTCTCCTGTCCGCTCGCTCAGGAGTGCTGGCAGGACCCCGCGGGTCGCGTCCGGATCGAGGTAGGGCAGGGCGTAGACCAGCAGGCCGTCTCCGCCGTCCGGATCGGGCACGATGACCGGCTGATCTACCTCAGCCACCTGCGCGCGCACGGCCAGGGACGGGCGGAAGAGCGCCGAGCCGAAGCCCAGGCGCTGGGCGGAGTCGTGGTTGCCCGGCGCGAGCACCACCTGCGTGCGGTCCGTGAGGCGGTTGAGGGTGTCATTGAGCAGCCGAACGGAGTCCGTGGGCGGGATGGCGCGGTCATACACGTCCCCGGCGATGACGACGGCGTCGACTGACTCCGCCTCAACGAGCTCGACGAGGTGGTCCGCGAAGGTGGCGTGGGCATCATCGAGGACTCGGCCGTGGAAGGTACGTCCGAGGTGCCAGTCTGAGGTGTGCAGGATCCGCATGGACGCACCCTCTCACAGGGGTGCGACACGTATCCGTGCACGAGACCGCCGGGGCCGCTCTACGGACAGGCTCAGGCAGCGACCGTCCCCGTGGCCACCAGGACGATGATGACCAGGCCCAGCGCCACGCGGTAGACCAAGAAGCTGGTGAACTTGTTGGCGGAGACGAAGCGCAGCAGCCAGGCGATCGTCGCATAGGCCACGACGCCACTGGTGACAGTAGCCAACAGGGTGGGCGTCCATCCGACCTCGGCGGAGATTTCCGAGGCCGCGGTGACAGCCTCCAGGGCGCCTGCAGCCACGAGGGCCGGGATGCCCATGTAGAAGGACAACCGAGTCGCCGTCACCCGGTCAAAGCGTAGGAACAACCCGGCCGAGATCGTGGCCCCGGATCGCGAGATGCCCGGGAAGATCGGCGCGAGCGCCTGGAAGAGGCCGATGATGAGCGCGTCCTTGACCCCGACCTGCTCCATGCCCTTGCCCGTGGTGGCGTGTGCGGCACCGGGGGCGCTAGAGCGACGGTCCGCCAGCCACATCACCGCGCTCCACACGATCAGTGCCGCGGCGATGACCCACAGGGAGCGGGAGGTGACCTCAATGAAGTCCTTGAACGCCAGGCCGATCACGGCCACCGGCACCGAGCCCAGGATGATGCCCCATCCCAGGACGTAGTCCGGGTTGCTGCGGCGCTCAGCGTGGGCCAGGCCCGCGATCCACGCACCCACGATCCTCACGATGTCGCGCCAGAAGTAGACCACTGCCGCCAGGATCGCCCCGACCTGGATAACCGCGGTGAAGGCGGTCATGCCCACGGTGTTGATGTCATAGCCGAGCAGCTTCTCCGCGATGTTGAGGTGCCCGGTCGAGGAGACCGGAAGAAACTCCGTGATGCCCTCGACGATGCCGAGGATGACGGCGTGCAGCCAGTTCATGACGCTCCCAGCGTGAGGTGGTAGGGCTGGCACGAGGCTACCGGCCTGGCGTGGTGGCGTACCTCAGGAAGGTCGTGGTGCCCGCCTCACCTCGCTCCCGTCGGCATACCCTGGAAGGGGGTGCGGGCGAGGCCCAGCAACCTGAAGGGCCCCTCCCGGGAGCGAGTCGTGGTGAGTCAAACCAGTCTTGAGGGCCCTGCATGGGGCGAGGGACGCCGTCGGATCTTGCTGACGGGCGCTACCGGCGCCTGGGGGCGAGTGACGCTGACGGCGTTGAGGCAGCATGCTGACCGCCTTGCCATCACCGCACTCGTTCTGCCCACGCGCGATCAGGACGCCGCCGCGGAGGAGATCGGCGAGCCTGGCGCCGTCAGGGTGGTGCGCGGTGACCTCACGGACGCACCCCTCATGGCCCGTCTGGTGGCTGAGACTGACCTCGTCGTGCACCTGGGCGGCATGGTCTCGCCGGCGGCGGACCAGGACCCGGTGCGCACGCGGCGAGTCAACGTGGGGACGATGCGCAATATCGTGGCCGGGGTCAAGGCGCTGCCCGACCCGAGCAGGGTGACCGTGGTCGGGGTCGGCTCGGTGGCACAGACCGGCCCGCGTCCCCAGCCGGTGCACTGGGGGCGCGCGGGCGACCCGCTGCGCGCCTCGGACATGGACCTGTACACCCAGTCCAAGATCGCCGCCGAGCGGATCCTGGTGGACTCTGGCCTGCCTCGCTGGACGTGGCTGAGACAGACCGGGATGCTGTCTCCCGCGGTCCTGCGCCAGCGTGATCCCATCGCCCTCCACGTTCCTCTCGACGGGGTCATCGAGTGGGTCTCGGACCTCGACTCAGCGCGGTTGCTGACCAGGATCGCCCTGGGGGAGTGCGACGAGAGCCTGTTCGCACGCGTGCACAACGTCGGTGGTGGCCGGGCCTGGCGGCTGACGAACTGGGAGATCCTGACTCGTCTGGCTCGCGCGATGGGGGCACGGGGGATCAGCCAGTGGTATGAGCGGAACTGGTTCGCTACCGGCAGCTTCCACGGGCACTGGTTCACGGACTCTGACGCCCTGGAGCAGATCGTCCCCTTCCGCAGCGAGGACCCGACGACGGCGATCGCGCGGTGCGTGGCTGCCTCGCCGTGGGTCGTGCGCAGGGCCGGCTTGTGGCCGGGCTGGTTGGTCCGCGCCCTTGTCACGGGCCCGATGGCGCGGGCGCCGCGTGGCACGCTGCGGGCCCTGCACGACGGCGACGAGCGGGCCGTGCGGGCGTTCTTCGGCTCACGGCAGGCGTGGGAGGAGATCGGGGACTGGTCAGGTTTCGTGGTACCCGCGCCCTCGCGCCGGCCCAGCTACCTCGACCACGGATACGACGAGTCCGTGGGGATGCGTCAGTGGGACGCTTCGCTCTACCGGCAGGCGGCGGCCTTCCACGGAGGAGAGCTGCTGAGCGCGGACGTGGTGGCCGGGCAGGCCAGGCGGCTGCTGACCTGGCGCTGCTGCCAGGGGCATGAGTTCACGGCGAGTCCTGTGCTGGTGCTGCATGCAGGCCACTGGTGCCCGCGCTGCACTGCGGACACGCAGGGGTACGAGCGCCAAGCCGAGGAGAACGCCTTCCTGGCCCAGGTGGTCGTGCCGCGTTGACCGGTTGATGCCGTGCAGCGTCAGACGGGGTCGGTGGCCTGAGACAGGCAGGCCAGGGCCTCAGTGTGCACAAGTCCGTTGGAGGCCACGGCGTTGCCGCCCCATGGGCCGTCCTGACCGTCCAGGGAGGTGAAGCGACCCCCTGCCTCGGTGACGATGGGGACCAGGGCCGCCATGTCATACAGCTCCAGCTCCGGCTCTGCCGCCAGGTCGACGGCGCCCTCGGCCACCAGCATGTAGGACCAGAAGTCGCCGTAGGCGCGCGTGCGCCAGCAGGACTGCATGAGACCGAGCATCCCGCGCAGCCTGCCTTGCGCGGCCCAGCCGGACAGCGAGGAGTAGGACAGTGAGGCGTCGGCCATCTCCGAGACCGCTGACACGTGTAGACGCCGGGCTGAGGACAACGAGCGGCCGCTCCAGGCTCCGCCGTCCTTGACCGCCCACCAGCGCCTGCCCAGTGCCGGGGCTGAGACCAGTCCGAGGACCACCTCGCCGTCCTCAACCAGGCTCAGCAGCGTGGCCCACACCGGCACACCACGGACGAAGTTCTTCGTGCCGTCAATCGGGTCAATGACCCACTGCCGTGGAGAGTGCCCGGTGGTGCCGAACTCCTCCCCGTAGACGGAGTCACGAGTGCGAGCCCGGGCCAGGTAGTCGCGGATGCGCTGCTCGGCCTCGCGGTCCGCCTCGGTGACCGGGGTGAGATCCGGCTTGGTCTCAACCTCGAAGTCCTGGCGCTCGAAATGCGCCTGGGTGAGGGGGTCCACCTGGTCAGCGATGGTGTGGGCCAGGTAGAGGTCGTCGCGCCAGCGGCGCGAGGTGGGGGAGGGGGAGACGGACGGGCTCATGATCCGAGGGTAGCTGTGCCGTGGCGTCGTAGCTCCCGCACCCGGCCGTGGCGGGTGGACGGGGCTGCCTGGAGGATGGTGTCGATCATGGCCTCCATGAAGGGACCCGGGCCCAGCTCTGAGGGGAAGACCTCCGGGCGCAGGCGGACCTCGCCGCCGGGAAGCGGCTCGTAGCAGATGAGGGTGGTGGTCGTGTAGCCGTTGCCGTCCCCGCGGTCACGCAGCTTGAGCATCATGTCCACGGCCTTGTCCACCTGGGTGGGCTCAGCCAGGATCGCCGCGCTGACCACGAAGGCGAAGCCCACCGCCGCCAGAGGGTAGCGCGCCCGCAGGTTGCCGGCATCGCCGTAGGCCTCCTCGAAACGGTTGGCGAGGTTGTTGCCAAAGGAACCGCTCTGGGACTTGGTGGACAGAAGGAGCTCGGGGCCGGTCTGCCAGGAGGACATGACGACGTCGACCTGCTTGGTGTAAGCACGGCCGAGGATCCGAGCGTCCTGGGGAGCGACGCTGCGCATGCGGCCCAGGCGTCGCTCTAGCTCGCGGCGCAGCGGTGCGGGCAGCCCCTCCAGCAACGCAGTGAGGTCGGTGGGAAGCACACGCGGGTCCTGGGCGCGGGGCCAGACCGCGTCCGGGTCAAAGCCGGCGCGGCGGAACTCGTGCGCGAACCACGCGTCCAGCCCTTTGCCGAGCAATCCGCTCTGGGTCGTGGCCTGGGCGCGGACAGGGACGGACAGGATCCGGGCCAGCAGGTCCAGGTCAGGCAGGTAGCGTGCCCGGGGCCGTGCGTCCTGCATGGCCGGGCCCGCCAACGGCGTGGAGGACGCCTGATGATCAGGGACGGCCGCTGCCTGGCCACTGAGCTGCCACGGGGACTGCGCGCGTGCCTGGGCCACAAGCGCGTCATACTGAGCGATGCCACGTGGCGGGACCGTGATGCCTGCGGCGGTGCTGGGTGCTTGAGTCACTGGGGTCCCTTCGCTCGTGAACGACGGCGGGTGGCGAGCTGGTGGTGGGCGGAGCGCAGCTCCTCCAGGCCCTGGGCGCCGACGACGTCCGCCAGGCCCAGGATGGCGTCCACCTGCTCGCGTACCTGGCCGTGCTGTGCCTGCGCCAGGAGGCGACGCGCCTGGGGCAGGAAGGCCGCCAGCTCCTCGCGATGGCGACGCACCAACGCCAGGGCGGGCACGGCCAACCGGGCGGCCTCTCGCGGCTCCAGCTTGAGCAGGCCTCCTCCGTAGGAACGGCCCACCAGCTCCGCGCTCAGGGCCGTCACGGAGCTGGAGGCGGCGAGGGCCAGCACCGGCGCCCCGATGCCCTTGGCCTCCTCAGTGAGGTACAGGCCGTGGACGGAGTTGAGGTGGTGGACCCTGGCCTCATTGGCGCACAGCGCCACGGCCTCATTGTTCATGTAGGTGACGAACAGGTCCGCCACCTCAGGCAGCGGGACCCTCCACCACGGTGAGCGCACGCGGCACTTGTAGGCTTGGTGGACGCCGGTGGCCTCGCCCGCGACGATGTAGCGCCGTCCCGCCGCTGAGGGCCTGCCTGCGGGAGAGAACAGGAGCGTGCGCGCGCCTGAGCGTCCCAGCGCGGCCAGGGCGTGATCATCGAGAACGAGGGAGCGCAGGTGGGTTGATCCCGGAGGGCTCAGCGGCAGAAGGTCCTGCTTGCGCAGCCCCTCCTGCTTGGCACGCTGCGGGCTGAGAGCAAAGAAGTGGTTGGCGCCGCTGACCCCGCCCAGCGCGATCCTGCCCCAGGTGGACAGCTCGCCAAAGAGCGGGGTGGCATCTGGGCCCTCAGGCGTCATCACCGGCACCTGGCGCGCCTGGGCCGGTTGCGCGGCAGGCAGCGTGCTGGCCTGACCGCCGGTGAGCAGGGCGTAGGCCGGTGAGGAGGCCAGGGCCGGGGTCCAGCGGTCTCCGCGGCGCTGAGGGCGCCAGGTGCTGGGCTCGCTGCTGCGCTCCAGGGCCGCCAGGTTCGCCAGCTGGACCAGCTCAAAGTGATCGACCCCGGGGCCGTGGTGGGAGAAGCCCTCAGCCAGGAGGAGGACCACCTCCTCCTGGACGTCGGGGAAGACGCGCTGCGTGAACAGCACCAGGCGCACCGCCGTGAAGGAGCGCAGCAGGTACTCGCGGACCTCGGCGGCATAGTTGACGCTGAGCAGCTCGGCCGGAAGCACGAGTCCCAGCCGGCCACCCTCGGCCAGGAAGCTGGTGGCGTGCACGGTGAAGGCGGCCCAGGACGAGGCCAGGTTGGTCAGGCGGACTCCTTGGGCGAGCGCCGCCCGCTGCGCCTTGAGACGGCTAGGTCCGCGAAAGTCCTGGTAGCGGATATAAGGCGGGTTACCGATGACCGCCTGGACCGGCGCGGGGGCGAGGAAGTCAAAGAAGTCCCCGACGCTCAGACGTGCCTGGGTGCCATCGGCCTCCAGGAGCCGCCGTGCGCGGTCAACCGAGGCCGCGTCCAGGTCCACCCCGACCAGCTGGGACTCCTGGCCGCCGCCTCCCAGCTCGCTCAGGCGTGCGGCTGCGGCGCGCAGGAAGACAGCCTCCCCGCACGAGGGCTCCAGCACCCGATCGCTGCCCTCGCGCAGCGCCCACCGTGCGATGAAGGAGGCGATCGGCTCGGGCGTGAAGAAGGCACCGCGTTCCTTGCGCACTGCGCGGGGGTCGACGTAGCTCATGGCCCGATCCTCCCGCCTGCCACCGACACGAACTCCTGCGCCACCTGTGTCCTGGCGCCCGGCTCATCGTAGAGGACGCTGCCGTAGCATCGCCCGCCGCCAGTCAGCCAGGCACGCAGGTGGGCCGACGCCGCCGCTTGCGCTGCGCCGTCGGCCCACCCGTTGGGGGGATAACCGCTAGGTGTACCGGGAGGGGGCACACCTCAAGCATCACCTTGATCTCGCGGCGCTCGTCCATGGCCTTGTAGCCCTCGGCCGCCTGCTCCAGCGGAATGCGGGAGGTGAAGACCTTGCCGGGGTGGATCTGGCCAGCCTGGATCCGCTGGATGAGATCAGGCAGGAAGCGGCGCACCGGAGCCGGCCCGCCCAGCAGGTGGACCTGACGGAAGAACAGGTCCTGTCCGTCGATCTTCTGGTCGTGGGAGACGCCCACGAAGCCGACGTAACCGCCTGGGCGGCAGGAGGCCAGGGCCTGGTCCATGGACTCCTGGGTTCCCACGGCCTCGCACACGCCGTGCGTGCCCAGGCCGCCGGTCAGCTCCTTGACCTTGGCCGCGCCCTCCTCGCCTCGCTCGGCGATGACGACGTCGGCCCCGAACTCGCGAGCGAGCTGGGCGCGGTCCTCGTGACGGGAGAAGGCAATGACCTTCTCCGCGCCCAGGGTCTTGGCAGCCAGGACCGCGGACAGCCCCACGGCGCCGTCGCCTACGACCGCGATGGTCTTGCCCGGGCCAGCCTGCGCGGCGACGGCGGAGAACCAGCCGGTGCCCAGCACGTCGGAGGCGGCCAGGTAGTCGGCCAGGCGCTCGGGGTCCTGCGGCGCCCCACCGGGCACGACGACGAGCGTGCCGTCCGCCTGCTCGATACGCATGTAGTCGGCTTGGCTGCCGGTGTAGGAACCGGCGTTGGCGCAGTGCGAGGGGAAGCCTGCCTGGCAGATCTCACAGGTGGAGTCAGAGACCATGAAGGAGCCGATGACGAAGTCGCCGACCTTGAGGGTGGAGACCTCCTCACCGACCTCGACGACGGTGCCCACGTACTCATGCCCCATGCGCTGGTTCTCCACCGGCTGCAGACCACGGAAGGGCCACAGGTCCGAGCCACAGATGCAGGCGGCAGCCAGCTTGATGACGGCGTCGCCGGGCGCTGCGACGTGGGGGACCGGGACCTCCTCGACGACGATGTCGCCGGGGGCGCGCATGATGACGGCCTTCATGGTGTCGGGAATGGTGGGTGCAGACTGCGCAGTCACCGTGTTCTCCTCAGATTGGGGCGTGTTCTGACTCGCCTCCAGGCTATGGCGGGCTTATCGCGCGAACCAGGTACTGCGGGGGCCACCGTTGCCGCGCGCTGGCGCAGGCGCCTACGGGGAGGGGACAGGCGCGGGGAGGATTCGGACCTGGACGGCCTTGACCACGGCGCTCAGGCAGGCACCGACCTCGATGCCAAGATCGGCCACGGCCCCCGCGGTCACGACGGCGGACAGATGCTGGTCCGTGCCTTGCGGGCCGGCCACGGCCAGGCGCACGGTGACCATCGCCCCCGCCTTCTCCAGCCCAGTGACCCGCACCGGCAGGTGGTTGCGTGGTGACCCACCCGGATCGTTCTGGCTGAGCGGGTAGAGGCCGACGGCGTCGGGCGGGACGAGCGCGACGCCCTCGCCTCCGGCCGCGCCCTCCCAGTCCTCCTGCGGGCGGCCGACCAGGCGCAACCCGGCTCCGAGCACGAGGGCCGGGGCGTCGGCGTCGCCGTCAAGAGTGCCGGCGAGTACCGCGGTGCCGGTCAGCTGGGCGGCAAAGTCGGACACGGGGGCTGCCAGCACGCGTGCCACCGGCCCCTGCTGGGCGACGTGCCCCTCCTCCAGGACGACGACGTCGCTGGCCAGCGAGGTCAGGTCCACGACGTCATGGGTCACCAGGAGCAGGGTCAGCCCTTCCTCAGCCACACGTTGGCTCACCAGGGCGCGCATCTGGGCGCGAGCGTCCACGTCCAGGGCGGCCATGGGCTCGTCGAGGACCAGGACGGCGGGCCGTGTGGCCAGCGCCCGGGCCAGAGCCACGCGCGCCGCCTGGCCTCCCGACAGCTCGCTGCCCCCGCGGCCAGCCAGGTGTGCGGCGCCCACGGCCTCCAGCTCAGCCATGGCCAGGGCGCGGGCTCGGGCACGAGGCATGCCCTGGCAGCGTGGCCCGAAGGCCACGTTCTCCAGTACGGACATGTGGCCAAAGACGCCGGGCGCCTGGGCCAGCAGCGCGACGTCGCGGCGCCCGGCCGGGACAAAGACCCCCGGTGCGTCCGCCAGCCGGTCGCCCACGGTGACCTCGCCGCCCTCAGCCTCAAGCAGGCCGGCCAGCACCGCGCAGGCGGTGGACTTGCCGGACCCGTTGGGGCCGATGAGCGCCGTCGCCCCACCGGCTGGCACCGTGAGGTCGACGGCGACGCCGCGCTCGCGCGAGGAGAAGGCCAGGCGGACCTGGCGGCCCCGTGGCACGGCCTCGCTCACCTCTCGCCGCCCTGCACCCGCCTGGCTGGTGACCGTGGTGGGCTCCGGGCGAGGCGGCCTCAGGCGCAGGACCAGCTGCGGCCAGGGGACGTTGGTGGCGCCCACGACGACGAAGGACAGAGCGATCAGCACCACCGCCAGGGCCAGGGAGGTGGCGGTGTCGTTCTCGCGCTCCAGGTAGATCGCCAGCGGCATCGTGCGGGTCACCCCCTCCTTGGAACCAGCGAAGGCGATCGTCGCCCCGAACTCCCCGAGGCTGCGCCCCAGGGCGAGGGCCGTGCCGCGTGCCAGTGCCGGGGCCACCAGCGGCAGCGTGATCCGGCCCAGGAGCGTCCAGGGACCAGCCCCCAGGGTGCGGGCGATGGTCTCGGCGTGGGTGTCGCGTGAGCGCAGCGCCGCCTCCAGGGTCACCACGAGGTAGGGCATGGAGACGAAGACCTGCGCGATGACCACCGCGGCGGTGGTGAAGGAGACCTGGAGGCCGAGCTCGTCCAGGACGGGGCCGAGCACGCCACGCTTGCCCAGCGTCGCCAGCAGCGCGATACCAGCCACGACCGGCGGCATGGTCATGGGCAGCACCGCGAGCACCCGAGCCAGGCGCACCCCGGGCCAGGACCGTGAGAGCACCAGGGCGCTGGGAACCCCGAGCGCCACGCTGATGAGCGTGGAGACCAGGCAGGTGCGCAAGGACAGCCCCAGAGCCGCCTGGGCCGAGTCAGAGCCCAGCAGCACGGGCAGCTCGGTCCAGGCCACGCGTGTGCCCAGTCCGGCCAGCGGCAGCACGATCACGGCCCCGCCCAGCAGGGCGAGGACCAGGACGAGGCGGGGCAGCTGCCTCACTTGGACGCCGGCGCGCCGAAGCCGTAGGTGTCCTGGAGGACCTTCTGGCCCGCCTCGGACAGGATGAAGTCGACGAAGGCCTGGGCGGCCTCGGCCTGGGCCGCGTTCTTGGTCACGGCGATGGGGTAGTGGTTGACCACGGAGTTATCGGGCAGGGCGATGGACTCCACCTTGTCCCCGGCGTCCGCGGCGTCGGTGGTGTAGACGATGCCGGCGTCCGCCTCGCCGGACTCGACCTTGCCTCGCACGTCCGTGACCTTCTGCTCCTCGGAGACCGGGCTGAGGGTGACGCCGAGCTCGTCGGCGAGCTTTGCCGTCGCCTCACCACAGGGCACGGCCGGGGCGCAGATGACCAGGTCAGCCCCCTCCAGGGAGGAGTCCAGGCCGGTGACGCCAGCCGGGTTGCCCGCGGGCACGATCAGGGTGAGCACGTTGGTGGCGAACTCGGTGGACTGGCCCACCAGGTCCTGCTCGGTGGCGTCCTTCATCGTCGAGGTGTTGGCAGTGGCCAGGACGTCCGCGGTGCTGCCCTCGGCCAGGGCGGAGACCAGGTCCTGGGAGCCCTGGAAGTCGAAGGTGACGGAGAGGTCCGGGTGCTGTGCCGTGAAGTCGTCGGCCAGCTCCTCGAAGGCGTCCTGCAGGGAGGCGGCGGCGAAGACCGTCAGCTCACCGGACAGCGAGGTGGCGGAGGCCTGGTCGTCGGCGGTGGCGGAGGCCTGGGAGGAGGTGGCGCCGGACCCGCATCCGGCCAGCGCAGCGGCGGCCAGGGTCAGGGCGGACAAGGTGGTCACTACGGTGCGGCGTGAGCTGCGCATGGCGTTCCTTTCGGGGATGAGGAGGATTGCGAGGAACGGCCCGCCAGGCTCCCGCCCCGGTCCCGCTCCCCCCGGGCGCCGTCATGGGCCTGCCTGGCTGGCAGGGACGATGGCGCCGCCGCCAGTATAGAAGTCAGCCTGCGCCGCCAGCTGCGCTCACGCCCCCTGGGACGGGGCGAGGTCGTCGTCCCCCTGGTTGCCGGTGCCCTGGGTACGCACCGGCCTCCAGCCCGGCCGGTAGACCGAGGAGGTCGGTCCCGCAGGACGGGAGCGGTAGACCACGTAGGGCCGCGTCACGTAGCCCACCGGTGCCGAGACCACATGGACCAGCCGAGTGAAGGGCCAGATCGCGAACAGGAGCAGCCCCGCCACGATATGAGCCTTGAAGACCAGCGGGACCTCGGCCATGAGCGAGGCGTCAGGCTGGAGGGTGAGGATCGAGCGCAGCCAGGGGCTGATGGACTCACGGTAGTCGTAGCCCCCGTCCAGGCCGCCCAGGAGCTGGGTGGAGGCCGTTGCCCAGGCTCCCAGGAGGATCGGGACCGCCAGCAGGACGTACATGATCGTGTCATTGGTGGTCGTGGCCAGGCGCACCGACTTCACGACCACGCGACGATAGAGCAGCCCCACCAGGCCCACCACCGTCATGATCCCGGCGATCGTGCCCGGGATCACGGCGGCCAGGTGGTACACGTGCTCCGGTATCCCTGCCGCCTCGGTCCAGCTCTTGGGCAGAAGCAGGCCCATGACGTGGCCCGCCCCCACCAGCAGGATGCCGACGTGGAACAGCGGTGAGGCCCAACGCAGGATCGCCGACTCGTTCCACTGCGAGGAGCGGCTGGTCCAGCCGAACTGGTCGGTGCGGTAGCGCCACACCAGCCCCACCACGAGCAGGACGAGGCAGACATAAGGCAGTGCCGTCCAGACGACGGCGGACTCGAAGGTGCTCATGCGCGTTCCTCCTGCCGACGAGCAGCGGGTTGGCCAGCCCCTCGGGCTGGCGCGGTGGGGTAACGGACGGGAGTGGTGGGGAAGGGCAGGAGGTCGGTGACCCCGACGGTCTCGGTAGGCGGCCCGGCAGACACCAGCGCGCGCACGCGCTGGGCGGTGGCCTGGTCGATCTCGGGCAGGGTCAGGCACACCGCCTCCACGAGGCCGGCATAGGGGCTGGTCGCCTGGGTCAGGGCCGTGCGCAGCACCTCCAGGCCCTCGCGGTGGGAGGAGAGCAGCACCTGGGCTACCTCGTCACCACCGCAGCGGGCTGACAGCTCCAGCACCACCGGCAGGTAGTCCGGCAGCTCGTCACGGTCCATCTCGTAGCCGGTTGCCGCCAGGGCCTCCTTGAAGGCCAGGATCGCGGCACCACGGTGCCGGGTGTCGCCCACCGCGTAGTAGCTCAGGTACAGGCAGCAGCGCCGGCGCTGGTCAAAGGTCGCCACGTAGTGCTCGGCCATGGCGCGCTGGCCGCGCTCGCGGGCACCGCGGACAAAGGTTTCCAGGGGCTCACGCACCGTGGCGGGGAGGCTGCCGGGCGCGCCCAGAGCCTGCTCGACGGCGTCCAGGCGAGCGGTGAAGGACTCCTCACCCGGGTAGTCCAGCAGCAGTGAGGCGGCCATGTGCACGGTGGCGCGCTGGTGCTCGGTCAGGGGCAGCACGGCTCTCACTGCTCCTGCCGGTAGCCGGTACCGGCTGCGGGGCCGGAAGGAGCAGGCACCGGCTCACGGCGCACCACCGGGACGGGCAGCATGACCGGCGTCGTCAGCGGTGAGTCCGCCTCAGGGCCGGCCTGGCCGTGGAAGGAGGCCACCGTGTGGCAGCCGGCCGGGGCTCCCTGGCCCAGCAGCGTGCGCACGTCCGGTCCCATCGCCGCCATACCGCGGGGCACCTCGGGGGAGGTGGTGGGGATGACGTAGCGGTCGTCGTACTTGGCGATGGCCAGCAGCCGGTACATCGCCTCCAGGTGCTCGCCCGTGACTCCTACCGCTGCGGCGATCGCCGGGTCAGGGGTACGTCCCAGCGTCACCTCGCGCATATGACAGCGCATGGCGGCGAGCCTGCGCAGCGAGAGCTCGACGGGGTTGGTGTCCCCGGCGGTCAGCAACCCGGCCAGGTACTCCAACGGGATGCGCATATCCGCTACCGCCGCCAGCAGCACGCGGTGGTCCTCGGCGTCCATGCCGGTGGAGGCGACCTCGTCCACCACGGGGGACAGCGGCGGGATGTACCAGACCATCGGCATGGTGCGGTACTCCGGGTGCAGAGGCAGGGCGACCTCGTAGGTCTGGATGAGGTCCCACAACGGGGAGGCCTGGGCGGCCTCGATCCAGCTGGCCGGCACGCCCTCGGCCCGCGCAGCCTCGACGACGGCGGGATCATGAGGGTCGAGCAGGATCTCCCGCTGGGCCATGTACAGGTCCTGCGGGTCGGCCACGGCCGCGGCCTGGGAGACCCGATCGGCGTCGTAGAGCAGCACGCCGAGGTAGCGCAGGCGCCCCACGCAGGTCTCCGAGCACACGGTGGGCTCGCCCACCTCCAGCCGGGGGTAGCACAGCGTGCACTTCTCCGCCTTGCCGGTGGCGTGGTTGAAGTAGACCTTCTTGTAAGGGCAGGCGGACACGCACATGCGCCAGCCACGGCAGGCGTCCTGGTCCACCAGCACGATCCCGTCCTCGCTGCGCTTGTACATCGCACCGCTCGGGCAGGCCGCCACGCAGGTGGGGTTGAGGCAGTGCTCGCAGATGCGCGGCAGGTAGAACATGAAGGCCTGGTCGATCTCGGTGCGGACCTTCTCGTTCATCCCGGCCAGGACCGGGTCCTCGGCCAGGGTCTCCATCGAGCCGCCCAGGTCGTCGTCCCAGTTCGGGCCCCAGGAGATCGTGGGCATGTACTGGCCCGTCAGCTGGCTCTTGGCCCGTGCGACCGGCAGCGTGGCGCTGTTCTGAGGGGCTGAGAGCAGCTTGTCGTACTCATACGTCCACGGCTCGTAGTAGTCCTCGACCCCAGGCATCTGCGGGTTGGCGAAGATCGTGGCCAGCTTGCGCAGCCGCCCGCCTCCACGTGGGACCAGCCGCCCGTTGGCCGTGCGGACCCAGCCACCCTTCCACCGCTCCTGGTCCTCCCAGGAGCGCGGGTAGCCCACGCCCGGACGGGTCTCGACGTTGTTGAACCACATGTACTCCGTGCCCTCGCGGTTGGTCCACGCCTGCTTGCAGGTGACCGAGCAGGTGTGGCACCCGATGCACTTGTCGAGGTTCATGATCATGCCGATCTGAGCCATCACCTTCATCAGAAGGTCACCTCCTGGTTGGAGCGGCGGCGGATGACCGTGACCTCGTCACGGTTGTTGCCGGTGGGGCCGATGTAGTTGAAGGCGTAGGACAGCTGGGCGTAGCCGCCGGCGAAGTGCGAGGGCTTGAGGACGATGCGCGTGAGCGAGTTGTGCGTGCCTCCGCGTTTACCGGTGGACTCGGTCAGCGGCGTGTTCATCGTGCGTTCCTGGGCGTGGTACATGAAGACCGTGCCTTGCGGGATGCGATGGGAGACGATGGCACGCGCGGCGACGACGCCGTTGCGGTTGTAGGCCTCGACCCACTCGTTGTCCCTGACGCCGATGGTCTCGGCGTCCTGCGGGCTCATCCAGATCGTCTGGCCCCCACGCCCCAGGGTGAGCATGTGGAGGTTGTCGTAGTACTGGGAGTGGATGGCCCACTTGTTGTGTGCAGTGATGTACCGCACGGCCACCTGCGCCTGGCCCGACTGTGCGGAGCTGACCGTGCCCGGCGACTGCTCTCCGTAGAGGGTGGTGAAGTCCAACGGTGGGCGGAAGGTGGGCAGGGCCTCGCCCATGTCCCGCATCCAGTCGTGATCGAGGTAGTAGTGCATCCGCCCGGTCAGCGTGTGCCAGGGCTTGGCGTGCTCGACGTTGACCACGAAGGCGCTGTAACGCCGTCCGCCGTGCTCCGAGCCTGACCACTCGGGTGTGGTGATGACGGGCTGGGGGCGGCTCTGCGTCTGGGCGAAGGTGACCTGCTTGCCGGCCTCCTCCTGGCTCAGGCTCGCCAGCTGCGTGCCCGTGCGGCGGGAGAGGGTCTGCCATCCCTGTGTGGCCAGGCGCCCGTTGGTGGCTCCGGACATGTGCATGACGGCGTCGCCGGCCTTGATCGGGGTGTCAATGAGCGGACGTGCCTTCCCAGCGCCCTCGCCCGTGCCGTGGGCGCGGCGCAGCGCCTCGATCTCCTTGTCCGGCACCAGCATGATCCCCTTGGTGGGGATGCCGGGGGACTCCACCAGCGGCCCGATCGTGTTGAACTTGTTGAGCAGCTGGGTGTAGTCACGCTCGACCGCGATGAGCTTGGGCATGGTCACCCCGGGCACCCACTGGTGGGGCAGGTGGGACACGTCCCCGTGGGCCATGGTCATCGCGTCCGGGGTGTCGTGGGTCAGCGGGGCGGCGACGACGTCGGTCTGCGTGCCCAGGTACTTCGGTGCCCACTGGGCGATCATGCCTGCCAGCTGCTGGTAGATCGCGAAGTCGGTACGCGCCTGCCACGGCGGGGTGATCGCCTCGTTGAAGGAGTGGATGAAGGGGTGCATGTCCGTGGTGGACAGGTCGTACTTCTCGTACCAGGTCGCCGCCGGCAGGACGACGTCGGAGTGCAGGGTGGTGGAGGTTGTGCGGAAGTCCGCGGTCCACATGAGGTCGAGCTTGCCCTGCGGGGCCTGGTCCCGCCAGGTCATGGAGACCGGACGCCTGCCCTGCGGGGTCTCGGTGGCCTGGACGTCATTGTCAGCGCCCACCATGTGACGCAGGAAGAACTCCGTGCCCTTGGCCGAGGACCCCAGCAGGTTGGTGCGCCACGAGGCCAGGATCCGCGGGAAGTTCTCCTCGGCGTCCGGGTCCTCGCAGGCAAAGCGCAGCTCGCCGCGCTCAAGCTGGTCGACGACGTAGTCCGCCGGGTCCATCCCGGCCTGCCTGGCCTGCTGGCCCAGGAGCAGAGGACTGCGGTTGAAGGTGGGGTAGGAGGGGGTCCACCCGCGCTTCATGGACTCCACCATCGTGTCCGCGGTGGTCTTGCCGGCCAGGCTCCCGGCCCCCAGTGGTGAGGCCAGGCGCTCGGCCGGGGTGGCGTCATAGCGCCACTGGTCGGTGGTCAGGTACCAGAAGCCCGTGGAGATCATCTGCCGGGCCGGGCGCACCCAGTCCAGGGCGAAGGCGAACTGGGACCAGCCGGCGATGGGACGGACCTTCTCCTGACCCACGTAGTGGGCCCAGCCGCCGCCGTTGACCCCCTGGGTGGCGCACATCGAGGTCAGCGCCAGGATCGTGCGGTAGATCTCATCGGCGTGGTAGTAGTGGTTGATCCCCGCGCCCATGACGATCTGGGAGCGGCCGCCGGACTCGATGGAGTTGCGCGCGAACTCCCGGGCCACTCGGATCATGGCCGGTCCGGACACGCCCGTCAGCTCGCTCGCCCAGGCCGGGGTGCCTGGCACCGTGGCGTCCTGGTAGTCCGCAGGCCACTGGCCCGGCAGGCCCTCCCGCTTGACGGCGTAGTTGGCCAGCAGGAGGTCGTAGACGGTGGTCACCATTCGCCCGTCAGCCAGGCGTGTGGCCGGTACGCCGCGGCGCAGGATGCCGCCGCCCACGCTCCCGGTGGGGGTGGCTGAGCTGGGCAGGTCAAAGCGCGGCAGCAGCACCTCGACGGCCTCGACGACGCCGTCGGCCGCGCCGGGCTCGGACAGCTCCATCATGCTCATGACCGGATCCACGCCCTCCATGAGGAGGTTCCACCGGCCCTCGCCCTGCGGGGTGAAGCGGTCGGCCAGGGTTCCACCGGGATCAGCCGGTCCGCGCTCGCGGTCCCACACCAGCGGGCGGAACTCGTTGCGGGTGGCGTCCTCGGCTGCTGAGCCGGGCACGCAGTCGGCGGTGAGGAATCGGCCAGGGACGTAAGCGCCGTCGTCGCGGGCCTCCAGGTCGATGAGGAAGGGGGAGTCGGTGTGACGGCGCATGTAGTCCAGGAAGAAGGGCTCGCCCTGGCCGACGTGGAACTCGGAGAGGATGACGTGGCCCATGGCCATGCCCAGTGCCCCGTCGGTGCCCGGCGCCACTCGCAGCCACTGGTCGGCGAACTTAGTGTTGTCGGCGTAGTCGGGGGAGACCGCGACGACCTTCTGGCCGTGGTAGCGCGCCTCGGTCATGAAGTGGGCGTCGGGGGTACGGGTGAGCGGCAGGTTGGAGCCCCACATGATGAGGTACTGGGAGTTGTACCAGTCCCCGGCCTCGGGCACGTCGGTCTGGTCCCCGAAGACCTGCGGGGAGGCAGGGGGCAGGTCGGCGTACCAGTCGTAGAAGGAGAGCATGGTGGCGCCGATGAGCTCGTGGAAGCGCGCGCCGGCACCGTAGGAGAGCATGGACATGGCTGGGATGACGGAGAAGCCGGCGCAGCGGTCCGGGCCCCAGGTGCGAATGGTGTGGACGTAGGCCGCGGCGATGATGTCCATGGCCTCGTCCCAACCCACGCGCACCATCCCTCCCTTGCCGCGGGCGGACTTGTAGGCGCGGGAGGTGACCGGGTCACTGGTGACCTCGGCCCAGGCGGCCACGGCGTCGCCGCCCAGACGCTGGCGCGCGGCGCGGAAGGCGTCCAGCAGCACCGAGCGGACGTAGGGGTAGCGGATGCGCGTGGGGGAGTAGGTGTACCAGGAGAAGGACGCCCCGCGCGGGCAGCCACGGGGCTCGTACTCGGGCATGTCCGGTCCGGTGGTGGGGTAGTCGGTGACCTGCTTCTCCCAGGTGATGACGCCGTCGGTCACGTAGACCTCCCAGGCGCATGAGCCGGTGCAGTTGACCCCGTGGGTGGAGTGGACCATCTTGTCGTGGCTCCAGCGCCGGCGGTAGAAGGTGTCCGCCTCGCGGCCGCCCTCCAGGAACAGGCGGCGTGCGTCCTTTGAGGGCTTGCCTCGGCGCAGATAGGAACCGAGCGCGAACAGCCCGGGCACGGACTGCACGGGGGTCTCAGGTCCGGGGACCACGGGCTGGGAGGAGGGGGAGTCGGTCATCGCTGCTCCTTGAGGCGGGGACGGTGAGGTCGGTGGGCGGCTGAGGCTCGGCGCTGGGCCTCAGCCGCGGAAGGGGGCGCCGGGGCGGGCGTAGCGGATCCAGCACACGACGGCGCACACGGCGGAGTAGGCGGCGCAGAGGGCCAGCCAGGTTCCGGCGTCCAGGGCGGACAGCGCCACGCCGACGAAGAAGGGGCCGAAGCAGGCGATTGCTGCGGTGAAGCCGATTGCGCCGCCGGCCTGGAGGCGGGGCATGATCATGGGCATCTGCTTGAAGGTGCCGGCGTTGCCGATGCCGGCGAAGAAGAACATGGCCAGCATGGCCCACAGGAAGGGTGTGAACTCCGCGGGGGAGTCAGGGTGCATGTAGAGCGAGGCCCAGGCCAGCGTGACCGCCATGCCGAGCGCGGAGATGAAGGTCCACAGCCCTCCGGAGAAGCGGTCGCACAGCGGGCCCCAGGCCATGCGTACCACTGAGCCGATCAGTGGGCCGAGGAAGGCGTAGGTGGCGCCTAGCGGCAGGTTGTCAAAGCCCTGCTCGGCCAAGGGCGAGGAGGCTCCGAAGGTGTTGTTGACCAGCAGGCCGAACTGCGCGGCGAAGCCGGAGAAGAGCCCGAAGGTCAGGACGTAGAGCATCGTCATGTACCACGTGTTCGGGTTGGAGAAAAAGGACAGCTGGGCGCGGATGTTGGCCGTGACGGGGACGTCCTTGAGCAGGGTGAAGGCGAGCGCCGCGGCGGCCAGCGCCCAGGGGACAAAGAAGATCGCGGCGTTGTGGACGAAGATCGCGGTGTCGTCGGCCTGACGCTGTGGGGCGATGAAGGTGATGCCCAGCAGCCCGAAGCCCATGAGCCAGGGGCCGGCGAGCTGGATGAGGGACATGCCGAGGTTGCCGATGCCGGCTTGGAGGTTGAGGGCGGTGCCGGACAGGCGCTTGGGGAAGAAGTAGCCGGTGGAGGGCATGTAGCCGGAGAAGGTGCCGCCGCCGATGCCGCACATGAAGGACAGCACCAGCAGGACAGCGTAGGGGGTGGAGGTGTCCTGGACGGCGAAGAACCAGCCGAGCATGGGGATGACGTAGAGCAGTGAGGAGATGCCCACCAGCTTGCGTGTGCCCAAGATCGGAGGCAGGAACATGTAGACCAGACGGATGAGCCCGCCAGACAGGCCTGGCATGGCGGTGAGCCAGTAGAGCTGGCCCGGGGTCAGGTCGAAGCCGATGAGGCGCAGCTTGGGTGCGATGGCTGAGACAAGGAAGAAGACGCAGAAGGCGATGACCATGGAGAAGGTGGAGATCGCCAGGGTGCGCCAGGCAATGGCCTTGTCCCAGTGAGCCGGGTCCTCAGGGTCCCAGCCCGCCAGGACACGTCCACTGGTGCCCAGGGCGGTCGGGTGGGAGGCGGCATCTGGGGCCGGTGAGGGCCGGGAGGCGGCGTTGCTCATGGTGGTCCTATCTCGGGATCCGGCGGGGCGGCAGCGGTCACCTACCATGATCGGTGGAGACGGCGCACCCCGCGACAGATGCGGAAGAGCCTTGGGATTGCAAGGATGGAGGCGCCCGTATTTTTTACGGTCATCCCCAAAATAGTAATGATCGAATGCTCTAAATAAATCGTCTGGGCAAACCCGGTCAGGGTCGCTACGGTGGGGCCATGACGCACGCTGCCCCACCGACTGCTCACGAGCCTCGTCTGCCACGGCAGGCTGCTGCCGCGGGGGAGGAGCAGCCCGAGGCGGCGGAGGTTGTCCAGAAGGCGCTCAAGACGCTGGACACCCCGGTGCGTGGAGCCGTCATCACGGTGTCGGACCGCTGCGCTGCGGGTCGCCGTGAGGACCTGTCCGGACCGCTGGCGCAGCGGCTGCTGGCTGGCTACGGGGTCCAGGTTGAGCGGGTGCGCGTGGTGCCCGACGACGTCGCCGCCATCCGCCGAGCCGTGAGCGAGGCCGTGGCTGAGGGGGCGCGGGTGGTGCTCACCACCGGTGGCACGGGCGTGACCCCCATGGACCTGACTCCCGAGGCGACGGCGCCTCTGCTTCAGACCCGCCTGGAGGGCCTGGAGGCGCAGGTGCGTGACTACGGGCTGAGCAAGACCCCTCTGGCGGGGCTGTCGCGTGGGCTCATCGGGGTCACAGGACGGGGCGCGGACGGCGCGCTCGTGGTCAACGCCCCGGGCTCGCGAGGCGGCGTCAAGGACGCGGTCACCGTGATCGGTCCTCTGGTGCCCCACGTGCTGGAGCAGCTAGGCGGCGGGGACCACTAAGAAGCCTCGGCGCCGTGGGCGCCGGGCCCTACCGCCCCTCGCGCTCCCACTGGCGCACCTGCTCCCAGGTGTCCAGGTCCTGCGCCGCCTGGTCCAGGCCCGCTTCCTGGGCCAGGTCCACGTAGCCCAGGTTCAGGCGTCCCAAGGTCCGGTGCACCGAGACGTCCCTCAGGCCCACTCCGCCCGGCGCCACGAGCGCGCGCAAGGCCTCTGTGCGGTAGATGCCAACCAGGTGCTGGACGTGACGGCCTGAGTCGTCCTGCGGCTGCACGCCGACCACGCCGTCACAGGCCCGGCCCTCCGCCAGGGCCGCCTTCAACCGTGCTGCCAGGACGGGCAGCGCACGCCAGGCCTGCGGAGCGTCGCAGGCCAGCAGCGCCGTGGCCTCGGCCGGCTGGCCCTCACCAGCCTCGGCATCGGTCGCCAGGGTCAGCACGCCGGCAGCGATGCCGGCCACCGGTCCGCCCAGTGGCGGGTCCTCCAGCGCGCGCAGCACGCCGGCCGGCAGGCTCACCTGCTCCGGCGCGACGACGACCACCCGCCCAGGCCCGCCAGGACCCTGGGCGCGAAGCTGGCCTAGCCCGTCCAGGACGTGGTCGAGCAGGCGGCGGCCGCGGGCGAGGACGTCGGGCTTGGAGACCCCGCCCAGCCGGCGACCGGTGCCGCCTGCCAGGACGACGACGTCGAAGACGGGACAGGGTGTGGGCGGAGGGGCCTGGTGGCTCATGGTGCTCCTCGGGATGCGGCTCGCTAGAGGCCTGCGGGATCCTCGCCGTCGGCCGGGCGCACCCAGTCGCCCGAGCGCCCGCCGGACTTCGCCGTCACCTTGGCCTCGCGCAGCGCCACGGCCCGGTCCACGCCCTTGACCATGTCCACGATGGCCAGCCCCGCCACGGTCGCAGCGGTCAGGGCCTCCATCTCCACACCTGTGCGGTCAGCAGTGCGCACGGTGGTCTCGATACGCACGCCCTCGTCCTCAATCTCCAGGTCCACCTGACAGCCGTGGACGCCGATGACGTGCGCCAGGGGGAGCAGGTCAGGGACCTTCTTCGCCGCGGCGATGCCGGAGACCCTGGCGACGGCAAGTACGTCCCCCTTGGGCACGGTTCCGTCCCGCAGCGCGGCCACGATCGCGGGCGAGCAGCTGACGAAGGCGCTCGCGCTGGCGGTGCGCACGGTGGGCTGCTTGGCGGTGACGTCCACCATGTAGGCGGCTCCGGCGTGGTCCAGGTGGGTCAGGCGGATCGGAGAGGGGGACAAGGGTACTCCTTGGATCGAGTGAGGGCTGACAGATGGAGACGGCGGCTGCTACTGGCCGCAGGACGGCAGACGGCCTGCGCCGGGCACGGGCGGGGCTGACAGGGCGAGGAGACGGACCTGATCACCCTGGCTCACGCCCTCGGCCTCGGCCGGGACCACGGCCAGGGCCTCGGCGCGGGCCAGGGAGGCCACGAGGTGTGAGCCTGAGCCGAGGTGGTGGGCCGGAGCGACCCACAGCGGCTGGCTCGTGGGGTCGCAGGAAACCGGGCTGGCCTCCTGGCCCGCAGCGGCCTGCGGGGCGCTCACGGCACGCACAGCCAGGTGCTGGCGGCGTCCGGCAGGGCTGCGCCAGGCGGTGGCTGCCCGGGCGAGCGCAGGCGTGACCGGGCGGGTGGCGGGGTCGGCGTCGCAGCTGGTGGCGACGCCGTCGAAGCCGCCCAGGCGAGCCAGCGCCGGGACGACGATGAGGGTGAAGGAGACCAGGACGCTGACCGGGTTGCCCGGGAGCATGAGGATCGGCACCTCGCGGCCCGGGCCTGCCTGCGCGTCCTGCCGGGTGTGCAGGGTGCCGTGACCCTGCGGCTTGCCCGGCTGCATGGCGACCTTGGCGAAGGACAGCTCCGCGCCGGCCAGGGCGCGCAGCCGGCCCGGGTCTGCCTGGCCGAGCATCTTGAGGGGGTCGAAGGCGCCGGCGGACACGCCCCCGGAGGTCAGCACGAGGTCCGCCTGGCCGGCCGCCTCAGCCAGCACCGTCTCCAAGGACTCCACCGTGTCTGCGGCGCGAGCGGTGAAGGTGACCCGGCCTCCGGCCTCCTCCACCAGCCCGGCCAGCAGCAGGCTGTTGGAGTCCGGGATGGTGCCGGGGCGCAGCGTGTCCTCGGGCTCGACGAGCTCGGAGCCGGTGGAGACGACGGCGACCCTCACCCGGGGCAGGACCCGCACCCGGGAGCGCCCCACCGAGGCCAGGGCCGAGATCGCCGTGGCTGACAGGAGAGTGCCGGCGCCAAGGACCGGGTCGCCGACGGCGACGTCCTCACCGGCCGTGCGGACGGACAGCCCTACGCAGGCCTCGGCCCTGATCGCGACCTGGGAGGGAAGCGGGTGGTGACCGGCCTGCTGATCGGTGTCCTCCACCTTGACCACGGCATCGGCGCCCTCGGGCAGCATGGCGCCGGTCATGATGCGCATGGCGGTGCCTGCCTGGAGGGCGGGTGGGACCGCGCCGGCCGGGACGTCTCCGGTCACCGCCAGCATGACGGGCGTGCTCGTGGTGGCACCGGCTGTGTCCGCGGCCCGCAGCGCGTAGCCGTCCATGGCCGAATTCGTCCAGGGAGGGACGGGCAGGGCCGCGGTGACGTCCTCAGCCAGGACCAGGCCGTGGGCCTGCGCCAGGGGTAGCTCCACGCTGGCCAGGGGGCGTAGAGGAGCCAGGACCTTGGCGACGTAGTCCTCGACGGGAATCATCTGTGGCACGGCTCCTCCTGTGGTGGTGTGGGACTGAGGTCCATCATGCCGCGCGGGCGGGCGGATCGCCGAGCCGAGGCGGGCGTGCGGTGGGGGGGTGAGCGGGGAGGACGGATCCCGTGTACCGTCGTCGCCGCGACGGGCACCCAGCCTGCGCCCAGGACCGAGGACCTACGGAGGATCGATGGAGAGCATGCCAGCTGCGCAGGCGGGCGGAGCCGGGGCTGCGGGCCAGGCGGCGCGCGTGGTGCGCGCTGAGGTGACCGAGGCCCCGGTGAGCGTGGCGCAGCTCGCCGCCAGCGTCGAGGACCGCGGTGCGGGAGCCGTCGTCACCTTTGACGGGATGGTGCGAGACCACGACGGCGGACGTGGGGTGCGTGGGATCGCCTACTCCGCCCACCCCACCGCTGGCAACGTGGTCGCCCAGATCGCTGCCGAGGTCGCCTGCCGCCCGGGCCTGCGGGCGATCGCCGTCGTCCACCGGGTCGGGGACCTGGAGATCGGCCAGACGGCGCTGGGGGTGGCGGTGAGCGCGGACCACCGCGCGCCGGCCTTCGACGCCGTGCGTGACCTGGTGGAGGAGGTCAAGAAGCGTATGCCGGTGTGGAAGCACCAGCTCTTCGATGACGGCACACGGGAATGGTCCAATATCGCCTGAGCGCGGTGGCCGGCCAGGCACCTCAGCCGCCGGCAAAGGGCGGCAGGACGTCAATGCGGTCGCCGTCGGCGAGCGCCGTGAGCGAGTCCGCGGGCGTGGACAGGGAGTTGACGAGGTAGCTGGAGACGGCGATGACCTTGGCCATGGCCAGGCCTCGTCCGGCCAGCTGCTCGCGTAGCGCGGCGAGAGTGGTGCCGCTGGGCACCTCGATCCGCTCCTGGGCGCGGCCGGCTGCCTCGGTCGCGGCGGCGAAGTAGTGGACCTCCAGGCTGATGGTGTCGTGGACGGGATCGCTCATAGGCGGGTGACCTCCTCGGGATGGCGTGGTGTCGACGGGACTGGCGGTGCGGGAGTGGCGCAGGCGCCCTCAGCCGCCGATGGCGGACATGGTGCGGGCGGGCCTGGTGAAGCCGTCCGGAACCGCCCAGGGCTCGTCACTGCCGTGAGCCAGCGGCTTGGCCCAGGTCGCCCCGGCCCAGAGACGAATGAGGTCCTCGTCCGTGGCGCCCTGGCGCATCGGCGTGCGCAGGTCCGTCTCGGTGGAGGAGAACAGGCAGGTCATGAGCCGGCCGTCGGCCGTGACCCTGGTGCGGTCGCAGTCGTGGCAGAAGGGGGCGGTGACTGAGGAGATGATCCCGACGCTTCCTGCCGGGTAGGCGCCCGCCCC
Organism: Actinomyces urogenitalis; assembly: GCF_002861525.1. Classification (NCBI taxonomy): domain Bacteria; kingdom Bacillati; phylum Actinomycetota; class Actinomycetes; order Actinomycetales; family Actinomycetaceae; genus Actinomyces; species Actinomyces urogenitalis. The sequence goes on along the minus strand of NZ_PKHA01000002.1, from coordinate 95,488 downwards.
CTCGTGGGAGGACAGCGCCCGAGGGTCCAGGCGGCCGGCCTTGACGTGCCACAGGGCGGCGGGGCGGCGGTCGGCGCGCCCGGCCTGGCGCAGGGTGAAGCCTGCCTGGGTGAGGACCTGGAGGATCTCCTCCTGCCCCACGACCTGCTCGGGGCGCCAGGACTCACGCGGCCCCAGTGGCATGTGCTCGATGAAGCGCAGCTGCCAGCCCCGGCGCAGGCACTCGGCCAGCAGGCGGGCGGCCCTGCGGTCCAGCGTGCCCGGCATGGCCACGGCGTTGACCTTGATGGGTGCCAGGCCGGCGGCCTCGGCACCGGCCACTCCGCGCAGGACGTCCTCCAGGCGGTCGCGGCGCGTGGCCAGGCTGTACTCCCGGGGGTCCAGGGTGTCGATGGAGACGTTGACCCGGTCCAGGCCGGCCGCACGCAGGCGGGCGGCCCGCTTGTCCAGGCCGAGACCGTTGGTGGTGATCCCGATGTCCGGCTTGGTCCCGGTGCGAGCCGAGCGCAGCGTGGAGACTGAGGCGACGATCTCCTCCAGGTCCTTGCGCATCAGCGGCTCGCCTCCGGTCAGCCGGATGCGCTCGATCCCCAGGCGCTCCACCCCGATCCGGGCCAGGCGCGCAATCTCCTGGGTAGTGAGTAGGGACGGCGTGGGCAGCCATTCCAGGCCCTCGGCGGGCATGCAGTAGGTGCAGCGCAGGTTGCAGCGGTCGGTTACCGACAGTCGCAGATCACGCACGGTGCGCCCGTGGCGGTCCACGAGCACGTCGGGGACCGCCACGGGCGCACCGGACACAGACGTCAGGTCGGCCAAGCAGGTCATAGATCGATGGTAGCGGGCCTTAAGGCTCAGGCGGTGCGCAGGATCTCGACCCGCGCGAAGCCCTCTGAGGTCTCGATCACGCTGTGACGGAAGGTGAAGGGGAGCTGGTCGATCTGGTTGAGCAGTGGGGTTGGTACGTGCGGGGCGACGAGGTCGAAGCCTTCGCCCACCGTGAGGCTGGAGGCGGCTCCGATGACGGCGGCGTGCCGCAGCCGGTGAGGAATCGCACGTGCGTCCAGCGTGAGCCGCTCGGACTCGTGGCCGCATCCGCAGCCGCACCCGCCGTGGGCCTGCGAGGGGGAGACGTCCTGGACCGGGATGGTTGTGGGAGCGTCGCTCATGCTGCTTCCCTCTTCCTGTCTGGGTAGGTTGCGGCTCACAGCGGCATACGGCAGCTGTGAGCCGTGCGTCGTTGCCGCACGGAACTGATTTTATTACGGTTTGCCTTGTGAAAAACAAGGTGCTGCCGCGACTCGCGCTGCTCGTCCTGGCTGCGGCGTGCGTGCTCAGCGGCCTGGACGCTGCGCTGCTGCGCCTGGGGACAGGGGCACCTGTGGCTGGGACGTTGACCGCACGCCTGGCTGCGCTGCACGGCCCGCTCATGGAAGTGGGCTTTCTCGGCACGCTCATCAGCCTGGAACGCGCGGTGGCCGCACGTGCGCGCTGGGCCCTGGCCGCACCGGCGCTGAGCGCCGGCGGCTGTCTGGCGCTGGTCGCCGGGGCGCCACAGGTCCTGGGACAGGGCATGGTCCTTGTCTCCGGCCTCGTCCTGCTCACGGTCTACGCCTGCGTCTACCGCCGAGCCGTCTCAGTCGCCCTGGACGTGGAGTCCCTGGGCGCGGTGGCGCTGGTCCTGGGCAACCTCACCTGGCTCGCAGGCCACGACGTCGTGGCCGCAGTCCCGCTGTGGCTGCTCTTCCCGGTCCTGACCGTGGTCGGTGAGCGTCTGGAGCTGGCGCGGGTCGCCTTTCTCGGTCCTGTGGTTGAGGCCGTCGTGCGCGCTCTGGCCGTGATCGCGCTGCTAGGGGCGTGCGCGCTGCCTGTCACCGGGACGGGCAGGCTCGCCAGCGGCCCCGCGCTGCTGGGGCTCGGCGTCGTCATGGCCTGGTACGACGTCGCCCGACGCACCGTCCGCGCAACCGGGGGAGTGCGTCTGGCGGCCGCCTGCATGATGGCCGGATACCTCTGGCTCGCCGTGGGCGGTCTCGCCTGGACGCTGACCGCCTGGACCCAGGGAAGCGGGGCTGCCTACGAGATCATCATCCACGCCCTCTCGCTCGGCTTCGCCTTCTCGATGGTCCTCGCCCACGCTCCCACGATCCTGCCGGCTCTCCTGCACCGGCAGCTGCCCTACCGCAGGATCATGTGGCTCCCCCTTGTCCTGCTGCACCTGAGCCTGGTGGTCCGTGTAGCCGGACTGGTCAGCGAGCAGGTCCGCGCCTGGCAGGCCGGGGGGATCATGGGGGTCCTGGCTGTCCTCGTCTTCCTGGTCACCTCGGCCCTGATCGCGCTGAGGGCCGGACCGCTCGGCGTCGGATCCTCGTCCCAGGGCGGGGGCGCCACGGCGGGCAGGGTGACGCTCTCACCGCTCCAGGCGGCACGTGGCCGCCGTGGGCACCGGCGCCGCGAACAGGTGCGGCGCAACGGAGTCGTCCTGGCCTGGGTGATCGTGGCCGGAGTGCTCGCCGTCCTCATCCTGGCCGGCCCGCTGGCAGCCTGGGGACAGTGGATAGCGCTGCACACCCTGCTGCTGGGCGGGATCGGCTCAGCCATCACCGTGTGGTCGGCCCACTTCGCTGACACCCTCCTGCACCGCCCGGCGCTGGGAGGCGCGGCGCTGGTGGACCTGCGTCTGGCGGTACACGGCCTGGGAACGCTCGCGGTCCTGGTCGGCATCACCTCCCACCACCAGGTGCTCGCGATGGCCGGGATGAGCCTCGTGACAGCCGCGGCCCTAGCCGGAGCGGTCGCGATCGCGGTCCAGTACCACCGCGCCGTCGCCCCGCGCCTGGCAGGGCTGGCGGTCCACTACGCCCTGGCCCTGATCCTGCTTGCCATCGGGGCGGTGCTCGGCTACCTCACCAGCTGGGCCGCGGAGCGTGGCTGGGCACGCTTGTCTGACGTCTTCTACCTGGCCCACACCACCACCATGCTGCTCGGCTTTGTGGGAACCACGGTGCTGGGCACCCTCACCGTGCTGTGGCCCACCATGCTGCGCACCAAGATGGAGCCCTGTGCCCCCACCTGGACGAGCCGAGGCCTGCCGGCGCTGGTCGGCGGGACCGTGATGGTCGCCTGCTCGGGCCTGTGGCAGCCGGCTGCTGGGCTCGGGACCCTGGTCTACCTGGCCGGGGCCGGCGGCGTCCTCGTGCCAGCCTGGCGCACGGCCCGTCGCGTGCCACCCACCTCCTTCTCCACTGCCTCATCCGCGGCCGCAGTCGCCTGGTTCCTGGGCTGCGTGGTGTGGATGGGCCTGGGCGTGACCACGGCGCCGAACCTGGACCAGGCCCGCGAGGTCATCCACCTCCTGCGCGTGCCGCTGGCAGCAGGATTCGCCCTCCAGGTCCTGGGAGCGGCGTTGAGCTATCTCACCCCCGTCATGCTGGGTGGAGGACCGGCGACGACCCGGTTGACCAACCGTGTCATGGACCGCGCCGCCGCCTACCGGGTCACGGCGACCAACGCGGGTCTCGCGCTCGCGGTGGCCACGCCCTTGCCCTGGACCGTCCGTATGGCGGGCGCCCTGCTCGCCGGCGCGGTGGCGGCCTACGTCGTGGTGGGGATGGGGCTGAGCGCGCGGGAGCTGGTCCGCCGCACCCGCCGCGGGGACGACGACGTCGTAGCCACCAGCCTCACCGTCGGCCCGCCGGCGCTCGCCCCAGGCGCCGCCCATCTACCCGTTGGTGCCCTGTCCCCACGTGAAAAGGAGCCTCGCCGTGCCTGAGACCACCAGTCCGTCTGATTCGCAGGACGCCACCGGCCCTGTTGCTGCTACCTCTCGCCGCGAGGTCACCGCGGGAACCGCCCCGGCCGTGGCCAGAGGCAAGGGGAGCGCACGTGATGAGCGTGCGGCAGGAGGGCAGACTGGCGTTGGAGCGGGCCGGCGCGGGGTGCTGCTCGGTCTGGTCAGCACCGGGGCTGCCGTCGTGGCAGGCGCCGCCGCGTCCACCTGGCGTCAGTGGTCAGGGGACCGCGGGACCCGCGACGTCGTCGCCGCTACTGGCCGGACCGTTGAGACCACGCTGCGGGTGGAGGGCATGCGATTCGTCCCGGACACCGTCCAGGTCCAGGCCGGAGACCGGCTCGTGATCACCCTGGACAACACCTCCGACCAGGTCCACGACCTGGTCCTGGACACCGGCGCCACCACCGGTCGGGTCTCAGCCGGGGGCAGCGCCCGGCTGGAGGTCGGCCTCGTCACCGGCCCCCTCCAGGGCTGGTGCTCGATCGCCGGGCACCGCGCCCAGGGCATGGTGATGCAGGTGGTTGTCGGGGCCGCTGCCTCCGGGACGGACGCGCCCGCGGACCACGAGGACCACGGCGCGCAGGTGAGCCCCACCGTCGACCTCCAGGCACCGCTTCCCGAGGGCTTTGCTCCCTACGAGGCTGCCCTGGTCCCGTCTTCTCACGACAGCGTGCACCGCGTGACCTTCACCGTCACTGAGGTCGAGCAGGCCTACGTGGGAGCAGGGGTCTACCAGACGCGCTGGACCTACAACGGCACCGCGCCGGGCCCCATCCTGCGCGGCAAGGTGGGCGACACCTTCGAGGTCACGCTCGTCAACGGGGCACCATGAGCCACTCCATCGACTTCCACGCCGGGATCGTCTCCCCGGACAAGCCCATGCGCTCGATCGGACCAGGAGAGTCGCTGGTCTACACCTTCACGGCACAGCACTCAGGGATCTGGCTCTACCACTGCTCAACCGCCCCCATGAGCCTGCACCTGGCCTCGGGAATGTACGGTGCCGTCATCATCGACCCCGATGGCTTGGCCGAGGTAGACCGCGAGTACCTGCTCATCCAGGCCGAGACCTATCTCGGTCTGGACAGCGGCCAGCAGGAGGAACAGACCGCGACCTCGACGGCGATGACGGACAAGATCGCTGCCAAGACGCCGGACCTCGTGTGCTTCAACGGGGTGGCCTTCCAGTACGCCCTGGCGCCCTTGCAGGCTCGTGCGGGAGAGCGCATACGGCTGTGGGTGCTCGACGCCGGTCCCAGCCTGCCCACCTCCTTCCACGTCGTCGGTCTGCAGTTCGACACGGTCTTTGCGGAGGGCACCTACCTCCTGGGCGGGCCGCAGGAGATCGGACGCGCTTGGCACGGCGGGTCGCAGGCCCTGGCCCTGCAGCCCGCCCAGGGAGGCTTCGTCGAGGCCGTGGTGCCTGCGGCTGGGCACTATGCGATGGTGACCCACGTCTTCGCTGACATGGACAAGGGCGCCAAGGGGATCCTGGAGGCCGTCTAGGGCAGGCCCTACCCCCGCTGCCAGCGCAGGTGGCAGCCGTCAGGCAGCAGGGGAGTGAGCTCCAGGTGAGGGCGCTCGCCAGGCTCCTGCGGCTCATCGCGCGACGCGACGCCGGCCAGGGCCTCGTTGAGGAAGCCCTCGTGCATGTGGCAGACCATCTCGTGGGGGACCCTCGTGCCCGTCACCAGGGGGCAGGCGCGCAGGACGAGCGTGTCCTTGCTGGGGTCGGGGGCAAAGCCCATGCGGCTGAGCGCCGGCAGCAGGCGGCGCAGGAGCTGAGTGGGATCCGCCTGGGCGGAGTCGGAGTCGGTCGTGGTGCTCGCGGCGTCGTCGAGTGCGGCCTCGTGGGCCCAGCGGCGCCCGATCTCGTGGGCCAGGCGCCTGGCATCCTCGCCGCTTCCCAGGGTCTGGGCGATGGCGTCAAGGAGGGCGAGGTAGGAGTCCAGGACCTCGCCTGGATCCGGGGCGACGGCGGTGTAGGCCAGCGCGGGGCGGCCCCGCCGGCCGGTGGGCTGGGCGGCAGCCGAGACGAATCCGGCGCTGACCAGGGCCTCGAGGTGCTCTCGCACGGTGTTGTGGTGCAGACCCAGCATCTGTGCGACCTCGGCGGCGCGCAGGGGCCGGTGAGCGGTCTCGACCGTCTCCAGCACACGCAGATGAGCGGTGGACAGTTCAGCCCTCGTTGACAGGTCGTCCCAGGACGGGCGAGGCAGGCGAGAATGCTGACGGACAGGCACGCGAAAACTTTATGCCCGCGGACGGGAAAAAGAGTGGTCATGCAGCCCGGCGCCGTGGGCGGGACGGGTCATCGCCCAGTAGGTCGGCAGCGGCGGGCTGGAGAGCTCGGCGACCTCGCGGTAGCCCAGGCGCTGGTACAGGCGCTTGGAGGCTGGCGTGGTGGACTCCAGGTGGGCGGGCAGGCCGTCAGCGTCTACTCGCTCCAGACCGTGACGGAACAGGGCGGTACCCGTTCCGGTGCCGCGAGCCTCGGGCGCGACGGCGATCATGTAGGCGTACCAGTGCGGCTCGGTGGGGCGCTGGGCATCGCACTGGGCGCCGTCGAGCAGGACCAGGTCCCAGGCCCCACCCAGCAGGTCCAGGTCCAGACCCTCAGGAAGGGCGTCGCCAGGTCCCAGCGGTCCGGCAGGATCGCCGTCGGCTGGCGGGTCCCACAGCATGGCGCCCAGGACGCGTTCGCTGCCGGCCTCGCCCTGGACAGCGAGGTCGACCCGGGCGCCCAGGCACCGATCCGGATCGGGGGACAGGTAGTGATCGGCCAGCTCCACGCGGTGGAGGTGGTCCAGGGCCGCGCGTGGATCGGGGGCAGGAGCCACGATCGCGCTCATGAGCGGGTCCTGGATGAACACCGAGGTCAGCAGGCCAGCCACCGCGTCTAGGTCGGTCGGGGTAGCGGGGCGAAGATGCATGTCTCTCCTTCAGTGGCGATGGGTGGTGGGGACCGGGTCCTCGGCCTCCAGGGAAGGGGCAAGGAGGCGGCGGAAGGAGTCCAGGCGGGCGCGTCTGATCCCCTCGGGTCCCACTGCGGCCCACGCGTCCAGGGCGCAGTCGATCACTCCCTCGGCGTGGGTGCAGCCGCGAGGGCAGTCCGCGGCCACCTCGGCCAGGTCCGGGAAGCCACGCAGAACGTCGGCGCTGGAGACGTGTGAGACGCCGAAGGAGCGTACACCGGGCGTGTCAATGACCCAGCCGCCGCCCGGAAGCTCCAGGGCCTGCAGGCTGGTGGAGGTGTGGCGGCCCCGCCCAGTGACCTCGTTGACGTGGCCGGTGACACGGTCGGCGCCGGGGACCAGGGCGTTGATGAGTGTGGACTTGCCGACCCCCGAGTGCCCCACGAACACCGCCGTGCGCCCGGCGATCGCCTCGCGCACCGCGGCCACGCCGTCACCGGCAGCGCGTGTGGCCTCAGCGCGGCTGGAGGGATCCAGGTACGTCGGGAAGGTACGCACGCCCAGTGGCTCGTACAGGGCCAGGAGCGGGCCGGCGTCGGCCAGGTCGGACTTGGTGAGCACGAGCAGCGGCTCCATGCCGGCGTCGTAGGCGGCCACGAGGTAGCGGTCGATCATGCGCGGTCGCGGCTCGGGATCGGCCACGGCCGTGACGATGACGAGCACCTCGGCATTGGCCACGACTGGCTTCTCCGTCCCGGCTGCGTCGCCGTCCTCGGCGCTGCGGCGCAGCAGGCTGGCGCGCTCCTCGACCCGCACCATACGGGCCAGGGTGTCCTTGCGGCCGCTGACGTCGCCGACCACGGAGACCTCGTCGCCGACCACCACCTTGCCGCGGCCCAGCTCACGGGCCTTCATCGCCGTGATGTCTCCCGACCCGTCCTGGGTGAGTGAGGGGTCGGTGAGGCGAATGCGGTAGTGGCCGCGGTCGATACGCGTGACCATGCCACGCACGGCGTCGTCATAGTTGGGACGCTGCTTGGTGCGCGGACGCGATCCCTTGCCAGGGCGTACGCGCACGCGGGGGTCGTCGGTGCCGATGTCGCGGCGAGCCATCAGGCCTCTCCTCTCGGGGACGTGGGAGATCCGGTGCCTAAGCGTGAGGTTCCTGCTCCCACGGTCAGCAGGCGGGACCACATCGCGGGGAAGTCAGGCAGGGTCTTGGAGGTGCAGGCCACGTCATCCAGCGTGGTGCCCGGCACCCCCAGGCCTACGAGCGCGGCGAAGGTCGCCATGCGGTGGTCGGCGTAGGCATGCAGCTCGGCGGGGTGCAGACTGGCTCCGGCAGGCAGCGCCTCAATTTCGATACCGTCCTCGGTCTGGCGAGCACGGCCCTCCACCCGTCTCATCTCGGTCACGAGTGCCTCCAAACGGTTGGTCTCGTGGCCCCGCAGGTGCGCGATCCCTCGCAGGCGGCTGGCGTGGCCCTGGGCACTGGCCAGCAGCGCGAGGGCCGCCACACTCGGAGCGAGCTCTCCCACGGCTGACAGGTCCGCGTCGATCCCGCACAGCCGTCCCGTGCCGCTGGCGGTGAGCACCAGGGAGCCGTTGGGCTGAGGCTCGGCACTGACCTGGCCGCCCAGGCGCGGCAGCAGGGACCGCCAGGCGTCGCCGGCCTGTGTGGTCTCAGCAGGCCAGTCGGGAACGCGCACGCGCCCCCCGGCCACCAGGGCGGCAGCAAGGAAAGGCCCGGCGTTGGACAGGTCCGGTTCGATAGCGACCCGGCCGCCTGCGGGCCGGCCTGCCGGCACCAGCCAGGTTCGCTCGCCCTCGGCGGCTGCTGGCTCTGGCTCGACGACGGCGAGGCCGCGCTCCCGCAGGCTGGCCACCGTCATGGCCACGTGCGGCAGGGAGGGGACCGCCCCGGTGGGGGTCACGCTCAGGCCGCCGGGCAGCAGCGAGCCGACCAGGAGGAGGGCCGAGAGGAACTGGGAGGAGCCTGAGGCGTCCACGCTCACGCATGTGGTGGGGACTCCTGGACTCGACTCCGCCGGTCCCTGCCCCAAGGGTGCGGTTGCCGCCGGATGCGGGCGGACGGGGGCCGGGGAGACGACCACGGGCAGGTGTCCTTCCCGGCCGAGGTAGGTCAGGCTGGCACCGAGCTGGGTCAGTGAGTCCAGCAGCGGACTGAGCGGGCGCAGCCGGGCGCCGTCGTCGCCGTCGAAGAGGACGGGAGCATCCGCCAGGGCTGCCAGCGGCGGGACAAAACGCATGACGGTGCCGGCCAGGCCACAGTCGATGCGCGCGACGGGGGCCGGAAGGTCGCCGGAGGGCGAGGTGGCCGCAGACCCGGCGGCCTGGCCGGGCGCGGTGGCGGGTCTGCGCACGCGCAGGGGCGCGGGTGCGGGGATGACGTGCAGGGTCGTGGCGTCGGCGTCCACGGGATCGAAGCGGGCGCCGAAAGCTTCCAGGGCGGTGCGCATGAGGTCGGTGTCCCGTGAACGCAGGACACCGGTCAGGATGGTCGGCTCGCTGGCCAGGGCGGCGAGCAGGAGGGCGCGGACCGTGAGCGACTTGGAACCGGGTAGGGGCACGACGGCGTCCAGCGGCCCTGGGGCGCCTGGCGCGGGCCAGGGGGCGCCTGGCGCGCTGGCGGTCCTGGGTGGAGCGTCGACGGAGGTGCGGGCAGGGTCGTTCACAAGGAGCATTGTCGCAGGCGATGGACGGCAGGCTTGCGGATCGCGGTTCCTCAAACACTGAGGCACAAGAAAAGGGTATCAACGACATGCTTTGACCCCCGTGGATCATCGCCGACGTGATGTAAGGACAAAGGTCCTGATTTGCGGGAGCTGCTGCGGGGCGGACCAGGCTGTGGCTGGTGAGGTGGCGAGGCAGGACGCGGGAGGGGAGGGCTGTTAGTGGGCCGTGTGGGATCTGTGGGCAGCGAAATGGGGGCGTTCTTGTGGTTCTTCAGTGCTGGTTGAGCTGATGTGGTGTTGTTTGTCGTGATGAGGTGTGTCATCGGAGGTGTGCTCGCCACCCTTGCCACGCCCTGGCTGCCCCTGACGCAGATCCGCTACCCCTCCGGCTCGCCCGCACCCGGTAGCGCGTGCTGACGGGGTAGCGGTCAGCGTGGAAGGGTAGCGGCAGAGGAGGAGGGGTAGCGGGCGGATGTCCTTGCGCCGCCTAGATCGCGTCGATGATGGCGTTGAGCGTGGCACTCGGGCGCATGGCGGCGTCTGTGAGGGCCTGGTCCGGTCGGTAGTAGCCGCCGATCTCCACCGGCCGCCCCTGCACCGTCACCAGCTCGGCCTGAACCGCCTCGTTGGCGGCCGCCAGGCGCTCGGACACCGGGGCCCATCGCTCAGCCAAGCCTGCGTCCGCGGTCTGGGCGGCCAGCTCGGCAGCCCAGTACAGCGCCAGCCAGGCGTGCGAGCCGCGGTTGTCCACGCGGCCCAGGCGGCGGGCCGGCGAGCGGTCCTCCTCCAGCAGCCGCGTCGTCGCAGCGTCCAGGGCGTCAGCAAGCACCGTGGCCCGCGCGTTGCCGCGCACCTCGGCCACGTGCCGCAGCGCCTCGGCCAGCGCCAGGAACTCCCCCAGGGAGTCCCACCGCAGGTAGTCCTCCTCCAGCAGCTGACGCACGTGCTTGGGGGCTGAGCCGCCCGCGCCCGTCTCATACAGGCCACCGCCGTTCATCAGCGGCACCACAGAGAGCATCTTGGCGCTCGTACCCACCTCCAGGATCGGAAAGAGATCGGTGTTGTAGTCACGTAGCACGTTTCCCGTCACCGAGATCGTGTCCAGACCGCGGCGGGCCCGCTCCAAGGACAGCCTCGTGGCCGCCACCGGATCCATGATCCGGATGTCCAGGCCCTCGGTGTTCTCCTTCGCCAGGTAGCGCTCCACGAGCTCCTGGATCACGCGGTCGTGACCGCGCTGCGGATCCAGCCAGAACACGGCTGGGGCGCCTGTGGCCCGTGCCCGGCGCACCGCCAGGGAGACCCAGTCGCGCACCGGCGCGTCCTGCGTCTGGCACGCCCGCCAGATGTCTCCGGCCTCGACGTCGTGGGACAGCAGCACGGTGCCAGCCGGTGCGCCGGCGCCGTCGGTGACCACGACCTCGACCCGGCCCGCAGCCGGAATGAGGAAGGTCTTGTCATGCGAGCCGTACTCCTCGGCCTTGCGCGCCATGAGCCCGACGTTGGGCACCGAGCCCATGGTCGTGGGGTCCAGCGCCCCGTTGGCCTTGCAGTCCTCGATGACAGCCTGGTAGACGCCGGCGTAGGAGGAGTCGGGGATGACGGCCAGGGTGTCCTGCGTGCGGCCCTGGGCGTTCCACATCTTGCCGCCGGCCCGGATCATCGCCGGCATCGAGGCGTCAATGATGACGTCGCTGGGCACGTGCAGGTTCGTCACCCCGCGGTCTGAGTCCACCATCGCCAGCGCCGGGCCGGATGCGAGCTCGTCCTGGATGGCCGCGCGAATCTGCTCGCCCTGGGGCAGGTTCTCCAGTCCTGCCAGGATCGAGGCGAGCCCGTCCTCCGCCCGAAGCCCTGCCTCGGCCAGGACCTCGCCGTAGGTTGCGAAGACCCCGGGCAGGCAGGCGCGCACCGCATGAGCGAAGATGAGCGGGTCGGAGACCTTCATCATCGTGGCCTTGAGGTGCACCGAGAGCAGCACGTCCTCGGACTTGGCCTGCTGGACCTGCTCGGCCAGGAAGGTGTCCAGGGCCCGGGCGGACATCGAGGTGGCGTCCACAATCTCCCCGGCCGTGACCGGAAGTGACTCGCGCAGCGTGAGGGGGGCTGCGCCGTCGGCAGGCACCAGCCGGATCTGGAGGGTCCCGGCCTCAGGAATGACCACGGAGCGCTCGTTGTGCCGGAAGTCGCCCGAGCTCATGGTGGCCACGCGGGTGCGCGAGCCGGGGTTCCACTCGCCCATCGAGTGCGGGTGGGAACGGGCGTAGGCCTTGACCGCGGCCGGAGCCCGACGGTCGGAGTTGCCCTCGCGCAGCACCGGGTTGACGGCGGACCCCTTGACCGCGTCGTAGCGCTCGCGGGCCTCGTGCTCGGCGGGTGTCGAGGGGGAGTCCGGGTAGTCGGGCAGGTCAACGCCCTGAGCCTGGAGCTCGGCGATGGCGGCCTTGAGCTGGGGCAGGGAGGCCGAGATGTTGGGCAGCTTGACGATCGTGGCTGACGGGGAGGCGGTCAGCGCTCCGAGGGTGGCCAGGTCGTCGTCGGCCAGGTTGAAGGCGGCCAGGATCCGGCCGGCCAGGGAGATATCGGCGGTGGCCACGCTGACGCCAGCCGAGCCCGCGAAGGCCCGCACGATGGGAAGGAAGGAGTGGGTCGCCAGCATCGGCGCCTCGTCGGTCCAGGTGTAGATGACGTCGGCCTCGGTGCCGGACAGCTCACTCATGGCATCTCCTGACGGCTGGTTGTCGTGTCGCTCGCCGTCAGCCTAGCGTGTGACCTGGGTCCTAGTTGTTCATCTGCTTGTGACACGGCCCAGACACGGCGAGGGCTGCCGGTTGCCTCAACCGGCAGCCCTCGCCGTCAGGTGCTGGGGACCGGGCGGGTGGCCCGGGGCGCTCAGGCTTGGGCGGCGGAGAGGTAGGCGGCCTCCATGGCCTCGCGCTGGGCGCGGGCGTTGGCTCGGCGCCAGGCCAGGGAGGGCTTGCCCTCACGGTCGACGGCGGCCAGCAGCAGTCCGGCCCCCACCGCGCCGCCGCGCATGAGCCCGGACAGGGTCTCCTTGCGCTGGGCCTTGTTCCGCACGGTCCACACCGGGTTGTTGACCAGGGTGAGGGGAAGGTTCAAGGCGGCGAGCACCGCGGCGCAGGAGCGTGGCGCGGTGCCGGTGGCCAGGCCGAGGCCGGCGACGACGCTGACGGCGCCGCTCACGCGCGTGAGCATGGTGGCGTCCGAGGTCAGCAACGGCGGCAGGCCGGCCTTCTCGAAGGTTGGCATGACCTTCTCCAGCTTCTCGACGTGACGCTGCGGGCGCGCGATGGCGTCGACGCCGTCGATGACGAAGGAGGCGGCGAGCATGGGGCGGGCGAAGGCACGCAGAAGATCCATGTGCTCATCCTCGCGCACCTGGCCGGCCTGTGCCAGCCTTCGCAGGCTCGTGCCGACCCAGGAGGGGATGGGAACAAGGTGGGCCCCGCCGTCGTTATGAGCAGCGATGAGCAGTACCACCGCGATCGCACCCGCCGGGCAGCCGCGTGCCAGCATCCTGGCAGGCGGCGGGCTAGGCTCGTGGGCGATGAGGGAGATCGAGACGATCCAGGCCGCCGGGGCGGATGACGTGCCCGCGTCCCTGGACAAGCGCGACCTGGACGAGCTGATTGATCCCGACGGCGAGCCGGGTGAGCAGATCGACCGTGCCCCGAGCACGGAGACCGAGGCCGAGCGCGCCGCCCGCTTTGAGGCGGATGCGCTGCCCTATCTGGACCAGCTCTACGGCGCGGCCCTGCGGATGACCCGCAACGGCGCCGATGCTGAGGATCTGGTCCAGGACGTCTACGCCAAGGCCTTCGCGGCCTTCCACCAGTACCGCCCGGGCACCAACCTCAAGGCCTGGCTCTACCGAATCCTGACCAACACCTTCATCAACTCCTACCGCAAGAAGCAGCGTGAGCCGCTGCAGTCGGACGCCGACGCCGTGGAGGACTGGCAGCTGCACCGCGCCGCCTCCCACGACTCAGTCGGTCTGCCCAGCGCCGAGAACCTCGCGCTGGACGACCTGCCTGACGACGACATCAAGGCCGCGCTCCAGGAGCTGAGCGAGGACCGGCGCCTGGCCGTCTACCTCGCGGACGTGGAGGGCTTCTCGTACAAGGAGATCGCCGAGATCATGGACACCCCAATCGGAACCGTCATGTCCCGCCTGCACCGCGGGCGCCGGCAGCTGCGTGACCTGCTGGCGGACCACGCCCGCGAGCTGGGGTACCTGCGGGATGAGGCTGCGGACGCGGAGGGGGCGCGCTGATGTCGAACGCGATGAAGCCGGGGACGCCTGAGGGAACGGGGGAGCCAGGGTGCTCCTGCTCCGAGGCTCGTGCCCACCTGGAGGCCTTCCTTGACCACGAGTGCGACGGGGACCTGAGCAGCCGGCTGGCTGAGCACGTGGCGACCTGCGAGCACTGCTCGCGGGTGGCTGACGCCGAGGTCCACCTGCGTGAGATTCTGCGGTCGCGCTGCGCCGAGCAGGCGCCTGCTGAGCTGCGGGCCCGGGTGCTGGGACGCCTGTCCGTCATGCGGGCGACGAGCTACGAGCAGGTCACGCACGAGGGGCGGACGGTGACGACCTATCGGAGCACGGTGCGCTACAGCCAGGACTGAGGCGGCTGCGGCGGGCCTGGCTCCCTCCGGTGGCCGGCGCGCGCGGCGCCGCCCGGTGGGCGTGGGCGTGACCGGGCTCATGAGGTCTGCGGTGGTGGCGGTATCGCGCTGTGTGCGAGGATGGTCCGTGGTTAGTGCCCGGTTGGGCAGTCCAGACTTGAGGAGGCCACTATGAGCAAGCGCGGTCGTAAGCGTCGTTCCCGTGCGAAGTCCAGCGCGAACCACGGCAAGCGTCCCAACGCCTGAGCCGGGTAGCTGCGGCACCCAGAACAACGATGGCGGCCGGTCACCGAGAAGGTGACCGGCCGCCATCGTTGTGCCGGGCGCGCCCCCAGCAGGGCAAGGGTGACTGGGCGGGGGCTGGTGGGTTTCCTGGCAGTGTCGCTTGAGGCCTTGGACCGGTGGGCCGGGGCCGGTGAGACGCCTAGAGATGTCGGTTTAGGCGCTGGACAGTCGGTTCGGGTGTGGCGGGGATGGGGACCGACTGTTCCGGGCCTGAAGCGATGGAAATGCGGTGGGGGGGTGGTGCGTGGGTTGGGTGATTGGAACGGTCCCTAGGGGAGCGCTAGGGCACTCACCAATCGCGTGTGCACGCACTCATCGGGGGATGCGCGTTTCAACGGGGCTGGGGCCCGGGCAGGGAAGTATGGGCTTGTTCGCACGTTGTTGACGGTTTCCTAGGCGGCTTCGGCCCAGGTTGATTGTTGTTTCAGCTCGTACTCGACAGGGCTGTAGCCGCCGAGTGCGGTGTGGATGCGCTGGCGGTTGTAGAACCGCTCGATCCACTCTCCCACGCCTTGGTAGACCTGGCTGCGGGTCGCGAAGGAACGCCGGCAGAAGTACCCAACCTTGAGGGTCGCCCAGAACGACTCAGCCATGGCATTGTCCCAGCACACCCCGGTCCGTCCCATCGACACGTGGCACCAGCGGCCCTCATATAGGCCGCGAGCTCTCGGGAAGTGAGCTGGGCTCCACGATCAGCATGCAGCACCAGACCCCAGGCACGCGCCCTCGACGCGTCCTTGCCATCTCAAGGGCCGCGACGAGCGTGCCGGTGTCCCGCGACTGCTCATCGCCCACCCCAGCACACGCCGCGAGTGAGCGTCCCGCACGGTACACAGGTACACCCACCCCTGACCGCAACGCAGATAGGTGAAGCCCGTGACCCACACCTTGTCAACCTCGCCCGTGTCCCACTGACGCCGACAGCGGTCCTCATGATCATCAATCTCCCGCTCCGCACCCTCAGGCCGGCAGAGCTGACGGGCTCGCCGCCGACAAACCCTGACGCCTCATCGAGGCCGCCACAGCCTTGACCCCTACCCGCGCCCCTGAGCGACGCAGCGCGACAGTGATCCTGCCAGCACCGTAAGCCTGGTTGGAAACGAGTAAGCTCCCACGCCACCAGCCGATCCAGCTCCCGACGACCTGCCGCCCGCGCCCGCCTACGAGCACCACGAGCCCCCCACGCATAGAAACCAGCACGAGTGACCCCAAGAACCCTGGCCATCAAGGCAATCGGATAACCGGCCTTCTCCGCCTCCATCAGATCGAACCGCCAAGCTGCTGGCGCCTGGAAGCATCGAGGGCGCTGGCTTTCCCCAGGAACTCGTTCTCCATCTCCAGCTCACGCACCCGCCTGCGTAACCTGACGTTCTCAGCAGCAAGCTCCCTCGGACCAGGCACACCAGCAGCCCCAGCCTCACGACGCTCACGCTCCGCCTTGACCCACCGGCCCACCATCTGCTCACCCAGCCCCAGGTCACGAGCCACCGAAGCAATCGTGCAACCAGTACCAATCACCTGACCCGCAACATCACGCCGATACTCAGAGGTAAACCCTCTCCTCTGCCCCACCAGGCACTTCCCTCCTACAGACCCACAGGCCCACAAGACAAAGTGCCAACAAACAGAGAATAGGCCCATTAAGGACCTCAGCCAGGCTGGTGAGCACCTCCTGGACGTCGCCGCGCAGCCGGTGGGACCCGAAGTCGAAGAGCACCGAGTCCGACAGGGAGATGAGCGTGCCGCAAGACTCCACCGGACGCGCTGCGTCAATGGAGGGGAAGCGTCCGGCCGAGGCCGCCGGCGGCACCGGATCGGCCTGGACGGTCCACCCCTGCTGCCCGGAGGAGACCAGGGCGGTGCCCTGACCGTCGTTGACGATCGTCAGGCCCGTGCCGAGGTTGGAGTAGGTGGCGGAGCCGTCGCCGTTGTTGACGATCGACACCGTCGCATCGGTGTAGGTGCCCGATCCGTCACCGTCAAGCTCGATGGAGGTCGTCCCGTCGGTCGAGGTACCAGCCCCTGCCCGTCAACGTCAACGCTCAGGCGGCCGTCACTGTAGGTCCCCGACCCGTCACCGTTGTTGACGATCGAGACCGCCCCCTCGGAGTAGACGGTCGCCCCTGCCCGTCATTGACGAACTGGGAGTCGCCGTCGTCCCTGACCACGGAGCCGTCGCCACTGATGACGGTGCGGTGGGCGCTTCCGATCATTGACTCTGCGCTGCGGGTGGTGTGCCGCCCCGACCGGCGCAGTCGCTACGCCTTCGGCGAGATGTCGATCGAGGAGGCTCGCCAGGAGCTGGAGCGCATGGTGGCGCGTCAGGGACGACGGCGAGGTACCCGGCGGGCCAGGGCCGCGGTCGCGCTGGCTGATCCTCTCGCCGAGTCACCGGGTGAGAGCGTGCTGAGATGGGCGGCTGGCGCCGCCGGGCTTCCGGCGCCGGTCAGCCAACGCCGGGTGGAGGTCGACGGACACGAGTACTTCCTCGATCTTGGTTATGAACAGGCACGGCGAGGCTGGGAGTTTGACGAGCTGGGCAAGATCACCGCGCCGCAGGACCTCCGAGAGGAGAAACGGCGTGAGCTGCGGTTGGCACGTGAGGGCTGGGCCATCGATCGTTTCGGGTGGGAGGAGCTGTGGGATGCCACGCGGCTGGTCAGGCGAGCGCAGAGGCTGTGGACGACGTCGGGCTTCGAGCTAGGGACCAGCGCGGCGGAGCTCTGGCTCTAGCCGAGCGCGAGTGTGCAGGTGGGGAGAACCTCTCTCACGCGAGTGTGCAGGTAGGGGCGTGAGTGTGCAGGCCAGAGGTGCACACTCACGCCCCTACCTGCACACTCGCCGGGGGGGGGAGTGGGAGGGGGAGGGCCTAGGCGGTCGGCTCGGCCACGCCCATCCACTCGTACCAGCCACGGTGCAGCACGAGCCAGGCCATGAGCCCGTAGCCGGCCTGCCCGGGGTGCGTGCCGCCGGCGCTGGCCGTGTCCGTCTCCCACTGGTCGTGGTTGCGCAGGGCGTTGAAGGTCTCGACGAAGGGGATACCGCGACGGCTGCAGACCTCGCTGACCGCGTGGGAGAGCTTGGCCGTGGCGTCCGGGTCCACGGCGGGCAGCGGCGGCGGACCCACCACGAGGCACGGCCGGTGCTCGCTGGAGGCGGCGTCCAGGATATTGGCCAGTGCCAGGCGGCTACGAGCCGGAGAGACCCCAGCGACGACGTCGGCCACACCCACGCCGATGACCAGGCGGTTGACCCCGCCGTGGATCGTGCGGCGGGCGACCTCCTCGTGCCAGCGGTGGGCAAGCTGCGCCGTCGTCTCCGAGGGGACGGCGAGTGTGAAGGCTGTGGCGTCAACTCCGCGCGTGCGAGCCATGACGCGGCCGGTCCAGCCCAGCGCACGGGCGTCGCCGTAGCCGGCTACGAGCTCGTCGCCGATGAAGTGGATCCGCGTCTGCTCCACGGGAGTCCTTCCTTGTCGCCTGCCTGTGCGCCTGACGCTACCGCCTGGCGCGTGTGCGGTGCGGTAACGACAGGGCGCAGTCCGCCCGATCACACGGCGGACAGGCGCCAGTTGGTGCGCGAGTGTGCAGGTGCGGGGGTGGGTGTGTAGCTCTGGGCTGCACACCCACCCCCGCACCTGCACACTCGTGGTGGCAGGAGGCTCAGTCCCGAGCGAAGGCCCGGGCCACGAGCTCGGCCTGGGTGCGCTTGTAGGCTCCGGCCGTGCCGACGGCGGGAGCAGCCGCCTCGGGACGCGAGACAAGCCGGACCGCGCCGGCGGAGGTCATCGCCTCCGGCAGGTGCAGACCGAGGTAGGGCCACACGCCCTGGTTGGCGGCCTCGTCCTGGACCCAGCACACCTGGGCGCCGGCGAAGGGCGCCAGTGCCTGGGCCAGCTCGGCCTCGGGCAGCGGGTAGGGCTGCTCCAGGCGCACGATCGCCACCGAGGAGTCGCCGCGCTTGGAACGCTCGGCCAGGAGGTCGTAGTAGACACGGCCCGAGCACACGAGCACGCGGGTCACGCCGGATCCTGAGGCGATCGCCGGGTCCACCTCGCCGATCACCGGCTTGAAGGAGCCCGTGGTGAACTCCTCCACCGAGCTGGAGGCGGCCTTCAGACGCAGCAGCTGCTTGGGGGTGAAGACCACCAGCGGGCGGCGCGGACGGCGGTAGGCCTGCTCGCGCAGCATGTGGAAGTGGTTGGCCGGAGTCGAGGGCATGACCAGCCACATATTGTCCTGGGCGCACATCTGCAGGTAGCGCTCGATGCGTGCCGAGGAGTGGTCCGGCCCCTGGCCCTCCTGGCCGTGGGGGAGCAGGAGGACGAGCCCGGAGCGCTGACCCCACTTCTGGGTGGCGGAGGTGACGTACTCATCGATCACGGACTGCGCGCCGTTGGCGAAGTCGCCGAACTGGGCCTCCCATATGGTCAGCGCCTCCGGACGCTCCACCGAGTAGCCGTACTCGAAGGCCATCGCCGCGTACTCGCTGAGCAGGGAGTCGTAGATCTCCAGCGGAGCCTGGTCCGGAGTCAGGAAGTCCAGCGGCGTCCACTCCTGGCCGTTGGCGTTGTCGTGCAGGACCGCGTGGCGCTGGGCGAAGGTGGCACGGCGTGCGTCCTCACCTGCCAGGCGCACGGGCACGCCCTCCATGAGGAGGGAGCCCAGGGCGATGAGCTCGCCCAGCCCCCAGTCGATGCCGCCCTCACGCGTGGCCTGCTGGCGCTTGGCCAGCATTGTGGCGAGCTTGGGGTGGATCTTGAAACCTTCGGGGTAGGCGACCTGGGAGTCGCCGATGCGCTCGACGACGTCGCGGCCGACCGCGCTGGTCCACCCGATCATCATGCCGGCGCCCGCCTCCTGGGAGGCCGGGACCTCCAGGCTCGTGCGGGCCAGCCCAACCTGGGTGGGATCGGCCTGTGACTGACCCTCGGCCTCGTCCTGCGCGCGCTCGCCGGCACCGGTGGCCTCGCCCTGGTGAGCGGCGCGGGTCTCGGCGAAGATTCGCTCCAGCTCGTCGTGGAAGGCGTCCTCGATCGCCTTGGCGTCCTCGGCCGTGATGTCACCGCGGCCCACCAGGTCGCGGGTGTAGACCTCGCGGGTTGAGGGCAGGGAGTCGATGAGGTGGTACATGACCGGCTGGGTCATTGACGGGTCGTCGCCCTCGTTGTGCCCGCGGCGGCGGTAGCAGATGAGGTCGATGATGACGTCCTTGTGGAAGGTCGCGCGGTACTCGTAGGCGTGGCGCGCCGCGCGGGCCACGGTCTCAGGGTCGTCAGCGTTGACGTGGAAGATCGGCACCTGCAAGCCCTTGGCCAGGTCCGTGGCGTAGGTGGTCGAGCGTCCCGAGGCCGAGCCGGTGGTGAAGCCGATCTGGTTGTTGACGACGACGTGCACGGTCCCGCCCGTGCGGTAGGCGCGCAGCTGGCTCATGTTGAGGGTCTCGTAGACCACGCCCTGGCCGGCGAAGGCGGCATCGCCGTGCACGAGTACCGGCATGACGGTGTAGCCCTTGTCTCCCAGGCCGATACGGTCCTGCTTGGCGCGTACGATGCCCTCGACCACGCCGTCGACCGTCTCCAGGTGGGAGGGGTTGGCGGCCAGGGACACTCGGGTGGTCACGCCCTCGGTGCCGGTGTAGACACCCTCAGTGCCCAGGTGGTACTTCACGTCTCCGGTGCCCGCGCCGACGATGACGCCGTTACCGTCGAACTCGTCAAAGACCTGGCCGTAGGACTTGCCGGCGATATTGGTCAGCACGTTGAGGCGGCCACGGTGGGCCATACCGATGACCACCTCGTCCAGGCCGTCGTGGGCCGCCTCGTCCAGCAGCCGGTCCAGCAGCACGATGAGGGACTCCCCGCCCTCCAGGCTGAAGCGCTTTTGGCCGACGTACTTGGTCTGCAGGAAGGTCTCGAAGGCCTCTGCCTGGGCGAGCTTGGTGAGGATCCGGCGCCGCTCGGCGCTGGTGGTGACCTCCCACTCCGCCTCCAGGCGCTCCTGCCACCAGCGGCGCTGGGCGGGGTCCTGGATGTGCATGTACTCCACGCCCACCGTGCGGCAGTAGGCCTCGCGCAGGCGCTCCAGGATCTGGCGCAGCGTGGCGCGCTCGGTACCGCCGAGCCCGCCGGTGGGGAAGGTGCGGTCCAGGTCCCACAGGCTCAGGCCGTAGCTGGACAGGGACAGGTCGGGGTGACGGCGCAGCCGGAAGGTCAGCGGGTCCGTGTCCGCGGCCAGGTGGCCGCGCTGGCGGAAGGCGTGGATGAGCTCGGCCACGCGCGCGGGCTTGCCGGTTTCCAGCTCCGGGTCGTAGGTGGTGTCACGCTCCCAGCGGATGGGCTCGTGAGGCACACGCATCGAGGAGAAGCAGCGGTCCCAGAACCCGTCCAGTCCCAGGAGCTTGCGTTCGACCAGCCGCAGGAACTCTCCGGAGAGCGCTCCCTGGATGACGCGGTGGTCATAGGTGGAGGTCAGTGTCACCGTCTTGCCCACGCCCTGGCGTGCCAGCGTCTCCTCGCTGGCCCCGGCGAAGGCGGCAGGGTAGGTCATCGAGCCCACGCCGATGATCGCGCCCTGCCCGGGCATGAGCCGGGGCACCGAGTGCAGGGTCCCGATCATGCCGGGGTTGGTCAGGGTCACGGTCGTGCCCCGGAAGTCCTCGACCTCCAGCTTGCCGTCGCGCGCCTTGCGGACCAGGGCCTCGTAGGCGGCGACGAATCCGGCCAGGTCCAGCTCGTCGGCGCGCTTGATGGAGGGAACCAGCAGGCGGCGCTCCCCGTTGGCGGCGGGGACGTCAACGGCCAGGCCGAATCCCACGTGGGCAGGCTCGCGCAGGACCGGCTTGCCGGCGCCATCCACGGAGTACGAGACATTCATCCCCGGCATCTCGGCCATGGCCTCGACCACGGCCCAGCCGATGAGGTGGGTGAAGGAGACCTTGCCGCCACGGGTGCGGGACAGGTGCTGGTTGATGATGGCCCGGTTCTCGATGAGGACCTTGGCTGGCACCGCGCGAGCGGAGGTCGCCGTCGGGATCGACAGGGACTCCTCCATGTTCTTGGCGGTACGTGCCGCGGCGCCCTTCATCCGGACCTCGGCGTCCTCCTCGCGGACCTGGCCGGCTAGGTCAAGCGCGCGCAGCAGGGCACGCTGGTGGGCGTAGGGGGAGGTGGGCGGAGCGGCGTCAGAGGTGGGGGCTGGGGGAAGGTCGGAGCGCGTGACGTCCTGGGCAGGGGAGGCCTGGCGGTGTGGTGCGGCGCCGGCTCCGGTCTCGGGCAGGGCGTCCTCGGCCTGCGGGGACTGGCTGGGCTGGGGGACGGGCGACGACGGCGTCGCTGCGGGGGCGGGGGAGGGGGCGTCAGGCTGTGGGACCTTGGTCGCAGGCTGGGCGGGGGCGGGCTGGCTGCTCGGGCCAGGAAGGCGGCCAGACTCAAACAGGGAGCGCCACTGAGGTGAGACTGAGGTGGGGTCCTTCAGCCAGGCGTCCCGCATCTCCTCCACCATCCACTCATTGGCTCCGAAGTCCGGGGTGGTGCTGTTGTGGCTCGACACTGTGGTCTCTCCTCGTTGGTGCCTCGTTGCAGCGCTGCGCAGGCGTGCCCGGGTGGGTGGGGCGGGTCTCGGCGCTGTGTCCTAGACCATCCTAGGGGGGAGGGGGTGATGGTGTGAGCAAAACGCGGGACTAAAGACACTGGACTGGTTGACTCCTTGGCGGCACGCGGTGGTGTCGGTGATACCGTGCTCATCACTATGCGACGACATGCCCGCCGACCGCGCTCTCGCGCCACCGGCCAGCTGACCGAACCTGACCATCCGCACCCTGAGACCGCCAGTGTGAGCGGCTCGTGCTCGGCTCCTGACGGGTGGGCCGCATGATCCACTGGCTCATGATCGCCCTGGGCGTGGTCCTGACCGCAGGCACGGCCGTCTTTGTGGCCGGAGAGTTCTCGCTGGTGGCCCTGGACCCCTCGACCGTGGAGACACGGGCGGTTCAGGGGGACCGCCGTGCGGTGACCGTGCGCAAGGCCCTGGGACGCCTGTCCACGCTCCTGTCAGGGGCGCAGGTAGGCATCACGCTGACCACGATCCTGCTGGGCTACACGATGCAGGACGCGCTGGCCACGCTGCTGGAGGAGGTCATGACGGGCTGGGTGGCGCAGTCCGTGGCCGCCGGCGTCGCGGCCGTGACGGCACTGGTCTTCGTCAACGCCTTTTCCATGGTGCTCGGCGAGCTCATCCCGAAGAACGCGACCCTGGCGGACCCGCTGCGCGCCGCCGGCATGGTGGCACCGGCGCTCATGGCCTTCACGACGCTCCTCAAGCCCGTCATCATCGTCCTCAACGACACCGCGAACCTGGTCCTGCACCGGCTGGGCATCGAGCCGGCGGAGGAGATCAGTGGGACACGGTCGGCTGGTGAGCTGGCGGCGCTGGTGCGTCACAGCGCCGAGGAGGGCACGCTCGACCTCTCCACTGCCACCCTGCTCACCCGCTCGATCGGCGTGGGGCGTCTGACCGCCGTCGACGTCATGACAGACCGAGGACGTCTGCACACCCTGGAGGCGGACGCGACGGCGGACGCCGTGGTGGAGCTGGCCCGGGCCACCGGGCACTCGCGCTTCCCGGTCATCGGCGAGGACGTCGACGACGTGCTCGGGGTGGTCCACCTGCGCCGGGCCATCGCCGTGCCCTTCGAGCGCCGTTCCTCGGTGTCCGTGGCCTCCTCCTCGCTCATGACCCCGGCGCCGCGCGTGCCCGAGACGATGCCGCTGGCCTCGCTCCTGGTTGAGCTGCGGGCGACGGGCAGCCAGATGGCCCTCGTCGTGGACGAGTACGGGGGGACGGCTGGGGTCGTGACGCTGGAGGACGCCGTCGAGGAGATCGTGGGCGACGTCGCCGACGAGCACGACAGGCGCCGCGGCGGGGTCCACATGGACACTGACGGCAACTGGATCGTGCCGGGCTGGATGCGTCCGGACGAGCTGGCGGCGCGCGCTGACATCCACGTGCCCGACGACGGCCCGTACGAGACCCTCGGCGGTCTGGTCATGGCGGAGCTGGGACGCATCCCGCAGATCGGCGACGTCGTCACCACCGCGCGCGCCCAGCTGACCGTGGAGGCGATGGAGGGGCGGCGCGTCACGCGCCTGCGTGCCCGTGGCCTCGACCTGGGCGAGGACGCCGTGAAGGAGGAGCGATGAGCACCCCCGCCGCCCTGACCGTCACGGTTCTCCTCCTGCTAGGCAACGCTTTCTTCGTCGGCGCGGAGTTCGCGGTCACCTCCTCGCGCCGCTCCCAGCTTGAGCCCCTGGCTGAGGCGGGTGACTCCAAGGCGGCGACGGCGTTGTGGGCGCTGGAGCACGTCTCGCGCATGCTGGCCACGGCCCAGCTGGGCGTGACCCTGTGCTCGACGGGGCTGGGGGTGGTGGCCGAGCCGGCGATCGCCCACATGCTGACCCCGCTGCTGGAGAAGATCGGTGTGGGGGCGACCGGCGCCCATGCGGTGGCCGTCGTCATCGCGCTGGTGATCGTGGTCTACCTCCACGTCGTCGCCGGTGAGATGGTGCCCAAGAACATCTCCATCTCCGCGCCCGAGACCGCGGTGCGATGGCTGGCTCCGCCGCTGGTGTGGATCTCGCGGGTCTTCGGCCCGGTGATCACGGCCCTCAACGGCTTCGCCAACTGGGTGCTGCACCGGATGGGGATCGAGACCCGGGACGAGGTCTCAGCCACCTTCAACGCCGCCGAGGTCGCCTCGATCGTCGAGCGCTCGACCGCCGAGGGGGTGCTGGAGGATGACTCAGGCCTGCTGACCGGGGCCCTGGAGTTCTCCGAGGAGACCGCGGGATCGGCCATGGTGGCTCTGGAGGACCTGGTGACCCTGCCGCAGGGGTGCACGCCCGAGGAGGTCGAGCGCGCCGTCACCGAGACCGGCTACTCGCGCTTCCCGCTGGTGCGTCCGGGCACGCAGGAGCGTCCGCAGGTCACCGGCTACCTCCACCTCAAGGACGTCCTGTACGCCGACGCCGCCGAACGCAGCCAGCCTGTGCCGGCCTGGCGGGCCCGGGCGCTGGTGCCGGTGCGTGCCGAGGCTGAGATCGAGGACGCGCTGGCCTCGATGCAGCGCACCGGTGCGCACCTGGGGCGGGTGGAGGACTCCGACGGGCGGATGCTCGGCGTGCTCTTCCTGGAGGACATCCTGGAGGAGCTGGTCGGTGAGGTGAATGACGCGATGCAGCGCGAGGAGTACCAGCGTCGCGATCGCTCATAAGGACCGTGGTGCTGTCCACAGTTGTGGGCCTAGCCCTGGCGTGTTCGTCATGTGATCGTTATCGTCCCCTGTGGCGGTTCCTCTTGACGAGCCGCCGCCCGACCGTGCGACCGGCTCCGGCAGCACGGTGACCAGCAGCTTGTGGAGGCCCGTGGCGTGAGTTCCCAGCCGATGACGCGCCGTCAGCGACGCGACGCCGAGCGCGCGGCGCAGGCTGCGGCGCAGGCCCCGCTCGCGGTCAACGGGCAGGAGCCCGAGGACTTCTCCTCGGCGGATACCGAGGGCATCCCGCCGGTTCCGCAGGCTGAGCCCGGACAGGTCCCGCCGACGGCGGTGGCTGAGCACCTGGAGCAGGAGCTCGCCCAGGACCCGTGGCCGACGACCCTGTCCCGCACGCAGCGGCGTGCGATCGAGCGGTCCCGCCGTCGTCCCTCTGGCCGCGACCGCCAGGAGACTGGCGTACGCGGCTCGACCCGCCCCGTACCCGCCTCAGGTTCGTGGGCCGGCAGCGGCACCTCACTCGGCACGGCCGGGCGCATCGGCGTCCTGGTGGTCCTGGCCTCGGTCACCGTGCTGGCTCCGCTCAGCTCGCGCATCAGCCTGTCCAGCCAGGCCAGCGCCTCGGTGGTCCAGGCCCAGGCGGCGGCGACCAGCGCCGCGACGGCGGCTGCCTCCTCCGTGGCAGCCGCGGTCCTGGGATCGGACGCCGACCTGGACGAGTCGACCGATGCTGCCCTGTCCAACGTCCCGGACGCCGCAACCCTGGCACGTATTCGCGAGGCCTACGTCAACGCCCAGACCTGTACGGTCCAGCCGGCAGGCGCCTCGGGTGACACCGCCGCCTTCACCCAGGCCCCCGAGGTCGTCAACCCGATGGTGGCCGGCACCTACACGATCTCCTCGCCCTACGGCTACCGCATCCACCCCACGCTCGGCTACCTCAAGCTGCACGCTGGGCAGGACTATGCGGCCGCCGTCGGCACCCCGATCTACGCAGCGGCCGCCGGCAAGGTGGTCACGGCCGGAATGTCCTCCGACGGCACGGGCACCGTGGTCATCGAGCACGAGCTCGACGGCGAGACCTGGTACACGAGCTACCTGCACATGTACGAGGACGGCATCTACGTCCACGTAGGTGACGAGGTCAGTGCCGGCCAGCTCATTGCCGGGGTCGGCTCGACCGGGCGCTCGACCGGTGCGCACCTGCACTTCGAGGTCCGCACCGCCAACGACGGCGCCGATGAGACCACCGTTGACCCCACCTCCTGGCTCGCCGAGCACGGCGCTGCCGAGCTGACCTCCAGCTGCCTGTGACCGAAGGGCAGGTGGGAGCGCGCGACGGGCTTGCGCGCCAGCACGGTGAGCGTATGAGCGCACCGCGACGTTGCCTGGTGATCCCTCATCGCGGTGGCGCTGGTGAGGTCCCCGAGAACACCTGGGCCGGGGCGGAGCACACCGCGGGGCTTGGCCTGCCCTGGATGGAGACGGACCTGCGCCGCAGCGCCGACGGCGTGGTGGTCCTGTCCCACGATCCTGACCTGGGGCGCAGCGCCGGCAGGACGGAGCCGATCTCGGCCTTGACCTGGAAGGAGCTCTCAGGTCTGGACGTCGGTGACGGGCGTCCTCCGGTGCGGCTGGACGATCTGCTGTACGCCTTCCCGGACCTGCGGATCAACGTCGACCTCAAGGAGCCTGGGGTGGTCCAGGACGCGCTGCAGGTGGTGAGGATGGCTGGAGCCCTGGAACGGGTGCGCTTCGCCTCCTTCTCCGCACGTCGTCTGGCGGTGCTGCGGCGGCAGGAGCCACGGGCTCGGACCTCCTTGGGAACCGTTGACGTGGCCGGTATCGTGCTGCGCGCCGAGGCAGCGGTCTCGCTTCCTCATAGCCGCTGGGGATGGCCGAACGGGAGGGCCGACGCCGTCCAGGTTCCCACGACCTTCCGTGGCGTGAACGTGGTGACCCCACGATTCGTGGCGCAGGCGCACTCCTACGGCCTTGAGGTCCACGTGTGGACCGTCAACGAGCCGGCCGAGATGCGTCGCCTGGCGGCTCTCAACGTCGACGCGCTCATCACTGACGTCCCGCAGCGTGCTCTGGAGGTCCTGGGCGGCTAGGTCGGGGTCTTGGGCCGGGCCTGGGCGCAACCGACGCATATTGACCGGTAGGGCAGTAAGGTGATCCCGACGATCGCGTCCAGATCAGAGAGGATCACTATGAGCGAGCTCACCCGTCAGCACGTCGCCTCCACGCCGATCGCAGTGCCCACCACGGAGGAAGGGCCTCGCGTCGAGACCACCGCCGGGCCGGTGCGAGGCCTGTGGCGCAGGATCGTCTCCGCCCCTGACCGCCAGGGGCCGGCCCCGCTGTTCACTCGCTCGGCGGCCTTCTACGGCATCCCCTACGCCGAGGTACCTTTCGGCGAGCGGCGCTTCATGGCCCCGGTACGCCGGGCGGGCTGGACGCAGGAGCGTACGGCGCTCACGCCGTCGGCCACCCCGCAGCGTGGCTCGATCTTTGACGATCCCGCCATCCCCGAGCCCTCGGTGCCGGGGGAGGACTTCCTGACCGTCAACGTCTTCACCCCGACCCCAGGGGACGAGGGCGCCAGGCTGCCGGTGCTCGTGTGGATCCACGGCGGTGGCTGGTCCTCCGGCTCCCACAACTCTCCGTGGTACGACGGCGCCGCCTTCAACCGCGACGGTGTTGTCACCGTGTCGGTCGCCTACCGGCTGGGCTACGACGGCTACGGCTGGGTGCCGGGCTCGGACGCGCCCTACAACCGCGCGGTCCTGGACCAGGTGATGGCGCTGGAGTGGGTGCGTGACAATATCGCGCGCTTCGGTGGGGACCCGGAGCAGGTGACGGTGGCCGGCCAGAGCGCCGGAGGGGGCAACTCGATGGTGCTCCTGGCGGTTCCTCGGGCCAAGGGCCTGTTCCACCGGATCATCAGCCAGTCCGGTGCCCTGCCTGAGCGCAGCGCGAGCACCACCCAGGAGATGAGCCGCACGCTGGCCCAGGTGCTGGGCGTGGAGCTGAGCCTGGAGGGGATACGCTCGGCCACCTATGACGAGGTCTTCGAGGCCTCCCGCAAGGTCACTGCTCCCGACGGCGCAGGGCTGGCGGGCCTGGCGGACCCGGTGGAGGCGCTGCGCGGTGTGCTCAGCCAGTCCGGATCGGACATCCCCTTCCTGCCTACCGTTGACGGCGAGGTGATCGCCCTGGATGAGGTCGAGGCGCTGCGCAGCGGCTGGGGCGCGAAGGTCCCGGTCCTGGCCGGCTCGACCATGCACGACTTCGCCTTTGCCGGCCTGGGCATGGCAGAGGCGATGAAGGGCAAAGACCTGCGTGAGGTGCTGGTGGCCGGTGGGCTGAGCGAGGAGATCGCCGAGCGTGTCATCGCGGCGCACCCTGAGCACGCCGATGCCCCGCACATGGTGGTCGGTGACCTGATCTCTGACGCCACCTTCCACAAGGTCGTCGCCGAGTGGTTCCTGGCGCGCCAGGAGGCTGCTGCAGGGGAGGGGACGACGTCGGCCGGCTCCTACGCCTACGAGTTCGCCTACTGTGCTGGGCCCCTGCATATGGCAACCCACTGCATGGATATCCCCTTCACCTTCGATTGCCTGGCTGATCCCTACTGCGAGCACACGCTGGGCGGTGGGGCACCGCAGGAGCTGGCGGACGCGATGCACGGCGTCTGGGTGAGCTTCATCCGTGAGGGCCAGCCGGGCTGGGAGTCGTGGACCGAGCGCAGCGTCGGACGATGTTTCGGGGACAACCGCGCAGGAGAGATGAGCCTGCAGGAGGACCGCGTGCTCTTCGATACTGACCGGGATCTTGTGGCGGCGAGCAGGTAGTCCCGGTCGGGGTGGCCTCTGGGTGGACCGGAGGCGGTGGACCGGGCGCGGTGAGCCTGGCGCCGCAGGTCTGGCGGCGCACCGCCGTCGGGCCACGGCGGGCTGATTCGGGCGTGCCTTGGCCCATGCGACCGTGCCAATGCGATTGGGACGTACCTCTCAGGGCCTGGGAGGCACGCCCCAATCGCGTCTGCGTACGGCAATGAGCGTTGGCACGTACCGGCCCGGCAGAACAAAACCCCCGCCGCCAGTGGCGACGAGGGTTCGGTGGTGCCCCGGACAGGATTCGAACCTGCGACCTTCTGCTCCGGAGGCAGACGCTCTATCCACTGAGCTACCGGGGCCCGCTGGCAGACTGTACCAGCGCCGCTGCCAGGAGTGAAAACGAGGAGGCCGAGCCGAAGGCGTGCCTCAGCCCTGGCCGCTCAGCGTCAGCCACAGCAGGGCGATGTTGAGCACGATGATGACGGCGGCCACCACCCGACTCACCCAGCGCAGCAGGACGCCGTCACGCCAGCGGCCCATGACCTGCTCCGAGCCGGTCAGGCGCATGAGCGGCACGATGGCGAAGGGGATGCCGAAGGAGAGCACCACCTGGCTCACCACCAACGCCCAGGTCGGCTCCGACCCGAGGGCGATGATGACCAGCGCCGGGATGAGGGTGATGACTCTCTGGACGATGATCGGCACGCGCACGTCCAGCAGTCCCTGCATGATCTCCGAGCCCGCGTAGGCCCCCACCGAGGTCGAGGCGAGCCCCGAGGCCAGCAGGCCGACCGCGAAGACGATCCCGACGCCGCTGCCCAGCGACTCCGTGATGGCCGCGTGTGCCCCCTCGATCGTGTCCGTCCCCTCCACTCCGGCCAGCGCGGAGGCGGCGAGGAGAAGGAGCGCGATGTTGACGCAGCCGGCCACGGCCAGCGCCCATACGACGTCCACCCGTGTGGCGTGGATGAGCCGGCCGGTGCGTGAGCCCTTCGCTCCTGCGGCGTCGCGGTGCGCCCGGCCCTCGCCGATCTCGTCGTGGTGGTCGCGCACCAGCGAGGAGTGCAGGTAGATGGCGTGGGGCATGACGGTCGCGCCCAGCATCGAGGCGGCCACAAGGAGGGAGTCCGCGCCGCGCAGCCGCGGGATGAGGCCGGCGGCGGTCTGCCCCCAGTCGGGCGGGGAGACGAAGAGACCGCCCACGAAGCCGATGGTGATGATGACCAGCAAGCCGACGACGATGCCCTCGAAGGTGCGCTGGGAGCGTCGCTCCTGGATAAGCAGCAGGCCGATCGAGACGACGCCGACGATGCAGCCCCCGGCCAGCAGCGGCAGGCCGAAGAGCAGGTGGAGGGCGATCGCCCCTCCGATCACCTCGACCAGGTCGGTCGCGATGGCGACGAGCTCGGCCTGGAGGAAGAAGGCGATCCTGCTCGCCGGCCTCATCCGGGGCCGCAGAGCCTGGGGCAGAGAGCGTCCGGTGACGATGCCGAGCTTGGCGCTCTGGTACTGGATGAGCACGGCCATGGCGTTGGCCAGGACGAGCACCCACACCAGCAGGTAACCGTAGCGGGCGCCGGCGGTGACGTTGGCGGCCACGTTCCCAGGGTCTACGTAGGCCACGGCGGCCACGAAGGCCGGTCCGAGCAGCGCCAGGAGACGGTGGCGCGGTGGGGCGGGGGAGGGGTGGGGACGGTGACGCTGTGCGATGGTCTCGACGTCGTCGGGCACGGCAAGCTCCTTGGGAGGTTTCGGCTAGCCGAAATGTTAGCGTGCACCGGCGGCGCTGGCTGGGCGGCTTGCCGTGACGTGAGGCGCAGTTGTGCGTCATGGCAGCCCTGAGCTCCTCCGCTACCCTGGAGCCGTGACCCCAGAAGAGCTTGCTGAAGCGATCCGCACCGTCCTCCTCGCAGCCGTCGCCGACGGCGACCTCAACCTGCCCCAGGAGGAGGTCCCGCTGCCCAAGGTCGAGCGTCCGCGAAGCCGCGAGCACGGAGACTGGGCCACCAACGTCGCCATGCAGCTGGCCAAGAAGGCGGGCACCAACCCGCGCGCGCTCGGCGAGCTGCTCGCTGCCCGCCTGGGCGAGGTCGACGGTGTCGCCTCGGTCGAGGTTGCTGGCCCGGGCTTCCTCAACATCCGCCTGGACGCCGCCAGCGCCGGAGAGCTGGCCCGCACGATCCTGAGGGCCGGCGCCTCCTACGGGCGCAACGACTCCCTGGCTGGCACCCACGTCAACCTGGAGTACGTCTCCGCCAACCCCACCGGCCCGGTGCACCTGGGCGGTGCCCGCTGGGCCGCCGTCGGCGACTCGCTGGCCCGTATCCTGGCCGCCTGCGGCGCGCAGGTGACCCGTGAGTACTACTTCAACGACCACGGCACCCAGATCGACCGCTTCGCCCGCTCCCTGCTCGCCGCCGCCCGCGGCCAGGAGACCCCGGAGGACGGTTACGGCGGCGCCTACATCGGCGAGATCGCCCAGACCGTCACCTCCGGCGAGCTGGAGGCCGGCCGCCCTGACCCGGCCGCGCTGCCCGACGCCGAGGCGACCGAGGTCTTCCGCGCTCGCGGTGTGGACCTCATGTTCGACTCCATCAAGGCCGAGCTCCACGAGTTCCACTCTGACTTCGACGTCTTCTTCCACGAGGACTCCCTTCACGAGTCCGGTGCCGTGGCGGCCGCCATCGAGCGGCTGCGCGAGCGCGGGGTCATCGAGGAGCACGACGGCGCCACCTGGCTGCGCACCACCGACTTCGGTGATGACAAGGACCGCGTGCTCATCAAGTCCGACGGCGACGCGGCCTACTTTGCCGGCGACGTCGCCTACTACCTGGACAAGCGCCAGCGCGGCGCCGACTGTGCCATCTACCTGCTGGGTGCCGACCACCACGGCTACATCGGCCGCATGATGGCCATGTGCGCCGCCTTCGGTGACACCCCGGGCGTCAACATGCAGATCCTCATCGGCCAGCTGGTCAACCTGGTTAAGAACGGCCAGCCCGTGCGCATGTCCAAGCGCGCCGGCACGATCGTGACCCTGGAGGACCTGGTCTCGGCTGTGGGCGTGGACGCCGCGCGCTACGCGCTCACGCGCTCCTCCATGGACTCGATGATCGACATCGACCTGGACCTGCTGGCCTCCTCCTCCAACGAGAACCCGGTCTACTACGTCCAGTACGCCCACGCCCGTACCCGCAACGTGGCCCGCAACGCCGCCGAGCACGGTGTGGAGCGCGAGGGCGCTATCGCCTTCGACCCTG
Source organism: Actinomyces urogenitalis (assembly GCF_002861525.1). Taxonomy (NCBI): domain Bacteria; kingdom Bacillati; phylum Actinomycetota; class Actinomycetes; order Actinomycetales; family Actinomycetaceae; genus Actinomyces; species Actinomyces urogenitalis. The sequence continues at coordinate 63,784 of NZ_PKHA01000002.1, read as the reverse complement.
CCGCCCTGGACGACGCCGCTGACTCCGCCCTGCTCGGCGTGCTCGCCCAGTACCCGGCCGTGGTGGCACAGGCAGCTTCCCTGCGCGAGCAGCACCGCGTGGCCCGCTACCTGGAGGAGCTGGCGGGCGCCTACCACGCCTGGTACGCCGCCACCCGCGTCACCCCGCGCGGCCAGGACCCGGTCGACGCCGGGCACGTGGCCCGCCTGTGGCTCAACGACGCCGTCTCCCAGGTCCTGGCCAACGGCCTGGGCCTGCTGGGCGTCAGTGCCCCGGAGCGCATGTGACCGCCGCCGTCGTCCCGGCCGGCGAGGCCCCGCTGGGCAGCCTGCGGGCCCCGGAGCCGCATGAGCGTCCGGACCTGTGGCCGACGACGGTGCGGCGCGGCCCGGACGGCGGCCTCACCATCGGCGGGCGGTCTCTGGCCCAGGTGCTCGCCGAGGCACCCACGCCGGTCTTCGTCCTGGACGAGGAGGACCTGCGCGGGCGCGCCGCCAGCTGGTCGGCCGCCATGGCTGAGGAGTTCTGGCCCCCCTACGGCATGAACGGCGGCACGGCCTTCTACGCCGGCAAGGCCTTCCTCACCACGGCTGTGGGCCAGATGGTGCTCCAGGAAGGCATGGGGATTGACACGGCCAGCCGGATCGAGCTCGCCGTCGGGCTGTCAGCGCTGCAGGAGGTCGACGGCGTCGAGGCTGTTGACCGCGCCGGTCGGCTCGGGCTGCACGGCAACGCCAAGACCCAGGCTGAGATCGCCGTCGCCCTCGCCCACCGGGTAGGCCACCTCGTGCTCGACTCGCGCGAGGAGGTGGACCTGGCTGCGGCGGCCGTACGCGGGCTGCGCGAGGCCGGCACCTACGGCCCCGAGGAGACCGGAGCGGTTATGGTGCGCCTGACCACCGGCGTGCACGCCGGAGGGCATGAGTACATCGCCACCGCCCACGAGGACCAGAAGTTCGGCCTCTCCGTGACCACTGGAGCGGCTCGTGAGGCGATCGACGCCATCATCGCCGCCCCTGAGCTCAGCCTGCACGGCCTGCACTCCCACATCGGTTCCCAGATCATGGACCTGGCGGGCTTCCGCGAGGCGGCTCGCGTGGTGCTCACCCTGCGCCATGAGGTCGCCCGTGACACCGGGATCCTGGCCGAGGAGGTGGACCTCGGCGGCGGCTACGGCATCGCCTACACCGTTGCGGACCCCGTCCCGCCCTCGCCGGCTCAGGTGGCGCGGGTCCTGGCAGATACAGTCCGCTCACTGTGCACCGAGCTGGGCGACTCCGTCCCGCACGTGTCAGTCGAGCCCGGACGCAGCGTCGTCGGGCCTTCCACCCTCACGCTCTACGCCGTCACTGGCCTCAAGCGTGTGGAGCTGGGGGAGGGGGCCAGCCGCCTGTACGTCAGCGTGGACGGTGGGATGAGTGACAACATCCGCCCCGCCCTCTACGACGCCGCCTACACGGCTCTCGTGGCCAACCGCCTTCCGGACCCCGCGGCCGGCCTGGTGCGCTCGCGTGTGGTGGGCAAGCACTGCGAGTCCGGGGACGTCGTCGTGCGGGACGTGGACCTGCCGGCGGACCTGGCGGTCGGTGACGTGCTGGCGGTTCCGGCCACTGGTGCCTACGGACGCTCCATGGCCTCGAACTACAACCTCTTCACCCGCCCCGGCGTGGCCTGGGTGCATGAGGGGGAACAGGGCTGGCTGCTGCGGCCTGAGACGGTCGAGGACCTCCTGCGCCTGGAGGGATAGCGGGAGCCGAGGCGCGGTGAGAGTCGTTAACTCTTTTTTACTTACGTGCCTCTAACGGCGCGATTGCAAGACTCCGGCTGTCGTGCGGCTTTGTGTGCCGCATCCCAGAGAAGGAGTCTTCATGACGCGGCTGATGCCGCGCCGTCTACGGCACTCGTCCCCACCACGCAGGTCCGCGCTCGTGGCGCTACTAGCGGTCCTTGTCCTCGTCCTGCCCACCCTCGCCGCCCCTGCGGCGGCGGAGGTCAACCAGGACATCAAGGTCACCAACCTGGCGCTGAAGCACATTGACGCCTCGGAGGATGAGCAGCCTGGCAAGCCTCGCGTCGGTTCCTGCCTCACCCTGCTCACCTTCGACTGGGACGGGCGCAACGCCACCATCAAGGACGGTGACTCCTTCTCCGTCGGCCTGCCCCAGCAGCTGGAGTACAAGGTCCAGTCCACCAAGCCCTTCACCTATGACTTCGGTGACGGTCAGCAGGTCGAGGTCGGCAGCTGCACAATGGAGGCGCGGACCATGACCTGCACCTTCAACGCTGAGATGGAGCGACGGGTCCAGGCCGGCTACCACTCGGCCTTCGGGTCCGGCAAGGTCCACCTGTCCGTCGTCGAGGCCACGGACGAGAGCGAGCTGCCCTTCGTCATCAACGGCACTCAGACCCTCAAGGTCCAGGTTCCCGGTGGCGGCATCACCAAGGGCACGGACACCTACACCCCGGTCTCGATCATCAAGTACGCCACCGGGCTTGACGAGAACTCCTCCCGGGTCTCCTGGGGACTGAGCTTCGGCACCGAGCAGGCGCAGGAGGCCTTCGCCGCCCAGGGCAAGCAGGTCAGGTTCGACGGTGCCACCTCCCAGACCCTGGTCTTTGAGGACAAGCTCGGCCCGGGGCAGACGTGCCCGGCAGGAGAGCATCTGGCCCGCACCAACCTCGTGCGCACGCGCTCGGCCACGGCCCCGGACGGCAAGCCCTTGCCGTTGACCAACGGCGGAAGCACCATGACCACCGAGGCCGGCACCTTCTCGATGAATATCGAGTGCGGCACGCCGACCTCACAGGGCACGCCGATGACGATTACCGTCTCGGGTCCCTTCGCGCCGCGGACCAACTACGACATCAACTACCCCACCCCCGTGGACAGCGCCACGGGCAAGGTGATGGCCGGCTTCGTCTACCACAACTCGGTCGCCCTCAAGGGCACGGTCCTTTCCGCGCAGACCTCCAAGTCCTTCGTGGGGTCCTTCGGGATCTCGGTCCAGATGAAGCTTGGCTACGGCACCTTCAAGGTCTCCAAGTACATTGCCGGTGGCGGCGCCTCACAGGTGGCGCCGGGGACCAGCTTCCCGCTCACGGTGCGCTACGAGCTGCCAAAGGGCGCCACTCGCGCCGACTATCCCGAATGGGACCCGCCGGGCACGCTCAACGCTGACCAGCGCACAGGAACCGCTACCTTCGACGCGGTCCTGGGGCAGATGAACACCTTCACCGGCCCGACCCCTCCGGTGACCTTCCCCAAGGGCACCACGATCACCCTGTCCGAGGACACCTCGGGAATCGAGCTTCCCCCGGGCTATGCCTGGAGCGAGCCAGAGCTCGTCGTGGACGGCAAGACCACCAACACCTTCGCCATCGCGGACCAGAACACCGTGGGCGTGGATCTGACCAACACGGTTGAGGTGGTCCCCAGCTACTTCCAGGTGCGCAAGGAGGTCACCGGCGCCAAGGTGCAGGACAAGACCTTCACCTTCTCCTATGACTGCTCTGACGGCACCACGGGCACGGTCACTGCCAAGGGCGACGGCAAGCCGGTACGCAACAGCCAGCCGATCGTGGTCGGGTCAACCTGCACGGTCACGGAGGACGCGGACTCCGCCGAGGTCGAGGGGCACACCCTGGACGCCTCGGCTGCGCAGCCCCAGACCGTGACCATCACGCCCGAGGGCCAGGGGCTTGCGACGGCTTCCTTCACCAACGCCTACACCCGCGACGTCGGCCGCTTCGTGATCCGCAAGATCATCGAGGGTGACTACCCGCACCTGCCGCAGGACACCGCCATGCCGACGGCGCTCACCCAGGAGGGTGAGGAGGCTCAGGAGGGCCAGGCGCAGGAGAGTCAGGACTCTGATGACGACTACCTCTACGAGACCTTCCTCATGCACTACTCCTGCAACGACCCGGCGCGCTCGGTCGGGACGCTGGACGTGAGCCCGTATGGCGGCGGTACCTACAGCCCCGCAATCCCGGCAGGAACCACCTGCGTGATCCGCGAGGACCCGAGCTCGGCCGAGCGTGACGGCTACTCGGTCTCGACGGAGGTCTCGGCCTCCTCGGTCACGATCGTCAAGGACCAGGACGTGGAGACCACGGTGACCAACACCTACCTTGCGCTCAAGGGCGGCTTCTCCGTGGCCAAGAAGGTTGAGGGTGACGACGCCAAGACGCTCAAGGACCGCACCTTCGACTTCCACTACACCTGCACCTCCGTGGAGGGCACGGTCTCTGGTGACATCACTGGCGTCAAGGGTGACGGCACCGCCGTGCCCGCTCCTGCCCAGCTGCCGCTGGGGGCCCGGTGCACCGTGGAGGAGAAGGCTGCCAGCGCGCAGGTTGAGGGCTACGACGTCAAGACGCCTGAGCCCCAGACCCTGACCATCAAGGACAAGGACACCACCGCAGCGCTGTCCTTTGTCAACACCTACACCCGCCACCTGGGCACCTTCTCCGTCCTCAAGACGGTCACCGGCGCCGAGGTCGGGGACAAGGAGTTCACCTTCTCTTACGACTGCACCAACGGCACGCAGGGCAGCCTGCGCGCCAAGGCTGACGGCAAGGCAGTCACCGGTCCGTCCGTGCCCACGGGCACGAGCTGTACGATCCAGGAGAAGACTGACTCCGCCGAGGTCGAGGGCTACAACCTGGCTCTGCCGGCGGCACGTAGCGTGACGGTGAGTGAGAAGAACCAGGTCGTGGAGACCTCCTTCACCAACACCTACACGCCGGTTCCTTCCTCCACTCCCACGCCCAAGGAGACCAAGCCGCGCCCTGGCAAGGGGCTGGCTCGCACTGGCGGTGTCATCGCCGTGCCGGTTCTCCTGGCCGCGGGTGCCGTGGTGGCAGGAACGCTCCTGGTGCGCCGTCGTCACCAGTGACGGGGGCTAGCCGCCGGTAGAGGGCCTGCCGGGGCTGAGCCAGGATGAACGGGCTGGGGCGCAGACCATCACGGTCTGCGCCCCAGCCTCGTCAAGGCGGCGGTGAGACCGTTCCGAGGGCGCTCCCGGCGCCGCCTATGCTGGTCCCGTTGTGCACGACGGCGGGGCCCACCTGAGGTGAGGGGGTGCGCCGCCGTGGTCCTGACTGACACGATTGGTAGCTCCCATGACTGACTCCTCGCTCCCACCCACCTCGCCCTCGCCGGCAGGAACCGCCACCTTGCGCGTGGGAGTGCTCGGTTGCGGCACGGTGGGCACCCAGGTGGTCCGCCTCCTGCTGGAGCAGTCCGAGGAGTTCGCCGCCCGCGCGGGAGCCCGGCTGGAGGTGACGGGCGTAGCCGTGCGGGACGCGAGCGCGCCACGCGACCAGGCGGTCCCGCGTGAGCTGCTGACCGATGACGCGACGCGCGTGGCCACCTCCAACGACCTGGTCATCGAGCTGATCGGTGGCATCGAGCCGGCCCGCACGCTCATCCTGGCGGCCTTCCGGGCCGGGGCCTCCGTCATCACGGGGAACAAGGCCCTGATCGCCGCCCACGGTCCCGAGCTCTACGCGGCGGCCGCGGCGGCGGAGGTCGACTTCTACTACGAGGCGGCCGTAGCCGGAGCCATCCCCGTGGTCTACGCACTGCGTGAGTCCATGGCCGGCGACCTGGTCACCAGCGTCCTCGGCATCGTCAACGGCACCACCAACTACATCCTGGACGAGATGAGCACCAAGGGGCTCAGCTTCGACCAGGCCCTGGCCACGGCCCAGGAGCTGGGCTACGCCGAGGCGGACCCGACCGCCGACGTCGACGGTCTGGACGCCGCGGCCAAGGCTGCCATCATCGCCTCGCTCGCCTTCCATACACGAGTCGGGCTCGATGACGTCACGGTCGAGGGCATCCGGTCCGTCACCGCGGCGGACATCCGCGAGGCCCACGCCTCAGGCTGCGAGATCAAGCTGCTGGCCATCGCCCAGCGGCGCGACGACGACCACGCCCGCGGCATCTCCGTGCGTGTCCACCCGGCCCTCGTGCCGGCCGACCACCCGCTGGCCAGCGTCCACGGCGCCTTCAACGCCGTCCTCATCGAGGCGCAGTCGGCCGGGCGCCTCATGTTCTACGGACAGGGCGCCGGTGGCGCCCCGACGGCCTCGGCGGTCCTGTCCGACGTCGTCGCCGCGGCGGCGCACCGGGTCCACGGCGGCCAGGCGCCGCGTGAGTCCAGTTACGCCGACCTGCCGATCCTGGGGCCCGAGGCCGCCCTGACGCGCTACCAGGTCCAGCTGCGTGTTGATGACCAGCCCGGCTCGCTGGCGATCGTGGCCGGGGTCTTTGCCGAGCACGAGGTCTCCATCGACTCGGTGCGTCAGAGCGCCTACGTTGGCGGGAGCCGGGCCGTGGTCACGATCGTGACGCACCGCGCCGCCGTGGCCCACCTGGAGGCCGCCGTGGCTGGACTACGCAGCGAGGCCCGGGTGCTCGACGTCGTCTCGGTCCAGCGAGTGGAGGGTGAGTGAGATGCGTCTGACCCACGAGTCCGCCTCGGTGCGGGTGCCGGCGACGACGGCGAATATGGGCCCCGGCTTCGACTCCTTCGGCATGGCCTTCCGTTATTACGACGAGGTCAGTGTGCGTCCGGTCGCCGGCCCGACCCAGGTCACGGTCGAGGGCGTGGGCGCCGGCCGCGTGCCCACTGATGACGGCAACCTGGTGGTCCAGGCGCTGCGGGCCGGGCTGGAGGCCGTGGGCGCTCCCCAGGCCGGTTTCGAGATGCGCTGCGTCAACCGCATCCCGCACGGCGGTGGTATGGGCTCGTCTGCCTCGGCTGCCGTGGCTGGCCTCATGCTGGCCCGCGGACTCATCTCGGAGCCACAGGCGCTGGGTGATGACCTGGTCTTCGACATCGCCACCCAGTTCGAGGGGCATCCGGATAACGTCGCTCCGGCGGTCTTCGGCGGGGCCACCGTGGCCTGGACCGATGCTGACGGCACTCCTCATGCCGCCCCGATGCCGGTGGACGCCCACCTGCCCGTCAGTCTGCTCGTGCCGCCGGAGACCACGCGGCTGTCCACCTCTCAGGCGCGCAAGGTCCTACCGGACTCGGTGCCGCGCGCTGACGCCCTGTTCAACACCTCGCGCGCCGCGGTTCTCATGCTGGCGCTGGCCGGTCGCCCGGACCTGCTCATGGCGGGCACCGAGGACCGGCTCCACCAGGAGTACCGGCGCAGCGTCCTGCCTGACTCGATGGCGGTCATGGACTCCCTGCGCGAGCAGGGCTACCCCGCGGTGATCTCCGGCGCGGGACCGACGGTGCTGGTCCTGGCGGAGCTGCCGCAGCAGACGCGCTTCACGCTGGAGCGCCACGGCTGGACGGTCCTGCGCCCGGGGATCGACATGGACGGTGCCCGCCTGACCTCACAGGCCTGAGCGGGACGCGAGCTCCTCGTAGTCAGTGAGGTCCTGGCCGACCTCGACCACGCGCTGGCACAGGGTCTCGGTCGACTCGACGACGGCGAGCGCCTGGCACCGCGCCGCAAGCTCGCTGAGCTCGGCCAGGGCCTGGGCAGAGCTGTGGGTGGCCTGCGTGATGCCCTGGGACAGCTGCTGGGTCAGCAGCGGCAGGCGCGGGTCCTGGGCCGCAGGGCTGGAGCTCCACATGAGCAACAGCTGACGAGGAATGGTCAGGACCCGCTGGGCCTGGGCAATCGCCTGGGTGGTCTGCGCCGCCAGACGCTGCGTGCTGCGTGCTGTGGCGGGCGAGCTCGGCGATGCCGTCCTCCAGGGCCTGGGTGAGTTGGCCGATAGCGCCGTGGGACAGCTCGGCTGCGCTGTGGACGCCAGGAGCGTCCTGGGAGTCGATGCGCTCGACGATGAAGGAGTCGGTGACGGCGGCGTGGAGGCGGGCCAGCGCGATGCGCAGGCGCATGCGTCCGACGCTGCGCTCCATGAGGGCGAGGTCGCGGACGAGCCGGTCAACCTGCTGACTGACGATGCCCTGCATCTGGAGCCACAGCCGCAGCAGCTCAGTGAGCCGGCTGACCTGTGGCCCTTCGTGGGCGAGCAGGGACACCGACTCGTTGGTGAGCCGGGCGGGGGCCAGGGCGTGGGAGAGACGGTGGCTGGCCGCCCGCAGGCTCCCGGCCAGATCGGCCAGCTCGTCCTGCCTCTTGGTCCAGGCCCCGAGGTCCTCGTTGAGGTCGGTGACCGTGCGCAACATGGTTCCTAGTGGTCCGGAGGCGAAGGGGCGCTCAGGCCAGGTGGCGCCGAGCTCCTCGCGGCGGGCGACCTCGGCCGGCAGGGCGGTGTTCTGGAAGGCCTCGTAGTCCTCCAGCCCCAGGCCCTTGACGGTGCGCACGATGTGGGCGGCTCCCAGCTGTGCTGCCTCGCGCCGGGTCGAGCCTTGGGTCAGGGCGCGGTCCTCGACCTTGCGTGCGCCGCCATAGACGGACAGGGCGGTGGACAAGAGCTCCTCGCACACCGGGCGGGTCCGCACCGACAGGTAGCTGCCGTCCCTGAGCGGGGTGATGGTGGCGAAGACGTTGTACTCCGAGCCGTCGGCGGCGAGGTTGCGCACGTAGCAGGCGAAGACCTGCCCTGAGGTGATGGTGTCCCACATGGCGCGGAAGGCGCCGCCTGGCATGGCCGGGTGGCGAATGATGTTGTGAGGCGCGTGGAGCAGCACCTCCTGCGAGAAGCGTGACAGGCGGACAAAGACCTCGTTGGCGCTCGTGATGACGCCCTTGGCGTCAGTGGTGGAGAAGAACAGGTCGTCGAGACCGACCTCGTGGACGGCACCAGTAGGACAGACGGGCATGGGAAGGTTCCTGTGCAGTGGGAGAGAGCAACGCCGCGGCGGGCTAGGGATAGTGGCGGCGTAGAGGACTTAAGGCCTGTGCGTGGTTGCATGGGCTGATGAGATCAAGTGATGCGACAGCAATGGCCTGGCTGAGGTGGCGAGTGACTCACCTCTCGGAATGATTGAGCATTGAACTAGTGCTGCTGGGTACAGCATCTCAGCCCCGTCACCCGAGGAAGGATCCGCTCATGGACCACTCCGCCCCAACGCCGTCGGCCGCCCCGGCTCACGACGCCGGCCTCCCAGGCCGCCACCGCATGCACTTTGGCGTCTTCACCGTCGGCGACATCACCACCGACCCGGCAACCGGCCGCCCACCCAGCGAGCACGAGCGCATCAAGAACACCGTCGAGATGGCGGTGGCCGCTGAGCAGGCCGGCCTGGACTTCTTTGCTACCGGCGAGCACCACAACCCTCCCTTTGCTCCTTCCAGCCCGACGACGCTCCTCGGCAATATCGCCGCTCGCACCTCGCGTCTCCTGCTGTCCACCGCCACCACGCTCATCACCACCAATGACCCGGTCCGCCTGGCAGAGGACTACGTCTACCTCCAGCACCTGGCTGATGGCAGGCTCGACCTCATGATGGGGCGCGGCAACACCGGGCCCGTCTATCCCTGGTTCGGCAAGGACATCCGCAAGGGCATCCAGCTGGCCGTGGAGAACGATGACCTGTAGCGCACGCTGTGGTCCCAGACCAACGTGGACTGGGAGGGAGAGTTCCGCACGCCCCTGACTGACTTCACCTCGACGCCCCGTCCGCTGGACGGCGTGGCACCCTTCGTCTGGCACGGCTCCATCCGTAGCCCTCAGATCGCCGAGCAGGCCGCCTGCTATGGCGATGGCTTCTTTCATAACAACATCTTCTGGCCCTCTGACCACGTGAAGAAGATGACGGACCTGTACCGCCAGCGCTTTGAGCACTACGGCCACGGCCGCGCCGAGGAAGCCTATGTGGGCCTGGGCGGCCAGGTCTTCATGGCGGGCAGCCCGGCTGAGGCGTTCCGCCGCTACGAGCCCTACTTCCGCAACACCTACGTCTACCAGGGTGCCTCGCTGGAGGAGATGACCACCCACACCCCGCTGGCGGTGGGCACGCCCGAGCAGGTCGTGGAGAAGTACCTGCGCTACCGCGACGTCGTCGGGGACTATCAGCGCCAGGCCTTCGTCCTGGACATGGGAGGCGTCCCGCACGCCGAGGTGATGCGGCAGATCGAGATGCTCGGCACCCTCGTGGTCCCTGCCCTGCGCGCCGGGCTGGAGACCGCACGTCCCCAGAGCGTGCCGGACGCGCCGCTCCACCCTCGCCATCTGGCTGCCCTCACTGGTGCCGAGCCCCCGGCTGAGGAGCCCTTCGCCCTGGCCGAGGGCTACGACCCGCTGACCGGACGACGCGCCCGCTGAGGGTGCTGCGGACCAAGGACCTGAAGGAGAGGCAGAACGCCATGACTGTCGAGATGAACCAGTCCGACCAGGCGGTGCCCGCCGGGGAGCACGGCGAGGTGACAGACGCCTACGACCACACCCAGATGGGGCGCTTCGCCAAGATCGTCGCCTTCCACGCCGGGGTGTCCACGCCTTCGTCCTCGGCGATGCTCGCCGAGCGCCTGGGTGAGTCCACGCGCTTGGCGCTGGAGGCGGACTCGCGGATGGCCAGCGTCAAGGTCATCAGCCTGCGTCCGCTGGTCAGTGACATCGCCCTGGCGAGCGTCGGTGGTCCGCTGAGTGAGGGTCTCAAGGCCGCCGTCGACGCCCTCGCGCAGGCCGACGGCGTCATCGCCGTGACGCCCGTCTTCCAGTCCTCCTACTCCGGGCTGTTCAAGTCCTTTATCGACGTCCTGCCCGAGGGCACGCTGCGCGGGGTGCCGGTCCTCATGGGCGCCACCGCGGGCACGGCGCGCCACTCGCTAGTCACCGAGATGGCGATGCGTCCCCTGTTCGCCGACCTCAAGGCCGTCACGGCAACGCTGGTCGTCTTCGCTGCCAGCGAGGACTTCGGGGCCTCGTGAGAGGAGGGCGGCGCGGGAGGCGGGACGACTCCGCTGCCGGAGCGCATCGAACGCGCTGGTGGCGAGCTCGCCCAGCTCATCGCCCGCTTCCCGCGCCAGGCTCCGGTCGACGCCATGAGTGACTTCACGCCGATGGACGCCTTGTTGCGCCGTCGTCACTGAGCCCGGGGCGGGCGCGCCACCGGGTGGCGGGGGCTGCTATATTGGCTGGTGACAGCCCTGCGGATTGCACCGCACCGCCGTCACGTACCAGTTGGGACGCCCCGCCCCCGGGCCTGAGGTCCGGCCGCTGAGGTCCCGTGGTACACGACTTCGTCCCGTGATTGATCCGGGTCAGTCCCGTACCTGCCGCACCCCCGCCATCAGGCGATCGGCGGCGCCTCCACCGTAAGGACACTCGTGACCGAGACTTCCAGCGCTCAGCCATCGCTGACGACCATGCGTCTGGCCGAGCTTCAGCAGCTTGCATCCTCCATGGGCCTCAAGGGCACCTCACGCCTGCGCAAGAGCGAGCTTGTGGCCGCCATCCGTGAGGCTGGGCCTGCCTCCGCCGCGCCGACCCGCGCGGCCCGGAAGGCTGCCTCTGCGACCAAGGCTCCTGCGCAGCCCACCGCTTCCGCCCAGCCTGCCGAGGGCGAGGAGCAGCCCCGTCCGCGTCGTCGGCGCGCGACCGCCCCGGCTGCGGCCCCCAAGCATGAGGACCTGGCTTCCCTGGAGCTTGACCTGCCCGCGCGCAGCCAGGAGCAGGCTCCTGCCCGAGGGCGCGCCGAGCGCGTTGCGCACGACGAGGTCGTCTCTGGCTTTGAGGCTCGTGAAGCGGGCCGTGAGGGCTCGCGTCGTTCGCGTCGTCGTGCCCAGGCTGCTGCCGGGGCTCCTGAGCGCCAGCAGCGCGGCCCCGTCAACGACTCCGCCGAGGACCACCTGGACGCCAAGGCCGCGCTCATGCGTGACCTGGCTGACGCCACCGGCACGGCCGCCGTCGAGCCGGCCGAGCGCCGTCGGACGAACGGGAACGAGGCCCGGGGCAACCAGGGCTGGGACGAGGAGGAGGGACGCGGTGGCCGCCGCCGTCGCGGACGCAAGCGTCGCGAGCGCGAGGGTGGCCAGAACGAGCAGCGTCAGGGCGGCCAGAACGAGCGCGCCCCGCGCGAGGACGAGGTCCTCCTGCCCGTGGCCGGCATCCTGGACGTGGCCGACGCCAACCACGCCTACCTGCGCACTTCCGGCTACCTGCCGGGCGCCAAGGACGTCTACGTCTCAGGCCAGCAGATCAAGGACAACGGTCTGCGTGCGGGCGACGCCGTGACCGGCTGGGTTCGCGAGGGCGGCGAGACCGCCAACCCCGGTGGTGGGCGGGGCAATCGTCGCAACAACCGTGCCAACCGGCAGAAGTACAACCCGCTGGTCAGCGTCGAGACCGTCAACGGCATGGACCCTGAGCGGGCCAAGCGCCGCCCGGAGTTCACCAAGCTCGTCCCGCTCTACCCCCAGGAGCAGCTGCGCCTGGAGACCACCCCCAAGGCGCTGACCCCGCGTGTGATCGACCTGGTCTCGCCGATCGGCAAGGGCCAACGCGGACTCATCGTCTCTCCGCCCAAGGCCGGTAAGACGATCGTGCTCCAGCAGATCGCCAACGCGATCGCCGTTAACAACCCCGAGGCCCACCTCATGGTCGTGCTCGTTGACGAGCGCCCCGAGGAGGTCACGGATATGCAGCGCACGGTCAAGGGTGAGGTCATCGCCTCCACCTTCGACCGCCCGGCCTCGGACCACACCACCGTCGCCGAGCTCGCTATCGAGCGTGCCAAGCGCCTGGTGGAGCTGGGCCAGGACGTGGTGGTGCTGCTGGACTCCATCACCAGGCTCGGCCGCGCCTACAACCTGGCCGCCCCGGCCTCCGGACGGATCCTGTCTGGTGGTGTGGACGCCTCCGCCCTCTACCCGCCCAAGCGCTTCTTCGGCGCCGCCCGCAACATCGAGAACGGCGGGTCGCTGACCATCCTGGCCACGGCCCTGGTGGAGACCGGCTCGAAGATGGACGAGGTCATCTTCGAGGAGTTCAAGGGCACCGGAAACATGGAGCTGCGACTGTCCCGCCAGCTGGCGGAGAAGCGCATCTTCCCGGCCGTGGACGTGGCTGCCTCCTCCACGCGCCGTGAGGAGCTGCTCATCGACCCGGCCCAGCTGAAGATCATGTGGCGCCTGCGCCGCCTGTTCTCCGGCCTGGAGCAGCAGCAGGCCCTGGAGCTCGTGCTCGGCAAGCTCAAGGAGACCCAGTCCAACGCGGAGTTCCTCATGGTCATCTCCAAGACGACCCCGCAGGGCACCTCGCTGGCCGACGCCGACGACGAGGCCACGCTCGCCTGAGGGCTGCCTCGCCCGGTGTCCACGATCACGCTGGGCACCCTTTTCCAGGCGTTGTGCCGGCATTGCCGGGCCCGATATCATCACCCACTGGTTTCCGGTTCACCTGCGTGGTCCGCGCGCGGGACCCGGGGCCCTCTGAATGCTAGGAGACACCATGAAGCAGGGGATCCACCCCGACTACGTGGCCACCACGGTCACGTGCACTTGCGGCAACACCTTCGAGACCCGCTCGACCGTCACCTCCGGTGAGATCCGCGTCGACGTGTGCTCGGCCTGCCACCCGTTCTACACGGGCAAGCAGAAGATCCTCGACACCGGTGGCCGCGTGGCCCGCTTCGAGGCTCGCTACGGCAAGCGCACCAAGTAAGCAGCCTGCTCGACGCCGACGGATGGCCCCAGGGCCGCCGTCGGCGTCGTCGCGTCTAGAGACGCTGCCGCCCACTAACCCCAGGAGAAGAGCATGAGCCAGGACCAGCGCGAGGACTTCTCAGCCGCGTTGCCCCTGCTGGAGGAATACTTCGGCATCGAGCGCGAGATGGCTGACCCTGCCATCAGCTCCGACCCGGGCGCGATGCGCCGGCTGGGACGGCGCTACGCCGAGCTCGGGCGGGTCGTGAGCGCCTACCGTGCTTGGCAGGCGGCGCAGGCTGACTATGACGACGCCGTCGAGCTGGCTGAGGGTGACCCCGACTTCGCCGCTGAGGTCCCCGGACTCCAGGCGGCTGCCGAGACGGCGACCGAGCACCTGCGCGAGGTGCTCGTGCCCCGTGACCCCGATGATGCCCGCGACGTCATCATCGAGGTCAAGGCCGGCGAGGGTGGTGAGGAGTCCGCCCTCTTCGCCTCGGACCTGGCACGTATGTACACCCGCTACGCCGAGCGCATGGGCTGGGCGGTGGAGGTCCTGGACGCCACCGACTCTGACCTGGGCGGCTACAAGGACGTCCGCCTGGCGGTTAAGGCCCGCTCGGCCGTGGAGCCGCAGGACGGGGTCTGGGCTCACCTGAAGTACGAGGGCGGGGTCCACCGCGTCCAGCGCGTGCCCGTCACCGAGAGCCAGGGACGCATCCACACCTCTGCCGCCGGTGTGCTGGTGATGCCGGAGGTCGACGACCCCGGTGAGCTGGAGATCGACCCGAACGACCTGCGCATTGACGTCTTCCGCTCCTCCGGACCCGGAGGTCAGTCCGTCAACACCACGGACTCGGCCGTACGCATCACCCACCTGCCTACCGGGATCGTGGTCTCGATGCAGAACGAGAAGTCCCAGCTGCAGAACAAGGAGGCGGCGCTGCGCGTCCTGCGTGCCCGGCTGCTGGCCGAGCGTGCGGCACAGGCGGCCGCCGAGGAGGCTGAGGCTCGCCGCTCCCAGGTGCGCACCGTGGACCGTTCCGAGCGCATCCGGACCTACAACTTCCCCGAAAACCGCATCACGGACCACCGCACCGGCTACAAGGCCTACAACCTGTCCACCGTGCTGGACGGCGACCTCGGCCCCGTCATCGACTCGGCGATCGCCATGGACGAGGCTGAGCGCCTGGCGGCGATCGGGGAGCAGTGAGCTTTCTGGACCGCTACGCCCTACGGCGTGAGGTCCGGGCGGCGGGGGAGGAGCTCGCGCGCGCGGGCGTCGCCTCGCCGCACGCGGACGCCCGGGCGCTGGCTGAGCACCTGCTTGGGTGTCAGATCCTGCTTTCCGACGGCGCAGACGAGGGATTCCTGGCGGCCTACCGCGCCCTGGTGGCACGGCGGACGGCGCGTGAGCCGCTGCAGCACCTGACCGGCCGGATGTGGTTTCGAGGTCTGGAGTTGGTGGCCAGGCCCGGAGTGTTCATCGTGCGTCCGGAGACCGAGGTGGTGGCTGGGGCCGCGATCGAGGCGGCTGGCCGGGTGGCCGAGCGGTACGGGCGGGCGCCCGTCGTCGTCGACCTGTGCACCGGGTCGGGCGCTATCGCCGCTGCGGTGGCCGCGGAGGTGCCGACGGCGCGGGTGACGGGCGTTGAGCTCGCTGACGCTGCAGTGGCCGCGGCACGTGAGAACTGCGAGCGTGTGGTACCGGGGCGGGTCCGCGTGGTCCAGGCCGACGCCACGGCAGCCGCCACGCTGGCCGAGATGGACGGCAGTGTCGACGTCGTCGTCTCCAACCCTCCCTATGTCCCAGCCGGTGGGGTGGAGGACCCGGAGACGGCGCTGCACGATCCGGGGCTGGCGCTGTACGGCGGCGGCGTGGACGGGCTCGCGGTGCCGCGGGCCGTGATCGGCCGGGCGGCGGGGCTGCTGGGCGTCGGTGGGCTGCTGGTGATGGAGCACGACGCCGGGCAGGGCGAGTCGCTGCGGCGTGCGGCGGTGGAGGCCGGCCTGACTGAGGTGTCCACCGGGGTGGATCTGACTGGGCGCGACCGGTATCTCAGCGCACGAGCCTGAGTGATTCTCGGCACATAAGTATCTATCACTTGATTAATAGGAGTTGATAGGTATCTGAGGTGCGGTTCTCCGCTCAAACTCGACGATCCTTCGCTCGGAGAGCCCGGTCGAGGAGCGGGTGGGCACTCGTGGTCGACGCGCGTCGCCCTGGCCTGCTGCGAGGGCGCAGCCCGATGGGGCCCAGAGGGGACGTGTCGCGGGTCTCCTGTGCTGTGCGGAATGTAGTTGACGACGATGCCTGGCAGCCAGCGCCGACAGCTGTTCGTGCCGCCTGGCCTGGTGAGCCGGAGGCTTTGGGACGGTGCTGCGGTGAGTGCGGCATGAGGGCCCAGGCAGCGCCAGAGCCCCTGCTCCAGGCGCGCGCGGTGACCAACAAGGCGGTAGCCAGCACGTGGAGGAGGTAGAACCCTGCTCCAGGCGCGCGCGGTGACCAAGCGCTTTCCCGGGGTCCTGGCCTTGGACGAGGTGGGGCTCACGGTGCATCCCGGTCAGGTGCACGCGCTGGTCGGGGAGAACGGCGCCGGCAAGTCGACGCTCATGAAGATCCTCAGCGGCATCTACCGGCCGGACGCCGGCCAGATCTGGCTGCGTGGCGAGCCGGTGAGGATCGCGAGCCCGCAGCAGGCCCAGCGCTTAGGCATCTCCACCATCCACCAGGAGCTGGGCCTTATGCCCGACCTCACGGTGGAGCAGAACGTCTTCTTCGGGCGCGAGCCCTACGCCGGCACCCGGTTCAACCTCGCCCCGCGGGCGATGCGACGGCGCACCGAGGAGCTGCTGGACCGCGTGGGCCTGGCGCTACGGCCCGGTGACCGTGTGGGGGACCTGACGATCGCCACCCAGCAGATGGTGGAGATCGCCAAGGCGCTCGCCTTTGACGCTCGGGTCCTCATCATGGACGAGCCCACCGCCGCGCTGACCGAGCGCGAGACCGAGGCCCTGTTCCGGGTGATGGCGGACTTCATCAGCCCGCACACGGCCATCATCTACATCTCCCACCGCATGGACGAGGTCAAGCGGGTGGCGGACGCGGTCACCGTCCTGCGCGACGGTCGGTGGATCGCGACCACGCCTGCCGATCAGATCAGCGTTGCTGAGGTCATCGAGCAGATGGTCGGACGCAGCCTGGAGACCGACGCCCGGCCCGAGCCCCACGACGCCAGCGCCCCGGTGCGCCTGAAGGTCGAGGGCCTGGCCACCGAGGACCTGCTGCGCGAGGTCAGCCTCGAGGTGCGCTGCGGCGAGATCCTGGGGCTGGCCGGCCTGGTAGGAGCGGGGCGCACGGAGACCGCCCGGGCCATCATCGGGGCCGACCCACGCAGTGCGGGACGCATTGAGGTGGGCGGCCAGCCGGTGGAGATCTCCTCGCCTGCCGACGCCGTGCGTCACTCCATCGCCTACCTGTCCGAGGACCGCAAGCGCTACGGGCTGCTGCTGGACAAGAGCCTGGTGGAGAACATCGCCCTGCCCTCCTATGGACGGTGGTCGCGCGGCATCGTCGTCAATGACGATGCCGCGGTGCAGACCGCGGAACGCTTCATTGAGCAGCTACGTATCAAGACCCCCTCGCCCTGGCAGGAGGTCCAGTACCTGTCAGGAGGCAATCAGCAGAAGGTGGTCCTGGCCAAGTGGCTGGCTCGGGACTGCGACGTCCTCATCATCGACGAGCCCACACGGGGAATCGACGTGGGGGCCAAGGAGGAGATCTACCGGCTCCTGGAGGACCTGGCGGCCTGCTCGGGCTCACGAGCCGGCGAGGGCGGTGAGGGCGCAGGCCAGTCCATCGCCGTCGTCGCCAAGGGCTACGCCAGCCCCTTCTGGGCGACCGTCAAGGCCGGGGCCGAGGCTGCCGGCAAGGACCTGGGCTACCAGGTCTCCTTTAACGGGCCCGACTCTGAGACCGACGTCCCTCGGCAAAACGACCAGCTCCAGCAGGCGCTGGTCAAGCACCCGCGGCGCTCGTCTTCGCCTCGCTGGACTCCCAGGCCCAGGCCACCGTCCTGCAGCAGTTCGCTGAGGCCTCCATCCCGGTGATCGCCTTC
Source organism: Actinomyces urogenitalis (assembly GCF_002861525.1). Taxonomy (NCBI): domain Bacteria; kingdom Bacillati; phylum Actinomycetota; class Actinomycetes; order Actinomycetales; family Actinomycetaceae; genus Actinomyces; species Actinomyces urogenitalis. The sequence continues at coordinate 46,142 of NZ_PKHA01000002.1, read as the reverse complement.
GACTCCGGCGTTCCGGGCTCTGACATCCCGGTGACCACGGTGGCCACGGACAATAAGGCCGCGGCTGCGCAGGCGGCCGAGCACCTGTCCGAGCTGCTGGGCCGCAAGGGCAAGGTCGCCATCGTGTGCAACTCCCAGACCTCGGTGACGGGGCAGGACCGCGAGCAGGGCTTCCGCAGCTGGCTGGGGGACAACGCCCCGGACATCCAGGTCGTGGACGTGCAGTAAAACAACTCTGACCAGGCGGTTGCCCAGCAGCAGGCTGCGGCGATCCTGCAGGCGCACCCGGACCTGGCCGGCATCTTCGCCACGGAGGACGACGGCGCCGTCGCCGCAGCGCAGGCCGCGCAGACGGCGGCGATGACGGACACCGTGACCATCGTCGGCTTCGACTCGGGCAAGCCGCAGATGGACCTGGTCACGGCCGGCACCATTGCCGGCTCGATCACGCAGAACCCCTACGAGATGGGCTACCAGGCCGTGGTCGCGGCGGTCAAGGTCCTCAAGGGCCAGAGCGTGGAGAGCTTCATTGACTCTGGCTTCTCCTGGTACGACGCCGAGAACCTGGGTGACGAGGACATCCAGAAGGCGGTCTACGAGTGATCGTGAGGGTGCCCGTGCGCAGTGGGGGTGACCAAGCGCACGGGCACCCTACTTGTTAGGTGTGCCTAAGTAGCATTACGGTCGAGGTCCTTGTTCATTCGCACTGCCGATCCCTGGAGTATTCGTGACCGTCTCTCGCAAGACCTTCCTCGTGACCACAGCCGCCCTGCCACTGGCCGCCCTGCTCGCTGCCTGCGGCACCAAGACGGAGGCAGGCTCCTCGGCCTCGGCTGGCGCCACCGGCTCCTCCGAGGCCCTGAGCGTGACTCACGCCTTCGGCACGACGACGGTCCCCGCCTCGCCCCAGCGCGTGGCCACCATTGCCTGGGGCAACCAGGACGTGCCGCTGGCCCTGGGCGTCATGCCGGTGGGGATCGCCAAGCAGACCTGGGGCGTGAGCGACGACTCCGGGATGCTGGAGTGGACCAAGGCCAAGGTGGATGAGCTCGTGGCTGACGGCGCGAGCGTCCCGGCCCTGTTTGACGAGACTGACGCCATCGACTTCGAGGCCGTGGCCGCCACGAGCCCGGAGGTGATCCTGGCTGCCTACTCCGGGCTGACTCAGGAGGACTACGAGACCCTGAGCAAGATCGCCCCCACCATCGCCTACCCGGACATCGCCTGGGGTACCGCCTGGCGCGACATGATCCGCATGGACTCGGCCGGTATGGGCAGGAAGGACGAGGGCGAGGCGCTCGTGACCGAGCTGGAGGAGCTCATCTCCACCCAGCTGGCCGACTACCCGCAGATCGCCGGCAAGTCTGCCGCCTTCTTCTCCGCCACCCCCTCGGACATGTCCTCCATCGGCTTCTACATCCCGGCCGATCCGCGCACCGGTTTCCTGGCCGACCTCGGCCTGAGCGTGCCCGAGTCCGTGGCCAAGGCCGCCAAGGCCGACCCGGACACCTTCTACGTCTCGATCTCGGCTGAGAACGCCGACACTCTGTCCGACGTCGACCTCATGGTCATGTACGGCGAGGACTCTGAGCTGGCTGCTCTGCAGGGTGACGCGCTCTTCGGCGCGATCCCGGCCATCAAGAACGGCGCGGTCGCTTTCGTCGGCAACGGCACTGCGCTGTCTGCCGCTACCAACCCCACGCCCCTGTCCCTGCCCTGGGGACTGAAGGACTACCTCGCCCTCATCGCTGCGGCGGCTGACAAGGTCCAGTGACCACCTGGCTGCGCCACCACCGGATGGCGGCGCTGGGAGTCCTCCTGCTCGCCGTCGTCCTGGCCGCCTGCGCCTCGATCGCCTTCGGGGCGCGGGTAGTGAGCCTGGCTGAGATCGTCCAGGGGCTGCGCGACGGCGGGGACGGGGCGGGCCTGGGGGCTGTCGCCGTCGCCGAGCGCCTGCCGCGCACGGCCACCGCCCTCGTGGCCGGGGCCGCGCTGGGGGTCTCCGGCACCCTCATGCAGGCCCTGACCCGTAACCCCATCGCTGACCCCGGGATCCTGGGGATCAACACCGGGGCCTCGCTCGCGATGGTCACCGTGATCGCCTTCGCCGGCATCACGACCCTGCCTCAGTATCTGTGGACCGCCCTGATCGGGGCGGGGCTGACGGCTGTGTTCGTCTACCTGGTGGGCTCGCTGGGACCGGGCGGGGCGACGCCGGTCAAGCTGGCGCTGGCGGGGGTTGCTGCCACGGCGGCCCTGTCCAGCCTCATCAGCGCCGTCATGCTGCCGCGCGCGGCAGCGCTGACGGACTTCCGCTTCTGGCAGGTGGGGAGCCTGGGGCGCGGGACCTGGCAGTCGCTGGCGACCGTGGCGCCCTTCCTCCTGGTCGGTGCCCTTCTCGCCCTCGTGGTTGCCTCACCGCTGAACTCGCTAGCCCTGGGGGATGAGATGGCCGTGGGCCTGGGGGTCCACGTGGCTCGCACCCGCGTGCTGGCGGCCGCCGGAGGCGTTGTCCTGGCGGCGGCGACGACGGCGCTGGCCGGCCCGATCGGCTTCGTCGGGCTCATGGTGCCTCACGCCGTACGCATGGTCATCGGTGCCGACAACCGCTGGGTCCTGCCGGCCTCGGCGCTGGGCGGGGCGGCGCTGCTGACCGCGGCCGACGTGGTCGGACGAGTCATCGCCAGACCCGCAGAGGTGAGCGTGGGCGTGGTCACCGCCTTCATCGGAGCCCCCGTGCTCATCCTCATCGCCCGCGGGACCAAGGTGGGACAGCTGTGAGCGCGCCGTCCTCCTCCTCCTCGTCCCAGGCCCTGGCTGCCGGCTTCACGGTGGCCGGGCGACGCCGTCGCTCACGGCGATACCTGGTGGTCACCCTCCTTCTTGCCCTGGCAGCCCTGGCCTTGTGGTGGGCCGAGGTCCTCGCCGGCGACACCTGGTACCCACCCTCGCAGGTCCTGGCGGTGATGAGGGGTCAGGAGGTGCCAGGGGCGTCTTTCGTCATCGGTGAGCTACGGCTGCCGCGGGCCGTGACTGGGCTGCTGGCGGGCCTGGCCTTCGGGATGGCTGGGCGCACGAGCCAGACGATGCTGCGCAACGAGCTGGCCAGCCCGGACATCATCGGCATCACCTCCGGCGCCTCAACGGCCGCCGTCTTCGGCATCCTCGTGCTGGGGTGGTCCGGGACTCGGCTCAGCCTCATGGCGGTGGCTGCCGGCGTGGCCACGGCCGCCGTCATCTTCGCCCTGTCCGGGCGCGGCAGGTCCCAGGGCGGGCGGCTCATCCTCATCGGCATCGGCGTGGCGGCGATGTTCTCCTCGCTGACTGCCTACCTGCAGCTGCGTGCCAACGCCTACGACGTCGCCGACGCCATGCGCTGGCTCTCCGGCTCGCTGGGCGGGGCCCGCTGGGAGCAGGTGCCCCTGCTGGCCGGCGCGGTGGTCCTGGGCGGGGCGGCGCTGGCTGCCATCGCGCGTAGCCTGCGGGTCCTGCCGCTGGGGGAGGAGGCAGCCACAGGCCTGGGGGAGAAGGTGGAGCGTTCGCGTGCCGCCCTCGTGCTCGCGCTGGTGGTCCTGTCCGCCTGCGCGACGGCGGCCAGCGGACCGATCGCCTTCGTCTCCTTCCTGGCCGGGCCTGTGACGGCCCGGCTCGCCGGACCCAGCGACCGGGTCCTGCTGGCGCCCTCGGCCCTGATGGGGGCTGTGATCGTGCTCGGTGGTGACCTGGCAGGTCAGTACCTCTTCCCCACGGCACTGCCCGTGGGCGTGGTCACCGGCATCGTGGGCGCGCCCTACCTGCTCGCCCAGCTTGTCCGACTCAACCGTCAAGGAGCCAGCGCATGAGCGCCACCGCACTCCAGTCCGTTGCAGGCACGCGCGGGGACCGGCCAGCTGGAGCCGGGCCCCAGGGCGAGGTGGCGGTGGCACGTGAGCTTGCCGTGCGAGGGCTGCGCTCGGGCTATGAGGGACGCGTGGTCGTCGACGGCGTGAACCTGGCCGTGCCCACCGGCAGGATCACGGTGATCGTGGGAGCCAACGCGTGCGGCAAGTCCACGCTGCTCAAGACCATGGCTCGCATCCTGACCCCAGTGGAGGGGGTGGTGCTGCTTGACGGCGAGGCGATCACCTCCGTGCCGACCCGCACCCTGGCTCGCAGGCTCGGTCTGCTGCCTCAGCAGCCGATCGCGCCTGAGGGCATCACCGTGGCCGACCTCGTGGGGCGTGGACGCCACCCGCACCAGGGGCTCTTTGCCTCCTGGACCAGCCAGGACCGCCAGGTGGTGGAGGACTCGCTCCTGGCTACGGGGACGGCTGAGCTGGCGGACCGGGCGGTTGACGAGCTGTCAGGAGGCCAGCGTCAGCGCGTGTGGATCGCCATGGCCCTGGCCCAGCGCACCGACGTCCTCCTCCTGGACGAGCCGACTACCTTCCTCGACCTGGCGCACCAGGTGGAGGTGCTCGACCTGCTCACCGACCTCAACCGAGACCGAGGAACCACGGTGGTCATGGTCCTGCACGACATCAACCTGGCCGCCCGCTACGCCGACCACCTCGTGGCCATGCGCCAGGGCAGGGTCGTGGCATCCGGGCCTGCGGGGCAGGTCCTGAGCGCCGGCCTCATGCGTGAGGTCTTCGGCCTGGAGGCCGTGGTCATGCAGGACCCGGTCTCGCTCACCCCGCTCATCGTGCCGCGAGGACGCCACCACGCCGCCCCGGCGGGCCAGGAGGCGAGGACCGGCCAGGTACGCACTGAGACGGCTGCTGCCACGACGACGGAGGCGCGGTGATGGTGGCTCCCTTCCCCTTCTTCGCGGTCACGGTGGCCGGAGTCCGCGACCTGACTCCTTCCATGCGCCGAGTCACCTTCACCGGTGTGAGCCTGAGCGACTTCGCCGACCCGGGCTGGGACCAGCGCATCAAGCTCGTCCTGCCCGCTGCCCAGGGAGGCTACGAGCACCTGCCACAGGCAGGAGACCAGTGGTACCAGGAGTGGCTGGCGCTGCCTGATGAGCACAAGCCGCCTATCCGTACCTACACCACCAGGGCTGTGCGCGCCGGGCGCGACGGCGGCTGGCCGGAGGTCGACATCGACATGGTGCTCCACGACCCGGCCGAGGGCGGACCAGCCGCCCGCTGGCTGGCGGGCTGCGGCGTCGGCGATCCTGCCGTGCTGCTGGGGCCCTCACGGGCCTGGCTGGCGACCCAGCCGCCCAAGGCCGCCCGGTCCAACGGCGTGGACTTTGTCCCGCCGCGGGTGACCAAGCAGTACCTGCTGGGTGGGGACGAGACCGCGGCGCCGGCGATCGCCAGGATCCTGCAGGACCTGCCGCGCCAGGCCCGAGGCATCGCCGTGGTTGAGATGCCCAGGCAGGAGGACGAGGCGTACCTGCCCAGCCACCCGGGGTTCGAGGTACGCGTGCTGGGCAGGCAGGGGGCGGCGCACGGCAGCCTGCTGGTGGACGCGGTCACGCAGGCGGCTGCTGAGCTGGCGCCGGTGGGGTGCCCGTGCGAGGTTGAGGAGATCGACGTCGACGCCGAGCTGCTGTGGGAGGTGCCGCGTCACGCCAAGGGAGGGGCGGCGCTGGTGAGCACGAGCCTGTACGCCTGGCTGGCCGGGGAGGCCGGGGCCGTGCGGGCGATGCGCCGTCACCTGGTCTCCGAACGCGGAATCGACCGACGCTCAGTGGCCTTCATGGGCTACTGGAGAACAGGTCGGGCCGAGAGCTGATCCTGGCCCTGGCAGACCCCCTCTGACGGGACCTGGCAGGTGGCGGGCTGGGGCGCGAGGCTTTGAGGGCAGCACCTTCCAGCACCTCCTGAAGGAGACTCCGATGCCTATGCTCACCGCACCTGCCTGAGGCGCCGGGGTGGACCGGGGCGGGGAAGCGGGGCCAGCGGCGAAGAGTGTCGGTGGGCTGGCCTAGTCTTGGCCTCAGTATGAACGCGATGAACTCACTCTTCGACGCCCTCCCCATGCCTGGCAGCAGCAAGCCGCCGGCTGAGACCGTCCTGCCCTCGCTCGCTCCCGCCTCTGGCTGGGACGACGGCTGGGCGGACTCCCTGGCCCAGGCGGAGGCGCCTGCTGAGGAGTGGGCGCCCGCGCCGGAGGACGAGGGCCAGGCGCCCGAACCGGAGGACCTGGCCGCCGTCGCCTCGTCCTGGGAGGAGAGGCAGGCTGAGACCGCGGCCCTCGTGGCCCGGGCTCAGGCCAACGCCGCCGCGGCACGTGCCAGGGCCGCCGGCCAGGGCGAGAGCGCAGACCTGGGGGCCGGGCGAGGCAGCGGGACACCGGGCTACGCCTGGGGCGTGACGGTCGCGGACCCGACCGAGCTGGTCAAGGGCCTCAACCCGGCGCAGGAACAGGCCGTGACCCACGCCGGCGCGCCCCTGCTCATCATCGCCGGCGCCGGCTCGGGCAAGACCCGGGTGCTCACCCACCGCATCGCCTACCTGCTGGCCACGGGCCGGGCCCGTCCCGGCGAGATCCTGGCGATCACCTTCACCAACAAGGCGGCCGCGGAGATGCGCGAGCGCGTGGCCGGCCTGGTGGGTCCGGCCGGCGAGCGGATGTGGGTGTCCACCTTCCACTCCGCCTGCGTGCGCATCCTGCGCCGCGAGCACGAGGCTGCCGGGCTGCGCTCGACCTTCTCCATCTATGACTCTGCTGACTCCCAGCGCCTCATCACGCTGATCGTCAAGGAGCTGGGGATCGACTCCAAGCGCTTTACGCCCAAGACCTTCGCGAACCGGATCTCAGACCTGAAGAACGAGCTCATCACGCCGGCTCAGTACGCCGAGCGAGCCCTGACCTCCAACCCCCTGGAGCGGCACCTGGTGGAGGTCTACCGCGCTTACGCCGCGCGGCTGGTGGCGGCCAACGCACTGGACTTTGACGACCTCATCATGCGCACCGTCCAGCTCCTGCAGACCAAGCCCGCGGTCGCCGAGATGTACCGACGGCGCTTCCGCCACATCCTGGTGGACGAGTACCAGGACACCAACCACGCCCAGTACGTGCTCGTGCGTGAGCTCACCGGCGGTCCCGGGACCTCAGGGGAGGGCAGCGCCGTGCCTGCGGCCGAGCTGACGGTGGTGGGCGACTCCGACCAGTCCATCTACGCCTTCCGCGGCGCCACGATCCGCAACATCGAGGAGTTCGAGCAGGACTACCCGGCCGCGCGCACGATCCTGCTGGAGCAGAACTACCGCTCCACCCAGAACATCCTCGACGCCGCCAACGCCGTCATCTCCCGCAACTCCGGGCGACGCAAGAAGAACCTGTTCACCGAGTCTGGAGCCGGCACCCCGGTGATCGGCTACGTCGCGGACTCCGAGCATGACGAGGCGCGCTGGATCAGCTCCGAGATCGATCGCCTGGCTGACGAGGAGGGCGTGCGCCCGCGCGACGTCGCCGTCTTCTACCGCACCAACGCCCAGTCTCGCGCCCTGGAGGAGGCCTTCCTGCGCTCGGGCCAGCCCTACAAGGTGGTGGGTGGTACCCGCTTCTACGAGCGTCGCGAGATCAAGGACGCCATCGCCTACCTGCGGGCCGTCGACAACCCGGACGACGACGTCAACATCCGCCGCATCCTCAACGTGCCCAAGCGAGGACTGGGGGACAAGGCTGAGGCGGTGCTCGCCGAGCACGCCGCACGCTATGGCGTCTCCTTCGGTACCGCGGTGGCGGACGCGGCCGGCGCGCTGCGTCCCCTGGAGCAGGGGGAGGGCGCCGGGGACCTGGACGCCGGCGGGACCGAGGCCCCGGCGGTTGAGGGCCTGGCGACCCGCGCCCGCACGCAGGTCACCAAGTTCCACGAGCTGCTCACCGGCCTGCGCCACCAGCTGGCCGCGGGCGACGGCGTGGCTGACCTGTTGGACTCCGTGCTCGACGCCTCGGGCTACCTGGCCGAGCTACGAGCCAGCGATGACCCCCAGGACGCCACCCGCGTGGAGAACCTGGCCGAGCTGCACTCGGTGGCGGCTGACTTCCAGGCAGCCAACCCCGACGCGGTGCTCGCCGACTTCCTGGAGCGCGTCAGCCTGGTGGCGGACGCGGACCAGCTGCCGGACTCGGCCGATCTTGGGGATGAGGCCGCGCGCAAGGCCGCCGAGGACGGCCAGGTCACGCTCATGACCGTCCACACGGCCAAGGGCCTGGAGTTCCCGGTCGTCTTCGTCACCGGTATGGAGGACGGTACCTTCCCGCACTCGCGCTCCCTGGCTGACGACGCCGAGCTGGCCGAGGAGCGCCGGCTCGCCTACGTGGCTCTCACCCGTGCCCGCGAGCGCCTGTACGTCACCCGGGCGGCGGTGCGCTCGGCCTGGGGCAGTGCCCAGGCCATGCCCGCCTCGCGCTTCCTGGATGACATCCCCACCGAGACGATGGAGTGGAAGCGTCTGGCCTCCTCCATGGACGCCCTGCGCGGAGGCGGGACCGGCTGGGGAAGCAGCTGGGGTGAGGGCGGCTTCGGCTCCGGGGCTGGCTCCTACTCGGACGACGACGACTTCGCCCCCGCCTTCGGCTCAGGCAAGCGCTCGGGCAAGCTGGGGCGGGTGGAGACGCCCAAGGACCGTTTCGAGGCGCGTCGGGCGCAGCGGCTGGCCAAGCGTGGCAAGCCCACCCGTCTGGACGGCTCCTGCGCAGACGGCGGGGCCGCTGATGCCTCCGAGCTTCCCGCAGCGGTCCAGGGGCTCAAGGTGGGCGACCAGGTCCGTCACGACTCCTACGGCCTGGGCGAGGTGACGGCGATCGAGGGCTCGGGACGCTCAACCGTGGCGCACGTGGCCTTCACCATCGACGGCGCCCGGGCGACCAAGCGCCTCATGCTGCGCCTGGCGCCCCTGGCCAAGGCCTGAGGCGGCCTGCGCACGGACCTGGCTACCCGGCCAGGTCGAGGAACCCCAGGCTGTACCCCTCGGGCACCTGGTAGGCCTCGACCATCCGACGCAGGTCAGCAGGGCGGGGAGCACTGAGCGATCCACCAGGGCGGGTCAGGGTGAAGGCGGCCGTGACCTGCCCGGCGCTCAGTGCCGTGCGCAGGTCCGCGCCCTCCAGCAGCGCCCAGGTCAGTCCTGCGGCGAAGGCGTCTCCGGCGCCGGTGGTGTCCACCACCGGGACGTCGAGGGCGGGCAGGGCGAGGAGCTGCTCGCCGTCGGCAGCGATGACGCCGCGCGGGCCGCGGGTGATGACGGCCAGGGGCACGCGCGTGGCCAGCGCGGCGGCCGCCTGCCTCACGGAGTCGGTGCGCAGGTAACGCAGTGCCTCGCCCTCGTTGGGGGTGAAGACGTCCACCACCTCCAGCGGCTCCAGGTCGCTGTGGTCCCACTGCTCGCTGGGGTCCCAGCGAGCGTCAGCGAAGACGGTACAGGGCGCCTCGGCCTCCTGCCAGGTACGCACCTGGGCCAGGTTGGCCTGGATGGTCGGCAGGTCGGCCACAAGCCCTCGAGGTGCGTGCGGCAGGGGAGCCAGGGGCGGGACGGCGTCAGTGCCGACCGTCGTCATGGCGCGGTCGCCGTCCAGCGCCAAGGAGACTGTCACGTTCTGCCGTTCGACGGCGCAGGCCGAGTCGATCCCGACCGCCTCCTCGCGCAGGACCTCGCGCACCATCTGGCCGGCCCGGTCGGTGCCGAGGTAGCAGTGCAGCGCGGTGTCCACCCCGAGCCGGGCCAAGGCGATCGCCTGGTTGGCGCTGCCTCCCGGCACGATCGAGCAGTCAGAGACCCACTGCTCCTCGCCTGGGCGCGGGGCGTGAGCGAGCCCGGCCATGACGACGTCGAGGAACACCGAGCCGGCGACAAGGACCTGGCCGCGCTCGGCGCAGTTGCTCAAGGGAAGAACCACACGAGCATCCTAGTGAGCCCGCGCGGCCGGCTCGCAGGCAGGACGGGCGGGCGCCAGGAACGGGAAGTCGTTACAGTGGCGGCGGCCTGGGACACGTTCCCCGGTCCGCCGTCGGCGCCGGCTGTCGGGCACCGTGCTCGTTGCCAGCGTCGCCTCGTCACGTCACGCCGAAGGGGCTGAAGGTCATATGAAGCTGCTGATCGTCGGAGGCGGAGGATTCCGGGTTCCTCAGGTCATCGAGGTACTGGCTGCCGCTCGCGCCGGCTCGGGCCCCTATCCCGGGCTCGTGGTGGACGAGGTCTGCCTCTACGACGTCGACCGCCCGCGTCTGGAGGCCATGACCGCGGTCCTGTCCTGCCTGGCCTACCCCAGCTCGCCCAGGATCGTGGCCACCACCGATCTGCGTGAGGCCGTGACCGGTGCGGACTTCGTCTTCTCCGCCATGCGCCAGGGAGGCACCTGCGGCCGGGTGACTGACGAGCTGGTCGCGCTGGAGGAGGGCGTGCTGGGCCAGGAGACTGTGGGGGTGGGCGGATACGCCTACGCCTTGCGCACCGTGCCGGTGGCCATGGAGCTGGCCCGCACCCTGCGCGACCTGGCACCCGAGGCCTGGGTCATCAGCTTCACCAACCCTGCGGGCATCATCACCCAGGTGATGCGCCAGGTGCTGGGCGGGTGCGTCGTCGGCATCTGCGACACTCCGATCGGCCTGGTACGCCGGGCGACGGCGGCCGTGGGCGGGGACGCTACCCGCGTGTCCCAGGTGGGGGAGAAGACCGGGGTCAGCTTTGACTACGTGGGGCTCAACCACCTGGGCTGGCTGCGCAGCCTGGAGGTTGGTGGCACGGACCGTCTGCCCGGTCTGCTGGCTGACGACGCCGCGCTGGACCACATGGAGGAGGCTCGCACCATCGGTGCGGACTGGGTGCGGGCGCTCGGGATGCTGCCCAACGAGTACCTTTTCTACTACTACCTGGGCCGGGAGTCGCTGGCCCGGATCCGCTCCGAGGCCGAGACCCGTGGCCAGTTTCTCCACCGCCAGCAGAGCGCCTTCTACGAGGCGGTGGCTGCCCACCCCGAGCAGGCGGGCCGGTTGTGGACGGCGGCGCACGACGAGCGCGAGGCGACCTACATGGCCGAGGCGCGTGATGTCTCTGAGCGGGCCGGACGGCGCGAGGAGGACATCGCCGGTGGCGGCTACCAGCAGGTGGCGCTCGACCTCATGACGGCGGTGGCGACCGGGGCGCCGGCACGCATGATCCTGGACGTGGGCAACGCTGACGCCCATACACGCGACGGCGCGGGCCTGCTCGTGCCCCAGCTGCGTGAGGACGCCGTCGTCGAGGTCCCCTGCGTCGTCGACTCTGAGGGCGTGCACCCCCAGCGCGTCGCGCCCCTGACCGGAGCCGAGCTCGGGCTCGTGACCACGGTCAAGGGCTGCGAGGAGCTGGTGATCGAGGCTGCTCTGGCTGGGGACCAGACCCTGGCCTGGCGTGCGCTCGCCTCCCACCCGCTGGTCGACTCGGTACGTGTGGCCAAGCGGGTCCTGGACGGCTACATCCAGCGCAACCCGCAGGTGGCCGCGACCTTTGACCGCTGAGCGTCCTGACGCCGCCGGGCTGGTACGCACCTGAGACGACGACGCCCCTCCTGCGCCTGTGCAGGAGGGGCGTCGCCATACCGGCTCAGGACCGCTCGGTCAGGTCCATCATGAGCTCGCAGGCCATGGAGTTTGACCAGGAGAACCAGGGCCTGGTGAAGCGCGAGGGGTCATCGGGGTCAAAGCCCTCATGGGTCATCCCCGTACCCGCGTCCGTGGCCAGGATCGTCTCCAGGCAGGCCCGGGCCTCCTCCACGTCCCCGGTCAGGCCCTGGACCGCGAGTGCGATGTGCCAGATGTAGCCCTCGGGCGTGTGCGGTGAGCCCACTCCGGCGGCGAACGTGCCGCGGTAGAAGAAGGGGTTGGCCTCAGACAGCACCCAGGCACGTGTGGCCTGATAGGCCGGATCCTCCACCGCGACGTCGCTGGTCAGGGGCAGTGAGAGGAGTGAGGGCATGTTGGCGTCGTCCATGGCTAGCTGCCCGCCCAGGCCGTCGACCTCGTAGAGGTAGCGGCCCTCGGTCATGCCGAAGCGCTGGACCCCGGCCATGATCTGCTCGCCCAGGTCCTGGGCCTGGCCGGTCAGCTCGGCGTCATCCCAGACCTCGGTGGCGAAGTCGGCGATGGCACCCAGCGCGCTGACCGCCATGAGCTGAGCCGGGATGTTGTAGCCGTAGGTCGTGGCGTCGTCGGACGGGCGGAAGCCGCTCCAGGTCATGCCGGTCACGGCGACCGGCGCCCCGCGTCCCTCGCGCGGCAGGGTGTCCTCCGGCAGGCTCGGGCGCACATGGCGGTAGTCAGAGCGCTCATGGTCCTGCTCCAGGCGCCACTGGGCGACCACGCGCCGGCAGCCCTCGTGGACGGCGGAGTCCAGGTGCGAGGCCTCGTCGGTGCGCCGCCACAGCTGGTGGGCCAGGCGCACGGGGAAGGTGAGGGAGTCGATCTCGTACTTGCGCTCCCACAGGTCGGGGCTGAGGTCGAGGTCGTCGGGATCGTAGTGGGCGCCGGTGGGCCCGGCGTTGAAGGCGTTGGCGTAAGGGTCCACGGACACGCAGCGCCACTGCTCGCGTACCAGGCCGCGTACCGTGCGGGCGACCTCCTCGACCTCCAGCAGGCGCATGAAGGGCTGGATCTGGGCTGAGGAGTCGCGCAGCCACATGGCGGGGATGTCCCCGGTGATGACGAAGACGCGCTCGCCGTGCCAGGTCAGGGTGGTCTCCCACGTGTCCAGCATGAGCCGGGTGAAGCGGTCCCCGGCCTGCCTCCCACAGGCCTGGGCGATTCGTTCGCCCCAGTCCTCCAGCGCCTGGCGTAGCTGCGCTCCGGCCGGGTTGGTGCGTTCGCGGGTGGTGCTCATGGGGTCCTCTCAGGGGGGGCGGGGCCGTGGTCTCAGGATCAGGCGCCGTGCGGGGCGACGGCGGGGCTCGCCGACGCTGGCAGGGTCTCCTCCTCGCGGCACCAGGTCACCTCGCAGGCGCTCAGGCGCTCCAGGTGCTGACCGAGCTCGGCGTAGCTGGCGGCCCCGGCAGCGCTACCGGTCCACAGCTGCTGGGCCAGGCAGGCCCCGCGCGGCCACAGCAGGTTCTCCGCCCGCGACCAGGTGCGCACGTACTCCGTCCACAGCTGGAACTGGCCGCCGATGAGGCGCCCGGGCCCCTGGGCGGACCAGGAGCTCAGGACGGTGCTCAGCTCCGCGGTCATGGACAGGGGCAGCTCCCCGCCGATCGAGACCGGTCGGTGGGGTCCGGTCACCTGGTCGTGGTCGAGGTAGGTCAGGGAGTTGGGGGCGGCGATGAGCTCGTGCCCGCGGCGCAGGGCCTGGGTGGCGTAGTCGCCCCAGTCGCGCCACATCATGATGGTCACGGCCGGGTCGATGTCTGCCTCGATGACCTCGTCCCAGGCCACGACCTTGCGGCCAGCCTGGAGCACGTGGGCGCACACCTGTGCCTCGAACCAGGCCTGGGCCTGTGCTCGCGTGGTGGCGCCGATGGCGGCCATCGTGGCGCGCGTGCCGGGGTCGGTCAGCATCTCCTCGCCCGGGCACTCGTCCCCGCCCACGTGGATGGGGGAGTGCGGGAAGAGGTCCATGGCGGTGTCCAGGACCGTGCGGCAGAAGTCGAGCGTGGGTGCGGCAAGTGACAAGACGTGCCGGGACACTCCCCAGCAGGTACGCGGGTGGCGCGGGTGGCCGCAGCCGAGCTCGGGGTAGGCGGCGATGGCTGCCTCCATGTGCCCGGGCATGTCCACCTCGGGCATGATCGTGATGCCCAGCTGGCTGGCTCGCTCCACGAGGGTGCGGATCTCCTGGACGGAGTAGGAGCCTCCCCGGCGGATCCCGTCATGCTCGGCGACGTCGTCGCTCTGGCCAGGCTGAGGCTGCGGCTGATGGCCGCGCAGGTCCCCAGGGCGCCAGGCGCCGACCTCGGTCAGCAGCGGGTAGTCCTCCACCGGCAGGCGCCAGCCCTGGTCGTCGGTGAGGTGGAGGTGGAGGACGTTGAGCTTGTGCAGCGCCATCATCTCCAGGTGGCGCGTCAGGCCGTCCAGGGGCAGGAAGTGGCGGGCGACGTCAATGTGCGAGCCGCGCCAGGAATGGGCCGGAGCGTCCTGGACCCGCACGGCGGGCAGGACCAGGTCCGCGGGGTTCATCGGCCCAGGGCCCAGGACCTGGGGAGGCAGAAGCTGCAGGAGGGTCTGGACCGCCCAGCCGAAGCCGGCCGGGGCGCTGGCTGACAAGGTGATCGTGGTGCCTTGGGCGAGGAGCTCATAGCCCTCCTCAGGGAGGCTGGAATCAGTCACCAGGCGCAGCTCGGTCGCGTCCGGGGCCTCGGAGCGTCCGGTGCCGCATGAGCGCCGCAGACGCTCAAGGAGGACCTCGACGGCCTGGGGCGCAGCCTGGGCTCCGACCACGTGGAGGCCGTGCTCCAGGCCGAGCCCGCCGTCCAGCCAGCTCAGCTCGCGAGGGCGGGGGACCAGGTGGGGGCGGGCGGTGGTGCCGGTGGTACGCGACGGTGCGGTCATGGCAGGTGCTCCAGGTTCCAGGTGGTGACGAGCGGGTCGTCGGAGACGGACACGGGCGGAACTATATCGGTTAAGTAACGGGGGAGGCGCCGCCCTCACAGGCGTCCGGGGAAGCCTGCGGAGGCGGTCCTAGTGACGGGGTGCGAAGGTGGAGTCGTCCAGGGTACGGATGACGCGTGCGGGGGACCCCACCGTCAGGCTGTAGGGCGGCAGGTCCTTGGTGACCAAGCTGCCGGCTCCCACGACGCAGCCCTCACCGATACGCACTCCAGGGCACACGATGACGCCGCCACCCAACCACACGTTGTCCTCGATGGTGATCGGGTCGGCTGACTCCAGCCCCACGCGCCGCGGAGTGGGCTCCAGCGGGTGGACCGGGGTGAGCAGCTGGACGTTCGGACCGATCTGGCAGTGGGCGCCGATGCGGATCTCAGCCACGTCCAGCGCCGTGAGCCCGTAGTTGGCGAAGGTGCCTTCACCAACAAAGAGTCGGTCGCCGTAGTCCACACGGACCGGGGGCAGCAGGATCGAGTCCTTCCCCAGCTGCGGGACGGCCGAGCGCAGGTGCTCGATCGCGCCCGGGTCCCCCATGAAGAAGGCGCGTTCGTAGAGGTAGAGCTCGCGCCGGGCGTGGGCGGCGATGCGCGCGGAGTCCGGATCATCCGCCACGTACCAGTCCCCGGCCAGCATGCGCTCGCGGTTGGAGCGAGAGTCCCCGGCGAAGAAGTCCGAGGCCTCGCCGAAGCGCTCGGCGCTCTGGACGCCGTTGGCCGGCGAAAGCGGTGCCGGCTGTGGCGGCGCGTCCGCGGGGGCGGGCGCGCAGGTGGGGGAGGTGACGGCGTCGTCACCCTAGAGGTGAGTGCTCATGGAACGAGCCTAGCGGGAGGAGGTGACAGGAACTCCGGCCCTGCCGCCCGCGCCCTTGCCCCGGCGCTCGCCGTGGCCCCGTGATCGGGCCGCGGGCTGGGACGCAGACGCGGTCTCAGTCCTCCTCGCGCAGAGGGTCCTGCCCGCCTGCGGCTTCCTCGCGCGCCTCCTCGGCAGCCACCTGCTCCAGGCCGGTCTTGACGGACAGAGGAACAGGCCGGAAGGCCAGCGCGACCACGGCTGCGACCACGAGCACGGGTGCCAGGCCCAGCAGGACCGGGCCGAGCGCCTCCTGATAGGCCTCGGCCACGTCCGCCTGCGTGTGGGGCGTCAGGGCGGAGATGGTGGCTGGGGTGATCGAGGCGGCGTCGTCGGAGGAGAAGCCCAGGGCCAGCAGGCTGGCCGTGAGCCGAGAGGTGAAGAGCACGCCCACCACGGTGTTCCCCACGCTCACGCCGATCTCACGGAAGAAGTTGTTGGTTGAGGTGGCTGTGCCCAGCATCTTGGCCGGCAGGGCGTTCTGGATGATGAGGACGGACAGCTGCAGGAACATCCCTACCCCCAGCTGCAGGATGAACACACCGACCCCGAACCACCACACGGCAGCGTCAGAGGGGATGAGGCCGAGCACAGCCATGCCGCAGGCAGCCAGGAGCGAGCCGAGCACGGGGTAGACCTTGTAGCGGCCGGTGCGCGAGACCAGCCAGCCGGAGGTCACCGACCCCAGGAACATCGCGACCGCGCCAGGGACGAGGACGAGCCCGGAGGTGGTGGGGGACACGCCGTGAACCATCTGGACGTAGGTGGGCAGGTAGCCGTTCATACCGAACATGCAGGCGCACATGAGCACGGCCACGACCGTGGCGACGACGAAGGTGTGGTTGGTCAGGATCTGCAGCGGGATCAGGGGGTTGGCTGCCCGCTTCTCCACCGGAACCAGGGCCGCCCAGCACGCCAGGGTGACCACGAGCAGCGCGAGGATGAGCGGGTGGTTCCAGGCGTAGGTGGTGCCTCCCCAGGTAGCCAGCAGCACGATGCCGGTGGCACCCACGCTGGTCAGAGCCAGTCCTGCCCAGTCAATGTCCAGCGGGACGCGGTGGCGCGGCATCTTCAGCGCGATGGCGACGGCGATCCACGCGAACAGGCCAAAGGGCAGGAAGAACCAGAAGATGCTTCGCCATCCCAGCCAGTCGGTGAGCCAACCGCCCAGGAGGGGGCCCAGGATCGCGGCGATGCCGAACATCGCGCCCATGGGGGCCATGTACTTGCCTCGCACGCGTGGCGGGATGAGGTCACCGGTGATGGCCTGGGAGCAGATCATGAGCCCACCGCCACCCAGGCCCTGGACAAAGCGGAAGATGGTGAAGGTCATCATGTCCGGGGCGGCTCCGCACAGCGCTGACCCGCCTACGAACAGGGCGATGGCCAGCAGGTAGAGCTGCTTGCGGCCCACGAGGTCGCCGACCTTGCCGTTGATGGGCATGGCCAGGGTCTGGCCCAGGGTGTAGGCCGTGATGGCCCAGGACATGTGCGCTACCCCGCCCAGCTCGCCGATGACGGTGGGCAGGGCGGTGGCGACGACGGTGTGGTAGAGCGCGCCCAGGAACTGCACGGTCATGAGGCAGGCGTAGACGAGCCAGAACCGGGCGTCGGGGCGGAATGTCATGACCTCGGCGGCGGGGTCATCCGGGCGGTGGGGTGGGGTGGGTGTCGTGCTCATCGTGCTCCTCGTCGCAACCTCCTCATTGTGTCAGCGTCAGGGCTGACGCGGGCCGTCAAGGGGCGAGAGCATGACCACCTGGTCGATAACAAAATGGTGACAAGGTGACTCATATCTCTGACACCCGTGCTGCTCGGGGTTACTGTGGTCACGCGAGTCGACGCGCGTCGATTGCGGTAGGGATGCACCGAGGCAGCCCTGCGGCGCCGTCATTCAAGGAGGAAAGACTCATGGCCACCTCACTTCCCCGTCGCCGGTTTATCCAGGGTTCTGCCGTAGCGGCGGCTCTTGCCGCGGCGGCCGCCTGCGGTTCCAAGGACAAGGGCTCCAGCTCCTCGGGCTCGGCCGCGTCCTCGGGCACCTTCGAGGGCACCGGCCCGATCACCTGGGTCCAGGGCAAGGACAACTCCGGCGGCATGGTCCAAAAGCGCATCGACCAGTGGAACGAGGAGAACCCTGACGAGCAGGTCACCCTCATCGAGCTGAGTGCCGAGGCGGACCAGCAGCGCCAGTCCTTCATCAACAACGCCCAGACCAAGTCCGACGCCTACGACGTCATCTCTGTGGACAACGTGTGGGTGGCCGAGTTCGCCGCCAACCAGTGGATCGTCGAGCTGCCCAAGGACGAGCTGACTGCCCCCGACATCATCGAGTCGGTGTGGAACACGGGCCTGTACATGGACAAGCTCTACGCCATGCCCTTCGCCACCGACTCCTCGATCATGTACTACCGCAAGGACTTCCTGGCTGAGGCCGGGGTCGAGGTTCCCACGACCTGGGAGGAGGTCACCGCCGCGATCGACGCCGTGCGCAAGGTGGCCGGCCACGAGAACATCGGCGGCTTCGGCGGCCAGTTCGCCAAGTACGAGGGCCTGACCTGCTGCGCCAGCGAGTTCATCAACACCTTCGGTGGCTCCTTCGTGGACGACTCCGGTGCCGTGACGATCAACTCCCCGGAGGCGATCGAGGGCCTGCAGTTCCTCATGGACGGCTTCAAGAACGGCTACATCCCCACCGAGGCCCTGGAGTGGAAGGAGGAGGACGGCCGCAACGCCTTCGAGGCCGGCAACCTGCTCTTCTACCGTCAGTGGCCCTACCAGTACGCCAACAACCTGGAGGCCCTGGGCGAGGAGAAGTTCGGCGTCACCGCGCTGCCGAGCCTGTCCGGCAACACCTTCGTGCCCACCCTGGGCGGCCACAACTGCGGCATCTCCGCCTTCTCCAAGAACAAGGCGACGGCACTGAAGTTCGTCAAGTGGTTCACCTCCGCCGAGTCCGAGAAGTACGCCCTGGAGACCCAGACACTGGCCCCGATCACGGCCTCCCTGTACGAGGACTCCGAGATGCTGGCGAAGTTCCCCTACCTGCCCACGCTGCGTGAGTCCCTCGACGCCGCCAAGGGCCGCCCCAAGGCCGTGGCCTACGGAGACGTGACCGCCGCGATCCAGGACGCGTTCTACCCGGCCATCAAGCAGGAGAGCACTGCCGAGGAGGCCATTGCTGCCCTGGAGACCTCGCTCAAGGCAGCGATCGAGGGCTGAGCACTGTGGCTGGGCCGCCCCGTGTGGACGGCCCAGCCACCCCTGCCCACCTCAGACCTGGCTCACGTGAGGGCCTGACCCTCACCTCGCGCGCCGGGCAGCCCGCGCCCGAGGCGGCGCGGGCCCCGGCGCGTCATGTCCGCACGCTGCTATCGAAGGACACCCATGAGTACAACGAAGTACGCGCCCGCCTCGGTCGGTCGGCGCTCCAAGATGACCCGGGCCCAGTCCCGGCTCGCCTGGATCCTTATGACCCCGACGGTCATCGTCCTGATGATCGTCATCATCATCCCCGTCTTCCAGTCCCTGTACCAGTCACTGTTCGGCAAAGCCGGCCTGGACCCGGAGACCGGCTTCGTCTCCGACGTCGAGCCCTTTATCGGGCTGGAGAACTACACGGCCATCTTCTCCGACGCCGGCGAGCGCTTCTGGAACGCGGCCTGGAACACGACCCTGTTCGGCGTGGTCACCGTTGTGGCGGAGACCGTGCTCGGGGTGTCCATGGCCCTCATCATGCATAAGGCCATGCGCGGACGCGGCTTCGTGCGCGCCGCCATCCTTGTGCCCTGGGCCATCCCCACGGCCGTCTCCGGCATCCTGTGGGGCTGGATCTTCAACCAGAACGGCGTGGCCAACGCGATCCTGGGCGAGCACATCATGTGGGCCTCAGGAGACCTCAGCGCCAAGATGGCGATCATCATCGCCGACGTGTGGAAGACAGCCCCCTACATCGGCCTGCTGACCCTGGCTGGCCTGCAGGTCATCCCGGACGAGGTCTACGAGGCGGCCAAGATCGACGGCGCCAACGCCTGGAGACGCTTTACCCGCATCACCTTGCCCCTGGTCAAGCCTGCCCTCGTGGTCGCGGTGCTCTTCAGGACCCTGGACGCCCTGCGCATGTTCGACCTTCCCTACATCCTCATCGGTCCGCGCAAGGCGAGCGTGGAGACCATCTCCATGCTCGTCCAGGACGAGGCCTCCAACCTGCGCTACGGCTCGGCAGCGGCCTACGCGCTCATCCTCTTCCTCTACGTCTTCATCTTCGCCTTCGCCTTCGTCAAGATCACCCGCGCCGACCTGGGCGCCAGCGTCGAGAAGAAGCGCAGGAAGGGCGGGCGCCTGTCCGCCTCCGTCTTCCTGCCTGGCTGGCGGCGCGGGACCAAGCCCGCCTCCGGAGTCGTCACCGAGGCTGCCGGGAAGGAGAACCGGGCATGAGCACCGCAACCGCTACCGCGCGCCGCGTCATCGAGCGGCCGTCCAAGCGAGCCTCCTGGGGACAGGTGGCCTCGACCTTCGGGATCGTCCTTATCGTCATCTACTGCCTGGCGCCCTTCTACTGGATGCTCGTGTCCTCGCTGCGCCCGGACACCGAGATCTTTGACAACTCCTGGTGGCCGGCCCACCCCTCGCTGGAGAACTACGAGGCCGTCTTCGGGGCCAAGAACAACTTCGCCCAGGGCCTGGTCAACTCCCTCATCGTCTCGGTGGTGGTCACGATCGTCGCCCTGGCGATCGCGACCTTCGCCTCCTACGCGCTGGCGCGCCTGGACTTCCGCGGCAAGGGCTTCCTGCTGCTGGTGGTCCTGGCCACCTCGATGTTCCCGCTGGTAGCCATCATCGTGCCCCTGCTGAAGAACTTCTCCGACTGGGGCTGGATCAACACCTACCAGGCGATGATCATCCCGGACCTGTCCTTCTCCCTGCCGCTGGCCGTGTGGAACCTGACCAGCTTCTTCCGCCAGATGCCCCAGGAGCTGGAGCAGTCCGCCATGGTGGACGGATGCACACCCGGACAGGCCTTCCGCAAGATCATCCTGCCCCTGGCCGCCCCCGGCATCTTCACCACCGCGATCATCATCTTCATCGGTGCCTGGAACGAGTTCCTCGTGGCCGTGACGATGATCAATGACCCGCAGATGCAGCCCGCCACCGTGCTGCTGAGCAAGTTCACCGGAGCCTCGCAGTTCAACACGCCCTTCGGCTCGCAGATGGCCGCTGGTGTGGTGATGACCCTGCCGCTGGTCATCATGGTGCTGCTCTTCCAGCGCCGCATCGTGGCCGGCCTGGCAGCCGGCGGCCTGAAGTCCTAGAGCGGCTTGCGGTGCGGGCGGGTCTGCCCCAGCCGGAGGCACCCGCCCGCACCGGCCGTAGGATCATCGGACACGCACCAGGACCAGCAAGGAGGAGACATGGCAGCCACCCGCGCTGATGTCGCCCGCCGCGCTGGGGTCTCGCCGTCGACCGTCACCTACGTGCTCACCGGCCAGCGCTCGACCAGTCAGGCCACCCGTGAGCGCGTACGCCAGGCCATCGAGGAGCTCGGGTACCAGCCCAACCTCCTGGCCTCCTTCCTCGCCTCGCGCTCGGTGCGCAGCGTGGGGGTGCTGCTGCGCATGGAGCGGGAGTCGGTGGAGGTGGGGGACCTGCTCTACATCGACGGCGTGCGCGCGGGCGTGGAGGGCGCCGGCATCCAGGTCGTGGTGCCGATGGGCCTGCGCTCGCGCCCTCAGGACAACCTCCACGACCTCATCCGCTCGCGCTCCATCGACTCGGCCATCCTCATGGACGTGGCGATCGACGACGAGCGCGAGGCCTTCCTCCTCCAGGAGGGCGTGCCCACCGTGCTCATCGGCACCTCAGGACGCCCCGGCGGAGTGCCGTCGATCGACGCCGACTTTGACCAGATGGCGGAGCTGGCCATGCGGCACCTGGCCGCCCTCGGGCACGAGCGCGTGCTCATGGTCACCCGCAGCCCGGACATCGAGACCGCACGCGCCTACCAGGTCCAGCACGAGGCTGTGCGCTCGGTCGCGGTGCGCGTAGGACTGACCGGCGTCTACCGCGCGCTGCCGGACAACGTCATCTTCGGCGGCCAGCTGGTGGGGCCCACGGGCCTGGTCGAGGGATGCACCGCGGTGCTGAGCAACAACCCCGCGGTGCTCTCCGGCATCCTGGCTGCCGCGCAGGCGCTGGGGCTGGAGGTCCCGCGCGACCTGTCCGCCATGTCCATGGGCTCGCTCGTCTCGGGTGGCACCGGCCAGCTGCTGGCCTCAGCCTCGGACGTTGACGCCTACGAGATGGGCCGCAGCGCCGGGGACATGCTGGTGCGCCTGATCAAGGAGCCGGGGCTGGATGAGCACGTGTCCATGCCCGCCACCCTCATTGACCGGGGGACCACAGGGCCGGCGCCGCGAGGATAAGGGCGGCTACGAGCGGCGGAAACCGCCCTCGGTGGCGATGACCTGCCCGGTGACCCAGGCGGCGTCGTCGGTCAGCAGCCAGGTGATGAGCCGCGCCGGATCCACCGGGTCCGGCATCCGACCGCCGGGGAAGCGGGGCGTGAGCGCGGCGATGAGCTCGGGGCTCATGTAGCCGGTGTCGACGGGGCCGGGGTTGACCGTGTTGAGCCGGATCCCGTCCTCCGCCAGCCCCGCTGCCAGCGAGGGCGTGATACCCGCCAGGGCCGCCTTGGAGGTGGCGTAGGCGATCTCGCTCGGCATCGGACCTTCGCCCTGGCCTGAGGTCATGAGGACGACGGCCGTGGCCAGCTGCGGGCGCGGTGCCGGCTGGTCCTCCGCCAGGTCCGGCCCGGCCAGCGGATGGGAGCGCCCGGGCGGGCCGGGCAGGGGCCGCCCGCTGCCCGCGCCCCGCTGGTGCTCGGCCAGGGCCTGGACCAGCAGGAGGCTGGAGCGGGCGTTGACCTGCCAGTGGTGGTCGAGGTCGGCGGCCGTGACCTCAGCCAGCGTGCCGTCGCGGCCGGAGGCGGCGTGGTTGCACACCAGGGCGTCAAGCCCGCCCAGCTCACTGACGGCCTGAGCGACCAGCGCCGCCGGTGCCGCGGGATCGGCCAGGTCGGCGCTGGCGTGTGCCAGACGCGCCTGGCCCACGAGGTGGCCACGTACGGCCTCGACCACGCAGGCCACGTCGTCGGCGCCCCAGGGCTGGGCGGCGTCGTGCGGGGAGAAGTGCTGCAGGAACAGGCTCGCCCCCATCTGCGCGGCTCGGCAGGCGATGGCGTAGCCGATCCCGGCGCGGCGCGAGACCCCGGTGACCATGACGACCCTGCCGGCCAGGGGCAGGGAGCCAGGGGCACAGGGCTCGGTGCGGGGCAGGGTGGGGCTGCCTGGTGAGACGGTCATGGGACTGTGTCAGGCGACCTCAGCAACCGCCGTGAGGATCTCCTCCGGCAGCCCCACGGCACGCAGGCCCGAGAGCAGGGCGCCTCCACGCGCCCCGCTGGTCACGATCTGCCAGGCGCGGTCCTTGACCTGGTACTCCAGCTCCGCCGGCTCCAGGATCGCGAAGACCTCGCCAGCCAGCGAGGCCGGCTCGGTGCGGACACCAGCAAGCTCGACGACGACGCCCTCGCCCGGCCGCACCGTGCCCACGTGCACGTCCAGGCCCCCGGCCAGCGTGAAGCCGTCGGCTTCGCGCTCGGTGACCTCCACGGGCCTGCCAGCCACGCTCGCGCTGACCTGGCCGCCCACGCTGAGCAGGTGGAGGGTGAGCTCGCGCTCTGCCGGGGCGACGGAGTCGGCCCCCTCCTGGGTGACCTCCAGGCGTGCGGTGGCGGCCTCCTCGTCCCAGGTGAGCGCGAAGCGGGTGCGCACCACGCCGTCCTGGCCAGGCTCGGCAGAGGCGTCGTCCTCCTCCAGGACGAACTCGCCGTCGGCCCCCGGCACCACGATGACGCCCAGGTGGCGCGGGTTCTGGCCGGCCGGCTCGCTCAGGTCCTCGGCCACGGTGACCAGGGAGCCCGCGCGGGCGAGCACCGGAATCTGGTCCAGGGTGCGTGACAGGCTCGTCATCGTCCCACCGGCGCCGGCCTCGTAGCGTCGGCCGGTCGGCAGGTCGAACCAGGTGCCCTCCGGCAGCCAGGCGCTCTCACGCGCCAGGTGCGTGGCGGCGTCGGCCTGGTGGACCACCGGCACGACCAGCAGGTCACCGAAGAGGAACTCGTTGCGTGAGACGTAGGCGCCCATCTCGCACGGGAAGTCGTGGTAGACCGGGCGCACCGGACCCACGCCCTGGGTGTGGGCCAGCCGGGCCCAGGTGTAGAGGTAGGGCACCAGCCGGTGACGCAGGCGCAGGTGCGCCTCCATGGTGGCGCGGGCGTCGCGGGAGTAGCGCCAGGGCTCCTTGGAGTTGAAGACCGAGTCTGTGGAGTGCAGGCGATTGATCGGTGAGAAGCAGCCCAGCTGGACCCAGCGGGCCATCATCTCCGAGTCCTTGACACCGAACATGTGGCCGCCGATGTCGTTGGACCACCAGTAGTAGCCGATGTTGGCGGCGGTAGCGGTGAACTCGGGCTGGAAGCGCAATGAGTCCCAGGTGGTGACGGTGTCCCCGGAGAAGCCGATCGGAGTGCGGTGACTAGAAGCGTCAGCAAAGCGCGAGAAGGTGATGGGACGGCGTCGGTAGGTCTCCGCTGTGCCGTCAGCGGTGGTGCGGGTGCGCTCGCGGCCGGAGTCGAGATAGTGGACGTGGTTGAGCATCCACAGAGGGTCCAGACCCGGGATGTCCGTGACGCCGCCCTGCTGCCAGTCCAGCCACCAGAAGTCCACGCCCTGGTCCTCCAGGGTGTGGTGGGCGTGGGTGAGGTAGGCGGCGGTGAAGTCCTTGTCCCCGATGTTGAAGGCGATCTCCTCCCCGCTGGCCGGGTCCAGGCCGAGCTGGCGGGCCATGGGCGCGTAGGCGTCCTCGTGACGGCGGATGCCGGCAGCCGGGTGCAGGTTGAGGGTGACCTCCATGCCGCGTGCGTGCAGCGCGTCGAGGAAGCGTTGGGGGTCGGGGAACAGGTCTGTGTTCCAGGTGTATCCGGTCCAGCCGTTGCCGATGGCCGGATCGATGTTCACCCAGTGCCAGTCCATGTCGATGACGGCAACGGAGAAAGGTAGCTGGTCGTGCTCGAAGCGGTCGAGCAGCGTGAGGTACTCCTCCTCAGAGTACTTGTGGTAACGGCTCCACCAGTTACCCAGCAGTGTGCGCGGTACGAGCGGGGTTGGGCCGGTCAGGCGGAAGAAGTCACGCAGAGCGGCGTGGTAGTCCTGCCCGTAGCCGAAGAGGTAGAGGTCCTCGTCCGCCGTCGAGCCGTCGATCGGGCTCGTGCCCGGACGCGGGCGCACCCACTGGTCCTCCTGGAGCAGGAGGGAGCCGGAGTCGTCGACGAGGGCGTAGCCGTGCATGGCCAGCAGGCCCGGGTTCAGGCGGGCGCGGCCGTTGACCTCGTCCAGGGTACGGCAGGTGCCGCCGAGGTTGGAGGGGAAGGTCTCCTCGGGGTCCCAGGTGTCCCCGTGGTGCCACGTGCCGCCGTGGAGGTTGAGGACGGCGGTGCGCAGGGTGACGCTGAGGCCGGAGCGGGAGAAGCCCCGGGAGGGCTGGTAGCTCAGGTGCAGGTACTCGGTGAGGATCTCGATCTTGTCCGTTCCTCGGATGACCTGGAAGTCGGGGACCGGGCCCAGGTCCCGGGAGACGACGAGCTGGGTAGCGGCATCGACGAACTGGCCGCTCGCGCTGTGCTCCATGCGGATGAGGCGGTCGGTGAGGACGGTGAACCGGGTGTCCTGACCAACCTGGACGATGGCCTCGGGACGTGCGGGTGCGAGGGCGAGCTCGGAAGAAGCGGAGGACAGGGGAGAGGTCATGATCAGCCCTTTACTGCTGCGGAGGCTGCGCCTGCGATAAAGCGCTTCTGGAAGATGAGGTAGACGACGAGCACAGGGATGACTGAGATGGTCGTGGCAGCGAACAGGCCACCGTAGTCGGTACCGTAGCGGCCGTTGAAGGTGGTCAGCCCCACCGCGAGCACCTGTTTCTTCTCACTGTCCATCATCAGATAGGGCCACAGGTAGTCCTCCCATGCCCACAGGAACTGGAAGATGGCCAGCGCCGAGATCGGGTTGCGGCTCATCGGCAGGACGATGCGGTGGAAGATGTAGATCTCGCTGGCGCCGTCGATTCGGGCGGCCTCCAGGACGGCGTCGGGAATGTCAGACATTGACTGGCGCAGCATGAAGATGCCAAAGCCGCTCATCGCCGCGGGGATGATCAGAGCCAGGTAATTGTCGCGCAGTCCCCAGGCCTCGAACATGGTGTAGCGGGGAATGATGGTCACTGCCCAGGGGATCATCATGGTGCCCAGGATGAAGCCGAAGATGGCATTGCGTCCGCGGAAGCGGTACTTGGCCAGGACATATCCGCACAGGCAGCTGGTATAGATGGTCAGCGCCGTGACAACGAGCGCGATGCCCAGTGAATTGGCGAAGAATCGGATGAAGTCGAACTTGTCCTGCAGGCTCAGGAAGTTGTCGAGGGTCCACTCTTGGGGGAGAAGGCTCTGATCCAGAGCGCGGATCTCGGAATTCGGCTTGAAAGCGGACAGCACCATCCAGATGAACGGGAAAACGGTCGTGATGCCAATGACGAGGAGAATGGCCTCGAGGACGATGGTCTGAAGACGCTTGCTCATGCTCGGCCTCCCGAACGACGTGCCGAGACCGTGAAGGACAGCGCGGTCAGTGCGGCGGTGATGACAAGAAGGACGAATGCGATCGCCGAGGCATAACCGAAGTCGTATTGCTGGAAGGCCTCGTCAAAGATGATGTAGGAGATGAGGTAGGTGGACTTACCTGGACCGCCCTGCGTCATGATGAGGATCTGGACGTAGGCCTGGACGTAGCTGATGAGCGAGGTGATGACCACGAAGATGGTCATGGGGCGTAGAAGCGGGTTAATGATGTGCCGGAAACGCTGCCAGGACGAAGCTCCGTCGACGCTGGCGGCCTCCAGCGCGTCCTCGGGCAGGGAGTGAAGGGCCGAGAGGAAGAGGATGACGGCGTAGCCGAAGTCCTTCCATACGGTCATGATCATGACCGCCGGCAGCGCCCAGGTGGAGTCATACAGCCAGTTCAGGTCGATGCCGAGTAGACTGTGGAACACGCCGATCTGCGGGTTGTACATCATCTTCCACACGTAGGCGATAGCCACCATGGGGGTGACAGTGGGCATGTAGAAGATGGCCCGGAAGAGGGTCTTGTGCCGCGTGACCTTGGACCAGATCGCGTAAGCCAGTGCGAGGCCGAGGACCACCCTGAGCGTGATGACCACGACTGAGAAGAACACGGTGTTGGTCAAGGACGTCCAGAAGGTGGCGTCGTGGACCAGCTCGGCGTAGTTCTCCATCCCGATGCACCGATAGGTCCCGTTGAGAGGGTTCCAGTGGTGGAAGGAGCCGAGGAAAGCCTTGATGATCGGGTAGACCAGCAGGACGGCGTTGAAGACGACGATCAGCGCGACGACGCTGCGCCTCAGCGTCCTCTCGCCCTTGTAAGCGCGGCGTGCCGAGCGCTTGGTGGCGGCGCGCGCCGGGGCTGTGGTGACATCAGTGGTCATGGGTGGTGGCGGCCGTGAGCGTGATGCTCACGGCCGCCGTTCCTCCTTCAGCACTCGCAGTGTGGTCCTCGCGGTGGTCTCAGCCCTTGGCCTCGTCGGCGTGGGCGTAGAGCTTCTCGACAGAGACGAACTCGGTCTTGGCGATGTCTGCGTCGATGGTCGTCTTCGCCGTGGTCAGGGCGGTCTTGGGGTCTGCTCCGTTGTACAGCGTGTCCGAGACGGCAATCTTCATGTTGTCCTCGACGGTGGCGGGCATCGGACCAGGCCAGACGTAGCGGTCGATCTCGCCTAGGGCGCTGGTGACCGGGTGCTCCTTGATCTTGGCGTTGTCTGCCAGCGCTACGGAGGCGGGGAAGAGGCTGTAGTTGAGGCAGAGCTCGGTCAGCTCTGTGTTGGCGGTGAGGAAGAACTTGAGGAAGTCCTGTGCTACCTCGCGGGCACCGTCGGGAGCGTTCTTGTTGATCCCGAAGGTTGACTCGCCGTTGTAGCGGTCGAAGGCGTAGGGGGTCTGCCCGGCAGCGTTCACCGGCGTCTGGAACGTGCCGAACTCGATCTCCGGGTAGTCCTTGGCCATCGTCCCGTACAGGTGGCCCCAGGAGTAGTGCATGGCTGACAGTCCCTGGCCGAAGGCCTCCTGGGCCACGGGGCCGAAGTCGGGGGAGCCGACCTTGTCGACCTCGTACAGGTCTCGGAAGTACTGGAAGTCCTTCTCAACGACGTCAGTATCGAGCTGGGCCTTCTTACCTGAGGCGTCGAAAAGGTTGTATCCCGACTGGTAGTGCTTGCCCAGCAGGATGAGGTAAAGGGAGTCATTGAAATTGAATCCGGCCTGGGTGAAGGAATCGCCGTCGCGGATGGTCAGCTTCTTGGCGACCTCGCGGAACTCGTCCCAGGTGGTGGGGATGTCTGCGTCGCTCAGTCCAGCCTCGCTCCACATCTTCTTGTTGTAGAAGATCAGGCCGGTCATGAGGCCGTAGTCAATGTAGTAGAGCTTGCCGTCAATGAGGTGTCCGTCGACGCCGACGAAGTCCTTAGACAGGGCCTCGACATCGACGTCGTAGGCCTCGCAGTAGGGCAGCAGATTGTCATGGTGGGAGTTGTGGATGTTGAAGATCGCCGGGCCGTCCTGACCCTGGAGGGCGAGAGGCAGCTTGGTCCAATAGTCGTCCCAGACCTGGTTGACGATATTGATCTGCACATTGGGGTGGATCTTCTGGTAGGCGTCGGCGAAGGCCTTGAACTTCGCGTCGCCGTCCCACAGCCACCAGTCCAGAGTGATGGGCTCGCCCTTGTTGACCAGGGTGTTGGGGTCGTAGGTGAAGTTCACTCCCTGAATATCCAGACCCTTGGCCGCTTGGGTGTCCTTAACTGTCGCGTCCTTGGACTTGCCGCCTGAGCAGGCGGCAAGCGTGGCGAGGATCGCCGTGCCAGTGGCGGCGGCCAGGAAATGGCGCCGGGTCAAGGCGGAGGGCTTGGTGGTCATAATGACTCCTTTGTCGGGACGGGCCGGTGTGAGGTATACCGGTAAACCAGGAATGAGATTATCCTTGTTGTACGCAGCTGTCAAGGGCAGTAGGAGAGGGGAGGGCAGCACATGGTTACGGCCAGGGAGGTGGCGCAGCGAGCCGGTGTGAGCACGATGACGGTCTCGAATGTCATCAACGGCAGGGACGGGAAGGTCTCCGAGGCGACGGTGGCGCGAGTGCGGGCGGCGATTGAGGAACTTGGCTACATCCCCAATGCTCAGGCTCGGTCCCTGGCTAGGGCTGAGTCGCGCGTGTTGGCACTGGTCTATCAAGCGGTGCCTCAGCATGCGGCGCTGGCTGCCCCATATGAGTCGCTCTTTGTTGGGGCTTGCGAGAAGGCTGCTCGTGCGGGGGGATACGTCTTGATGCTGTGCGGGACCTCCGATGCGCAGGAGATGGTGTCGCAACTGCGGGCGTGGCGTGTTGACGGTGCGATCGTCATGGCGACCACTCGCATTCGGCCGGTGGACTTCATGGAGAGAGCTGGTGTACCCAGTGTGTTCATTGATGTCTACGGTGACGGCCTGGCCGGCAGCTCCGTCAATATCGACGACCGTCAGGGGGCGAGGCTGGCGGGGGAGCAGATGGCGCGAGCGGGGCACCGCTGTGCGCTCTTCGTCGGTCCCAGTCCCAGTGACTCCGCCGTGGTGAGAGAGAGGTTGGAGGGATTCCGAGCCGGTTTCGGTCAAGGCGATGGCGCGGCTGGTACGGTCCGTTTTGGGATGGCGGATGTGACCTTCGAGGATGGTGTCGCCGTTGGGGTCAGGCTGGCCAACCAATTGCGTGAGTCTGGAGGGCGACAGGTGCCAACGGCGGTTTTCGCCTCAGGAGACATTCTGGCGATCGGAGTGATAGCCGGTCTGCGCAAGGGAGGGGTGCGGGTCCCTCAGGAGGTGTCGGTGGTCGGCTTCGATGGGATCGAAGCGGCAACCTACCTCGATCCTCCTCTGACGACGATCGCTCAGCCGGTGGAGGAGAAAGCAAGGCGGGCGGTGGCGCAGTTGGTGAGCCAGCTGCGTGGCGAGGGTGGGGTCGAGGACATTGTCCTGCCGGTCAGCTGGCGCGAAGGAGGCACGCTCGGGCCTGCGCGTGTGGACTAGATCGTGGGAAGACGGTGTGCCCTGCAATCAGCCATGTCGGTGTGGGCGCTATTGAAGTCCTTGTGAGGCTGCGTAGGCAGGGTGGGTGAGCGCGATCTCGCTTCAGAGCTCTCCTTGCACTCGCGCGCGCACGGCCAGTGCCGCGGCTCCTCGTGCCCAATCAGAGCGGTTGTGCTCGCGCACGATCACGGGGATCGGGGCGGCCGCGGCGTGACGTAGTTGTGCGATCCCGGTCATGACCTGCTCTTCGAACAGCGAGGCGATCGAGGCTCTCTCTCCGGCGACCACGATGACCTGCGGCAGGGTGAACGCGGCGCTCATGGCGATCAGGCGTCCGATTCTGCGTGCGAAGGCGGCGCAAAGGGTGACTGCATGCGGGTCGCCGTGACGTGCAAGACTCACGATGGAGGCGGCGTCTGTGGGTGGCAGTCCGAGCTTGAGCCACTCTGCTTCGAGTGCGCCGTCGGTCAGACAGTCCATCGCCGGGTGGGTGAGTGGGGGGTGTGAGTCGTCCGGGATAGGCATGAGGCCGGTGAGGCCGAGGTCGGCGTCGGCAGTGGAGATCGCGTCGTGGGAGATAGCGAGCCCATGTCCCACGCCGCCGCCGACTGTGACGAGCGTGAACCGATCGGCCTCGCGTCCTGCGCCGAACCATGCCTCCTGCTGGGTCATGGCTGCGACGTCATTGCCCACGGTCGTAGGCAGGCCGGTCTCAGCCTCGATCATGTCGGCAAGGTGGACGCCGTGCCACCCGAGGAAGACCGCCTGGTCGACGATGCGGCCGTCACGGCTCGTGCCACCGAGAGTGACGGCCAGGGCTGTTGGCTGAGCGCCCGTATGCTGGCTGCTCAGCTCGTTGACCGCGTCGCTCAGATGCGCCACGACGATCTTCGGACTGTGTGAGGGCAGGCTGCGGCGGGTCGTAGCCAGGACCTGTAAACGCAAGTCAGTGAGGACGGCAGTGAGGTCTTCGCCCGTGATCGTGACCCCGACCAGGGATTCCGCCTCGGCGCGGACCTCCAGGGGTGACTGAGGGCGGCCGGTGCCGGCGACCTGCTCGGTGGAGGTGGACAGTAGCCCAGCCTCAACCATAGGAGCGGTCAGGCGTGTGACTGATCCTGATGAGATGCCAACGATAGACATCAGTTCAGGGCGGGACAGGCACCCGTGGCTGAGCAGCGCCAGCGTGATGGCTCGTTGGGTGTCACTCAGGCTGCTCCAGGGGGATTGCTGAGGCGAGGTGAGTGGGGTCATGGCCTCATCATGCCTGAATGCAGGGGGTCTTGCGGTCATGTTTCTTTTGGGGCAAAATAATCAGAGGCGGCGACATCTCACCGGGTGTCCTTGTCCGCGCACAAGCTCAGCAACGATGCATGGAGGCTCTCGCCATGACGTACCTGTCCAGGCGTTCCTTTCTCGCTACTGCGGGGGTGGCTGCTGCGATCGGCGGATCGCTGTCCGGATGCTCGTCGAGTGATGATGGGGCGGTCCATCTCGAGCTCTTCCAGTTCAAGAGCGAAGCCATCAACCTTTTCTCTCAGATTTGCCAGGAGTTCAATGAGGCGAATCCTGGGATCGTTGTCACTCAGAACTTTCAGGCAGACAACATCACTTCGCTGCGTGCGCGTCTAGTTAAGGGTGATGTGCCGGATCTGATGACCATCAACGGGGACTACAGCTACGGTGCTCTAGCTCGGACGGGCGTCTTCTATGACTTCTCCTCCTCGTCCCTTCTCGACGGTCTCAATCCCTCGATGGCCTCCATCCTCAACACCCTGGGAACGGGTGGAGATGGGCAGACCAACGGTGTCGCCTTCGCGGACAACGGCTCGGGCATTATCTACAACAAGGACATCTTCGAGGGGGCGGGGGTCGAGCCTCCACGGACCTGGACTGAGCTGATCGAGGTGTGTGAGGAGCTCAAGGCCCAGGGGATCAATCCTTTCTACTGGGCGACCAAGGACAACTGGACTGGGGCTCCTGCTTTCTCCTCGCTGTCCGGATCCTTCCTCACCGATGGTGTGTCGGCCTGGTACCAGCGTCGCTGGATGATCGACGGCACGACCTCCTTCCGCGAGCTCACTCCCGTTTTCGAGAAGATGTGGCAGGTCTACCAGTACGGCAACGAGGACAAGGCGGCGCTGGGTTACAACGACGGCAACCAGGGGTTCGCCCAGGGCAAGGGGGCAATGTACTGGCACGGCACGTACGCCATCCCGGCCATCCGTTCCTACAACCCTGATATCAATCTCGGTACCTTCGCTACCCCGGCAGACGATGCGGCTGACACGAAGGTTGTGTCTGGTGTCGACGTGGCTCTCACCATGGGGAAGGATCCAGCCCACCCGGACGAGTGCATGCGCTTCTTTGACTACCTCATGAGCCAGGAGAACATGAGCGCCTATTGCTCCGAGCAGACCGCCTACCCGACCCTGACCACGCTCAAGGCCGACGATCCGGCGCTCGAAGGACTACAGCCCTACTTCGATAACGAGCGGCTGGCAACCTATTCCGACCACAACTTCCCGCCGGCCATCACACTCAATGCTTACCTCCAGCAGTACCTCTTCAACGGGAACCTGGACCAGCTCATCGCGACCCTGGACATGCAGTGGGACAAGGTCGTCAAACGCATCAACGAGACGGCGTGAGGAGACCGCTCATGACACCCCGCACCACTGTCCTGGCCAGGTCCCAGGACGCCAGTACCGTCCCCGCCCGCCGGCCAGCCAATCGGCCTAAGCCGATCGATCGCGCCTTCGTGTGGATGATCCTGCCTGCAGCCGTCGTCTTCACGGTGCTGCTCACGATCCCGCTACTGACCGGTTTCTTTTACACCTTCACCAACTACCAGGGCTATGGCGACTGGCACTTCGTGGGGTTGACGAACTATAAGAACCTCTTCGCTGATGACATTATCTGGGGCTCATACTTCTTTACCTTTAAGTATGCGATCGTTGCCTCCCTGCTGACCAATGTCATCGCTCTAGGCCTGGCGCTCATCCTGAATTCCAGGCTAAAGGCCCGGAGCTTCTTCCGGGGCATCTTCTTTGTCCCCTACGTCCTGCCGGTGCTGGTGGTCTCCTACATCTTCAGCTACCTGTTCACCAACAACCTTCCTCAGATTGGTCAGGCTCTAGGCTGGCAGTGGCTGTCGACCTCCCTGCTGGCCAATGAGGATCTGGCGTGGCTGGCTATCGTGGTGGTGGGCGTGTGGCAGGCAGTTGCCTACAACACGATCATCTACCTCGCCGGGCTCCAGACGGTTCCGGAGGAGATCTACGAGGCTTCGGCGCTTGATGGCGCTGGTCCGGCGCGGCGCCTGTGGTCCATGACCTTGCCGCTGATCATCCCGTACCTCGGTATCAACATGGTCCTGTCCTTTAAGGGGTTCCTTGGGGTATTCGACCAGATTGTGGCGCTGACGTCCGGAGGACCTGGAACCGCCACCCAGTCCATCTCCTACCTCATCTTCAAGAACGGTTTCCAGGGCGGGGAGTACGCCTACCAGACGGCTAACGGCATCATCTATTTCCTGATCGTGGTGCTGTTGTCCTTCGCTCAGCTCCGGTTCACCCAGAGCCAGGAAAGGGTCTGATCGACGATGACTACTACTGCCACTTCTGTTGTCGTGCCTGATTCCCATGCGGACGCGGGCGAGCGGCCGCGTCGTCGCCGCCAGACCTTCGGTGGGACTAACTGGTGGACCACCGCCGCGGCGATCGTGCTGAGCCTGACTATCCTCGTCCCTCTGTACTTCACCGTGGTCACGGCCTTTAAGACCCCCGAGGAACTGGCCGCCAGCGGCTGGGGGCTGCCGAGGTCGTGGAGCCTGGACAACTTCTCCACGGCCTGGGAGATGACCTCCTACCCGCGCAGGCTGCTGACCTCTGCGATTATCACCGTAGGTGCCACCGTCTTCACCATCCTGACCAATTCCATGGTGGCCTACGCGCTGGGACGCAATATGCACCGCCGGTGGGTCAAGTGCCTCTACTACTACTTCGTAGCGGCACTGTTTGTACCCTTCCCGATTATCATGCTGCCGGTGGTCAAGGAGACCGCATTGCTGCAACTCGACAACGAGGCGGGACTCATCCTGCTCTACGTGGTCTACGGTCTAGCCTTCAACATCCTCATGTACACCTCCTTCATCAAGTCGATCCCGGAGGAGCTGGAGGAGGCGGCAGCAATTGACGGGGCCTCACGTTGGAAGATTTTCTGGTCGGTCATCTTCCCACTGCTGTCGCCGATGAACGCGACGGTCGGGATCCTCACCTGCCTGTGGGCGTGGAATGACTTTCTGCTTCCCTTGGTCATCCTCACCGACCAATCTAAGGCAACACTGCCCCTAGCCCAGTATGTCTTCCAGGGGCAGTTCAACACGAACTACCCCGTGTCCTTCGCTTCCTACCTCATGGCAATCGCGCCGATGTTCCTCGTTTATGTCTTCGCTCAGCGCTGGGTCGTCTCCGGCGTCATGCGCGGCTCGCAGAAGTAGCAACGATCCCTACCTTCCTCAACTAGGAGAACGCATGTCCTTTCCTCACCTGATCGTCACCTCCCGGCACGTCGGCGAGGATGCCGACTGGTGGCGCCGGGCGGTCGTCTACCAGATCTACCCTCGTTCCTTCCAGGACTCCAACGGCGACGGCCTGGGGGACATCCCGGGCATCATCTCGCGCCTGGACTACCTGGACTCCCTGGGCGTGGACGTGGTGTGGCTCAGCCCCATCTACCGTTCTCCGCAGGATGACAACGGCTACGACATCTCCGACTACCAGGACATCGATCCGATGTTCGGGACCCTGGAGGACTTCGACGCCCTGGTCGCCGGGCTCCACGAGCGAGGCATGCGCCTGGTGATGGACCTCGTGGTCAACCACACCAGTGACGAGCACCCGTGGTTCGAGGCCTCCCGCAGCGCCAAGGACAGCCCCAAGCGCGACTGGTACATCTGGCGCCCGGCACGTGAGGTTGAGGGCAAGGCGCCGGGCGAGCCTGGCACCGAGCCTACCAACTGGGGGTCGGCCTTCTCTGGCCCGGCCTGGCAGTGGGACGAGAAGACGGAAGAGTTCTACCTCCACCTCTTCTCCATCAAGCAGCCGGACCTCAACTGGGAGAACGACGCGGTCCGTCATGCCGTCTACGACATGATGAGCTGGTGGCTGGACCGCGGGGTGGATGGCTTCCGCATGGACGTCATCTCCCTGATCTCCAAGACCTACCCGCTCACCGACTCTCCGCAGGCGGCCGGCTCCCCCTACGGTGACGGCTTCATCGCCACCGCCAACGGCCCGCGCGTGCACGAGTTCCTTCATGAGATGAATCAGACGGTCTTCGCACCGCGCCACCGCCACATCATCACCGTCGGCGAGACCGCGGGCGTGACCCTGGAGGAGGCGCAGCGCTACACGAATCTCGATAGCCCCGAGCTGGACATGGTCTTCCAGTTCGAGCACGTGAGCCTGGACGCCGGCCCCGGTGGCAAGTTCGACCCTCAGCCGCTGCCTGTCGCGGCGCTCAAGGCTAACCTGGCTCGGTGGCAGGAGGGCCTGGCTCCTGTGACCGACGAGGCTGGCGTCATCACCGCCGAGCGCGGCTGGAACTCTTCCTTCTGGGACAACCATGACCAGCCTCGCGCCGTCTCTCGCTTCGGTGACGACGACCCGGCCTTCCGCGTCAACAGCGCCAAGACGCTGGCCTCCATCCTGCACATGCACCGCGGCACGCCCTACATCTACCAGGGCGAGGAGCTGGGGCAGACCAACACGGTCTTCCGCGGCATCGAGGACTACCGGGACCTGGAGTCGATCAATTACTTCCACGAGCGCCTCGGTCTGGGCGACGACGCTGCCAAGGTCCTGGCCGGCCTGGCTCCGGTCTCGCGTGACAACGCCCGTACCCCGGTCCAGTGGGACGACGGTGAGTGCGCCGGCTTCACCACCGGCACGCCGTGGATCGACGTCACCCCGAACTACGTTGAGATCAACGCTGCCGCTCAGGTAGGTGCCAGTGGCAGCATTTTCGAGCACTACCGCGCCCTGGTGGGCGAGCGCCACCGCTGCCGCACTCTGGCGCTGGGCACCTTCCGGCTACTGGACGCAGACAGTGCGGACAGCTGGGTCATCCTGCGTGAGTACGTCGCTGACGACGGTGCCCGTGAGCAGCTGCTGCTTCTGGCCTCCGTCGCGCGTGAGGGCCTGGAGCTCGGGGCTGGATCGGCGTTGCGTGAGCGCCTGGCTGGTGAGGGCGTGGACCTGGAGGGGTGGAAGGACGCCGAGCGCGTTCTCCTGGCGTCGCTGCCGGCCGAGCAGGCGGCGGCCTCGGGGCATGGTGCGCCGCAGCGCCTGGAGGGCTGGGACTCGGTGATCCTGCGCCGCCGCGGCTGAGCTGTCTGAGGCCGCC
Source organism: Actinomyces urogenitalis (assembly GCF_002861525.1). Taxonomy (NCBI): domain Bacteria; kingdom Bacillati; phylum Actinomycetota; class Actinomycetes; order Actinomycetales; family Actinomycetaceae; genus Actinomyces; species Actinomyces urogenitalis. The sequence goes on along the minus strand of NZ_PKHA01000002.1, from coordinate 10,131 downwards.
TCTTCTTCTGTGAGTGTGCAGGTGTGTGGGTGAGTGTGCATCCTGCGGGTGCACTACCGTCCGCGCACCTGCACACTCGCGTTTGGGGGGGGCGGCAAGGCCGGGTGACAGCGGAACCTGCTCTCCGACCGCCCGCCTGAGCCTCCACCGACCACTCATGCCCCCACCGACCACCTGTATGCCGACCGACCACTTGTTGCTCGCCCGACCGCGGCATTCGCGTGAATCTGGTGGTCGGAAGCCAAACACACGGTCGGTGGAGGCTTGAGTGGTCGGTTGAGCGTTTTTGTGGTCGGCCGCGGGACCCGATTGCGGTCTTCCACCGCCTGTGCTGACCACCTGCGCCGCGACGGACCACGCGTGTTGCGACCGACCACCGGTGCCACCGCCGACCGCCCGTGGTACGCCCACTCATGCCGCCACCGACCGCCTATGTGCCGACCGACCACCAGTGTTCGGCCAAGCCCCGGCCACCCCGGCCACGACTGACCACCTATGTGCCCACCGACCACTTGTTGCTCGCCCGACCGCGGCATTCGCGTGAACCTGGTGGTCGGAGCAGCAACAGGCGGTCGGTCAGCGTTTTGGCGGTCGGCCGAGGGACTCGTGTACGGTGCTTGAGGTGGTCGCCGAGAGATTCATGGCCAGCGCCTGAGGGGGGGCTGGTCGGCACCCGAGCTGGCGCCCGAGTGGTTGGCTGGGCTCCGGGCTCCGAGCCCTGCGTCAACGCCGAGCTGTCTGACGTCGTGCCCAGGCTCGTTCGGCCTCACCTGCCGCAAGGCAGCCGACGACGAGCACGCCCAGCGTCCACACCGGCCCCTGCGCCAGCTCCCAGACGAACACGGCAGCAAACCACGGAGCACGCTGCGTCACCGCGAGCGTGACCCCCGCTCCCACCAGCGCCATCGCCGGCACGCTCACGGTCACTCCCGCAAACATCAGACCCAGGGCCACCGCCGCTCCGACGCTCGCCCCCAGGCTGAAGGAGGGAGCGAGCAGCCCGCCAGTCGCGCCTGCCCCGAGCGTGGCGGCGGTGAGCACCGGCTTGAGGATGACCACCCCGACCAGGGAGAGCACCGCCGTCGTTGTCACGGGTGAGGAGACGGCTGCCTGAAACGCGTCCTTGCCGTTACCCGGCAGGACCGTGAGCCACAGCGAGGCCAGGCCCGTCAGCGTCCCGGCCCCGGCGATCGCCAGCGGCAGGCTCCAGCCGTCGGGCAGCCGGTGACGTCGCGCCCACGCCCACAGCGCCCGCGCGGCCACCCCAGCCAGACCGGCAGCGACGACCACGAGCAGGCTCGCAGCCAGGGTCGGCCAGGTCAGAGTCGAGGCCGGCATCGCGATCGAGGCCTCGGCGTGGGAGTGCAGCCAGGACACGCAGGTGGCTAGGACGCTGACTGGCGCGGCCAGTGCCAGCCCGCGGCGGCGGGTGCCGGCCAGCATCATGATCTCGACGGCGTAGGCGGCCCCGCCGAGCGGCGCGTTGTACATCGCGGCCAGCCCAGCGCCGGCGGCCGAGGCAGCAAGCAGCGCCATCCACTGAGGCTCCAGCCCGAGCCAGCGCGCTAGTCGGACGGCGACGGCGCCCGCGGCCAGTCTCGGAGCGCCCTCACGGCCCACGGAGTTGCCTCCGCCCACGGTGAGGACCTGGACGACGGCGTCGCCGAAGGGGCGCAGGAGGCCGATGCGCTGGGAGGCCGGTTGAGCAGGGTTGGTTTGCGGGGGTGAAGTTGGCGGGGGCGTAGCCGATGCAGGGGTGGTCGGTGTGGGCGAGGTCGGCGTGGAGGTGGGCCCCTGCGCGGGCTCGGCGGCGTGCGTGGAGGCAGCTGGCGTCGCGGGCGTGGCCGGTGTGACGGGTGCGGGTGGGCCCACGGGGCGCGGGGCGCCGGCCTCGGCGACGACTGCCTCGACGCTGACCACTGCGCCGGTTGCTCGCTGCCACCACCACAGGGCTCCGGCCACCAGGCCTGCGGCGGCGGGGGCGGCGACGCGTCGCCAGGCAGGTGCGGCGGCCACGCGCTCGGGCAGCGTGCCGTGGGCGACGCCGTAGAAGAGCCACTCGAAGGCTTCGAGGAGATACGCCATCGCGATGCCGATGAAACCCGCGGCCAGGCCGGCGAGCACTGCCGCCAGGACCAGGCGGGCAGTGGGGTGGGGTCTGTGTGCGGAGGAGGCCCGGCCGGGGAACGGGCGGTCGGCGGCGTTGGCAGAAGGGGCAGGCATCGCGCACGACGATAGCGGGCGGCGCCATCAAGTGGTTGGCGCAGATCGTCGCTGGGGCATGAGTGGTCGCACCACGGGCGGTCGGCGGTGGCGCCGGTGGTCGGTGGGGCATGAGCGGTTGGCGGTGGCGCAGGTGGTCGGTGCAGGCGGGGGAAGACCCGGAATTGAGGCCCGTGGCCGACCACGAGAACGCTCACCGACCACCAAAACGCTGACCGACCGCGTGTTGCTCCTTCGACCACCAGATTCACGCGAATGCCGTGGTCGGGTGAGCAACAAATGGTCGTCTCGCACATAAGTGGTCGGTGGAGAACGGTATGGACGTGACTTGGCCGAATAACGGTGGTCGGTGGGGCATGAGCGGTTGGCGGTGGCGCAGGTGGTCGGTGCAGGCGGGGGAAGACCCGGAATTGAGGCCCGTGGCCGACCACGAAAACGCTCACCGACCACTAGATCCTCGACCGACCGTGTGTTTGGCCTCCGACCACCAGATTCACGCGAATGCCGTGGTCGGGTGAGCAACAAATGGTCGTCTCGCACATAAGTGGTCGGTCGTGGCCTGGGTGGGCGGGGCCGCGCCGGATAACGGTGGTCGGGCGAGCAACAAGTGGTCGGTCGGCAGATAGGTGGTCGGTCGTGGCCTGGGTGGGCGGGGCCGCGCCGGATAACGGTGGTCGGCGGTGGCGCAGGTGGGCGGATGGAACATGCGTGATCGGCGGAGGCTGGCTCGGTCGGCTCGGTCGGCTCGGTCGGCTCGGTCGGCTCGGTCGGCTCGGTCGGCTCGGTCGGCTTGGTTGACGGGCGTGGCCCCGGGCGTGTGCTGGCTGAAAGGCGCTGTTGCCCCTGTGGGCATCACCCTCACCCTCACGTGACGTCGTGGCCGATGTCGCACGGCTCGTGCATTCCATGACGACGTGTCATCACGGTAACCTGGCCGTTTACCAGGGACGGCTGTGGGTGACGCACACCGGTTGTCTCCCAGGGGCGCGCCACGTGGCCGGCTTGCCGGCGTGCCTGTCCTGGGATCTCCTCCCTCGTCACCGCCTCGGCACGGTGTTGCCTCGCCTCAACGCTGCCTCGGCACCACACTACCGCGGCGCCATGCTGGCTCAGCGGTCTGAGTGGGCTCAGCCGTCTGAGCTGCCTCAGTTGTTTCCGTTGTCTGTCTTGTCTCTGTTTGTCAGTTCTGGATCCACGGAAGGACCCATGCTCCTGTCACTGTTGCGCAGATATCTGCGCCCGTATCGAGCCCTCCTGCTCGGCGTCCTCTTCCTGGAGGCCGCCCAGGTGATGGCCTCGCTGTACCTGCCCAACCTCAACGCCGACATCATCGACACCGGCGTCGCCCAGGGCGACACCGCCTACATCTGGCGCACCGGCGCCTTCATGCTCCTGGTCTCCGTCATCCAGGGCACCTGCGCGATCGGCGGCACCTGGTGCGCCGCCAAGGCCGCGATGTCCATGGGCCGCGACCTGCGCAGCCAGCTCTTCCGCCGGGTCGGTGACTTCTCCGAGCAGGAGGTTTCCCACTTCGGTGCCGGCTCCCTCATCACCCGCACCACCAACGACGTCCAGCAGGTCCAGACCCTGGTCCTCATGGGCTGCACCATGCTGGTGACCGCCCCGATGTACGCCGTGGGCGGCGTGGTCATGGCGGTCTCCCACGCGCCCAGCCTGTCCTGGCTCATCGCCGTGGCCGTGCCCGTGCTGCTGGTCATCGTGGGCGTGACCGTGGCCAAGATGGTCCCGCTCTTCCGCGTCTACCAGGACAAGCTCGACGCCATCAACCGCACCATGCGCGAGCAGCTGACCGGCATCCGCGTCATCCGCGCTTTCGTGCGCGAGGACGCCGAGACCGAGCGCTTCCGTGACGCCAACGCGGACATCACCCGCGTGGGGGAGAAGGTCGGTCAGCTCTTCGTCTTCCTCTTCCCCATCACCATGCTCGTGCTTGACGCGACGATGGTGGGCGTCATCTGGTTCGGCGGTCACCAGGTCGGCGACGGCCGGGTGGAGGTCGGCACCCTGGTGGCCTTCATGACCTACCTCATGCAGATCCTCATGGGCATCGTCATGGCCTCCTTCATGACCATCATGATCCCGCGCGCCACGGTGTGTGCCGAGCGCATCAGCGAGGTGCTGGCCACCGACCCCTCGATCGAGGTTGCCGACGACGCCACCGCCGCCTTCCCGGCCCCCGGCGCCCTGGAGATGCGCGAGGTCTCCTTTACCTTCCCGGGCGCTGACGCTGCCGTGCTGGAGGACATCACCTTTAGCGCCGAGCCCGGCCAGACCGTGGCCGTGGTCGGCTCGACAGGCTCGGGCAAGACCACGCTGCTCAACCTCGTGGCCCGTCTCATTGAACCCACCCGCGGCCAGGTGCTCGTGGGCGGCGTGGACGTCATGAAGGCCGAGCCCGAGGCCCTGTGGTCCCAGATCGGCCTGGTCCCCCAAAAGCCCTTCCTCTTCGCCGGCACAGTGGCCTCCAACCTGCGGCTGGGCCGCGAGCACGCCACTGACGAGGAGCTGTGGCAGGCTCTGGAGATCGCTCAGGCGGCGGACTTCGTCAGGCAGATGGACGGTCACCTCCAGGCCCCGATCGCCCAGGGCGGCACCAACGTCTCGGGCGGACAGCGCCAGCGCCTGTCCATCGCTCGCGCGATCGTGCGCCGTCCGGCGCTCCTGCTGCTGGACGACTCCTTCTCCGCTCTGGACGTGGCCACCGACGCCCGCCTGCGCGCGGCGCTCGCCCCGGCCACCGCGCAGGTGACCAAGCTCGTGGTCGCCCAGCGCGTGTCCACCGTGATCGACGCCGATCTCATCCTCGTCCTGGACGAGGGCCGTCTGGTGGGCGCCGGCCGCCACGACGAGCTCGTCGCCTCCAGCGAGACCTACTGCGAGATCGTTACCTCCCAGCTTGGAAGCGAGGCCGCAGCATGAGTACGAAGAACCCTCAGTCCGCGGCGGACGTTCCCCAGGAGCCGCAGGTGAGGACGGCGGACGGCGAGCTGGCAGCCTCAGGCGAGGCTGCGTCGTCGGCCCCCGAGGCGACGACGGCGAAGCCCGCCTCCGCCCTGGAGGTCACCGAGGAGGACCAGGCCCTGGCGGCTGCGGCCCTGGCCGGAGCCTCCTCCGACGACTGGAGCGCTGGCCCGCCCCCGGGCAAGGCCACCGCCTTCTGGCCCTCCTTCAAGCGCATGATCGGCCTGCTGCTGCCCTACAAGGGGCACCTGGCAATCGCCGCGGTGGCCTCAGTGTCCTCGGTGGTCATGGCCGTGGCGGCGCCCAAGGTGCTGGGCCGGGCCACGAACCTCGTCTTCGAGGGCGCGATCAGCTCGCGCCTGCCGGAGAACCTGACCAAGCAGCAGGTTGTGGACGGCATGGTGGCTGCGGGCCAGGACAAGATGGCCCAGATGGTCGAGGCGATGAACCTCGTGCCCGGAGCCGGGATCGACTTCGAGGCTCTGTCCCGTGTGCTGCTTGCGGTCCTGGCCCTCTACGTGCTGTCCGCGCTGGCGGGCTGGCTGGAGGGCTGGGTCCTCAACCGCGTCATGGTGCGGGCCATGTTCGGTCTGCGCGCGCAGGTGGAGGACAAGATCCACCGCCTGCCGCTGTCCTACTTTGACAAGGTGCAGCGCGGTGAGCTGCTCAGCCGCGTCACCAATGACATTGACAACGTCACCAACACCCTCCAGCAGTCGCTGTCCAGCGCGGTGACCTCGGTGCTCACCGTGATCGGCGTGCTGGCGATGATGCTGTCAGTGTCCTGGAAGCTGACGCTGGTGGCCCTCATCATCCTGCCGCTCATGGGCGTGCTCTTTGGCATCATCGGGCCGCGCTCGCAGAAGGCCTTCACCCTGCAGTGGGCGCGCACGGGCAGGCTCAACGCGCGCGTGGAGGAGTCCTTCTCCGGGCACGCCCTGGTGCGTACCTACGGGCGGACCGAGGGCTCGCGCGCTGACTTTGATGCGGAGAACGAGGAGCTCTTCGCGGCGGGTCTGCGGGCGCAGTTCCTGTCCGGCATCATGATGCCGATCATGCAGGTGGTGGGAAACCTGGGGTACGTGGCCATCACGGTGGTCGGTGGGCTCATGGTCTCGGGCGGCTCGCTGCGCCTGGGAGACGTGCAGGCCTTCATCCAGTACTCCCAGCAGTTCTCCCAGCCACTGGCTCAGCTCGGTGGCATGGCCACGGCCGTGCAGTCCGGGACGGCCAGCGCCGAGCGGATCTTCGAGCTGCTCGACGCCGAGGAGGAGCGGGCGGACGAGGCCGGCGCCGAGGCGCTCGCGCCGGTGGGACCTGGTGCGGCCGCGGCCGGCGCCGGGGCCGGTGCTGCGGCTGGTACCGGTGTGGCCGGCGCCGGGGTCATCGAGATGGAGCACGTGCGCTTCTCCTACGACCCCGACTCCGAGCTCATCACGGACCTGTCCCTCAAGGTCGAGCCCGGCCAGACGGTGGCGATCGTCGGCCCCACGGGCGCGGGCAAGACCACCCTGGTCAACCTGCTCATGCGCTTCTACGAGATCGACGGCGGTCGGATCACCCTGGACGGGGTGGACATCTCCGCCATGCGGCGCCGGGACGTGCGTGCGCGCACGGGCATGGTGCTGCAGGACCCGTGGCTGTTCGCCGGCACGATCCGGGAGAACATCCGCTACGGGCGCCCGGGCGCCAGCGACGAGCAGGTCGAGGCCGCCGCCCGCGCCTGCTACGTGGACCACATCATCCGGGCCCTGCCCGAGGGGTATGACACGGTCCTGGACGAGGACGCCGCGAACGTCTCGGCCGGTGAGCGCCAGCTGCTCACGATCGCCCGCGCCTTCATCGCCGACCCGGCCGTCCTCATCCTGGACGAGGCGACCAGCTCGGTGGACACGCGCACCGAGCTGCTGGTCCAGCACGCGATGGCGGCGCTGCGCCAGGGGCGTACGAGCTTCGTCATCGCCCACCGCCTGTCCACGATCCGTGACGCGGACACGATCCTGGTCATGGAGCACGGGGACATCGTGGAGCAGGGCAGCCACGAGGAGCTGCTGGAGCGTCGGGGCGCCTACTGGGCGCTCTACCAGAGCCAGTTCGCCGGCGCCGCGGAGGGCACCGCGGCCTGACGCACGCTCCTCAGACCTGCGCGCCCAGCGCGTGCTGCGGGCCCCCGGTACCTCGGTGCCGGGGGCCCGCAGCATGAGCGGGTAGGGAGGTACAGGAGGGGCACGTATGATTCCCGGGCCCAGTCAGCAGGAGGCGACGATGCACCCACAGGACGTCCCGGCCACGCAGGCGATCCGTGTCCGGCCCGACGCCGGCCCCACCCAGCCACCAAGCTCCACCCCGAGGACCGGGTTGTTTGAGGGGCAGGTGTGGCGCTATGAGCTGTCGGCCCGGGGCGGGCTGGCGCTGGGCGTCCTCGGCCTTGACCTCGAGCCCGCCCAGACGGGTGAGGTCCTGGAGCTCGCCGTCTACCCCGAGATGGCGCTGGATGACGACGGCGTCCCGGACCGTGCCTCCACCCGCCTGGGGCTGGTCGAGCGCGGCCGGCCTGGCACCGTCCTGCTCGATCAGGAGGGGCACGACCTCACCGTGCCGGCGCGCGACCTCGCCGCGCACCTGGCGGCCACGGCGTTGGTGCCCGAGCAGTGGAACCTGTGGCGGGTGGACCTGGCGGCCCTGGCCGGCCGCGACCTGGGCGGCCTGGCGCTGGTCTCTCAGGCGGACCACGGCACGGGCTGGCTCCAGCTGCGCCGTCGGCTCCTGCCCCAGGGCGACGACGGCGCAGCCGGCCTGGTGGACCTGGTGGACACCCGCCGTGGGAGCCACTCGGGGGTCGGCTTCTCGCGCGGCAACACCTTCCCGGCCACCTGCGTGCCGCACGGCATGAGCTTCCTGACCCCGCTCACTGACGCCCGGACCCTGGGCTGGCTCTATCGCTGGCACGGTGACCCCCGCCCCCGCCTGCAGGGCGTGGCGCTGTCCCACCAGCCGAGTCCCTGGATCGGCGAGCGCGGGGCGTTGCAGGTCATGCCCTTTGCCGGCGAGCCCGTGCTGGACCCGGAGCAGCGCGCCCTGGGTTTCTCCCACGACGACGAGGTCGCCCACCCTGACTACTACGCCGTCGCCCTGGACGGCGGTATCCGCGTGGAGATGACGCCGACCTCCCGCACGGCAGCGCTGCGTGTCCACCTGCCTGCTGACGGCGGGATCACGCTGGACCAGCCAGCCCACGGGGAGCTTCGGCTCAGCAGGGGGCTCGCAGGCGCCCGGCCGAGCAGCGCCACCGACGCCGTCGGCGGTGCTGAGTCCGGTAGCGGTGGTGAGTCCGGTAGCGGCACTGGGGCCGGTCAGAGTGGTGACGCCGCGTCCGTGCTGTGCTTCGAGGGCTGGGCCGGCGGCAACGAAGGACTGCCCTCCCAGCCGGCGCCGGTGCGTGTCTTCGTCGTCGGGCAGGTTGAGGGCGCCGTCGGGTGGCTCCCGGCGCGCGAGGCCGACGGCAGCGCCCGCCCCAGGCCGCCGACGTGCTCCTGCCCGCCGGCACCCACGAGATCCGCCTAGCCACCTCCTTCATCTCCTGCGAGCAGGCCTGGCACAACCTGGAGCTGGAGAGCCAGGGCCTGAGCTTTGAGGAGCTGAGGGCGGCTGCGCGTGAGCAGTGGGAGGCTGAGCTCGCGCGGCTAGAGGTCCCGGTGCCTCGCCGGCCCGCCGTGCCACCGCCTACGCGAGCCTGTACCGGCTCCTGTGCTATCCCAACGAGCACCACGAGAACCGGGGCAGCGCCGTCGCCCCGCAGATCGTCCACGCCAGCCCCTGCCTGCCGCTGGAGCGCGAGCACACCAGCTCCCGGACTGGTTGCGCGGTGCGTGAGGGGACCATGTACGTCAACAACGGCTACTGGGACACCTACCGCACCTGTTGGCCGGCCTTCAACCTCCTGCTGCCGGAGAGCTCAGGGCAGATGCTCCAGGGCCTGCTCCAGCTCTACCGCGACGGCGGCTGGATGGGGCGCTGGAGCGCGCCGGGCTTCGTCAACTGCATGGTGGGCACGAGCTCGGACGTCATGTTCGCCGACGCTGCCGCCCACGGGGTTGAGCTGGACGAGGGGACGGCGTACCGCTCCGGCCTGCGCAATGTCCTGACCCCGCCGGACAGCGAGGTAGTGGGGCGTGCGGGCCAGGGTCGGTTCCGCTTCCGCGACTGGGTGGACACCTCGGTGCCCGAGGGCCTGTCCTGGTGCCTGGAGGGGGCGATCAATGACGCCGGCCTGGCCCGCTGGGCGGCGCGGCGCGCCCGTACCTGAGCCGTCCCGGTGGCCGCCTGCGATCTGCGCGCCGAGGCCTACTACCTGCGCAACCGTGCCCTGGTGTGGCGCAACCTGTTCCAGCAGGCCTCGGGCTTCCTTGTGGGACGGGATGAGGCCGGGACCTGGGAGGCTGAGCCGGGTGAGCTGGACCCGCGCGTGTGGGGCGGGAGCTACACCGAGACCAATGCCTGGGGCATGGCCTTCTCCGCGGTCCACGACGCCGACTACCTCGCTGCCGTCCACGGCGGCCCGCGTGGCCTGGGCGAGTGTCTGGACCGCTACTTCGCCGAGCCGGAGAAGGCGGCCCCCGAGCTGAGTAGGACCTACGGGGAGGTCATCCACGAGATGGTCGAGGCCCGCGCGATTGGTATGGGGCAGCTGGGCCTGTCCAACCAGCCGGCCCACCACGTGCCCTTCATGTACCTCTTCTCTGACCGCCCCGAGCGCACGAGCGAGGTCCTCCACGAGTGCGTCGACAGGCTCTTTGACGGCTCTTCACGAACGAGGGTGTAGTCGGTTGAGCGCGTCGGTGGCCGGGTAGGGGTCGAGGTCTCCCGGATGATGGAAGTTCTTCACGCTCGCCATCCCGAAAGACCTCGACGTGCTCCACCCTACTT
>NZ_PKHA01000019.1:0-11208 GCF_002861525.1 Actinomyces urogenitalis | reverse complement strand
ATCAACGGACGCCTCGAGCACCTACGAGGCTCCGCCCTCGGACTGCGCAACCTGACCAACTACATCGCCCGATCTCTCCTCGAAGCAGGCGGCTTCAGACCCCAACTACACCCTCAACTGTGAAGAGCCGCTTAAGTGTCCAGAGGGTGCTGTTTGTGAGGTGAATGGCGACGGGAACGTAGTGTTCACAGTTGATCTAGCATTCAAGCCTAAGCCAGAGTCCCCTGATGAGACGAAACCCCCTGATGAGACGAAACCGTCTGATGAAACGAAGAAGCCGTCAGCTACGTCAAAGGCTCAGCACGGTCACGGTGGGCTAGGCAAGACAGGTTCAGCGGATATGACTCTGCTGGGTGCTAGTGCCCTGCTTCTGCTGGCGGGTGGGTATGTGACCTGGCGTCGCCGCGCTTAATCCAGCCAGACCACACAACGCGCCGTGCTCCGCCCACCACAGCGGGGCACGGCGTCTTGTGTCAAGTCCCGGTTTGTGGTGTAAGTGTGCTGTGATCCTTCGCTGTTGGGGCATGCGCTGACTTCGAAGACCCTGTTGGTCGTTTGTCGGGGCTGTGGGTCTGGATTTGCAGGCGCCTCGTGTCGTAGGACGCGAACCCACGGCCACTACGGAGACGGGCTTAATCCCACGCGCGACGGCTGAAATGCGTCGGGAGAAGCTCGACCAAAGGAGAGCCAGTGTTGCCTGGGGGACGCGGAGGCGGGTGGAGCCTGTGCCTGTGCCAGTGCCAAAGTCAGACTCAAAGTCAAAGTCAGAGTCAGCGCCATCACAAAATCAGTGCCAGCGCCGAGTTCGCTAGCGGTTTGTGCGGATGAAGAAGTAGGCGGAGGCGCAAACGAAGAAGTAGACGACGAAGCGGCGGCTCGAACCGGGAAGGTCCGAGCCGCCGCTCGCATTCCACTCAGTCAGGGGCTGGCTAGCTGATCCGGGAGACGCGTCAGTGAACTCTACTTGCCCACCGATGCGCGCCTGCGCAGGAGAAGCGCCCAGGCGCCCGCTCCGACGAGTCCGCTGCCACAGATTCCTACGAGAACCCACTGCCACCAGTCCGAACCACTCCCGTACGAGGCGGACCCGCGCTCGGGGTTGAGCAGGGCGCTCACGGGGGCAGTGGGCTTGGCGAGCGCCCGCGTCGTGGATGCTCCCGACTGCGCGGAGTCCGCGAAGTCCAGACCCTCGACGCCGCTCGACTGGGAGCCGTCGGCGCTGGAAGCGCCCGATGCGTCGGAGTCGGAGCTCGCCGCCCCCGCGCCAGCCGCCGAGTTCGACGACAGCAGCGCGCCGGCCGCGGTCGAACCACCGCTCACCGGGGTCCCGGTCTGTCCGGCGCCCTCTCCGAGGCGCGCGCCGGCCGCGGTCGGGTTCCCGATCAGCGAGGCCGGAGTGCTCGCACTTGCTGAGGGGGAGCCCGTGGACGGTGATCCGGTTGACGGGGAGGTGCCCGGCGCGGGCTGGCTGGGCCGGTGCGTACCGGTGTTCGGGTTCGTCCAGTTCTGGTGGGACTCGGCGTTAAGCTTCGCGACGAGTTCGTCGATGGGAAGGGGTGCGCCGGGCTCCGGGTTCGGCGCAGGCTCCGGGTTTGGTGCGGGCGCGGGGTCTGGCTCAGCGCCCCTCTTGATGGCCTCGTCGCCGACGAGGAAGATCGCATGGAGCGTCTTCTCAATGGTGGAGCCGTCGGCGAGGTGCGCGGTGTAGACAAAGTCGGTCGAGTAGCGCCCAGGCTTCGTGAAGTAGAAAGCCTGGTGATCGTGCGACCCGAAGAGGTAGTGGAGGACCATGTCGGGCTTCGTCGAGTCGAGTCGGGGCGTGAATCCCTCGAAGAGAGAGGAGATACCGGTGACGAGGCGACCGGGGCCGGTGAAGTTCCTCATCGCAACCTCGACGCCCTTGCTTGAGAGCTGCGAGTAGTCGACCCGCTGGGTTGAGAAGCCGACCCAGGGGATACCCTCGAGCTGGGTCTCGGGCAGGCTCCACACGCCCTCGGGCGCCGCAGCGGCGAGTTCGCTGTAGCCCTTCGCGCCGGCGGGGATTTTCGCATGCGTCGAGTCGGGGACGGCGTAGGCGAAGGTTCCGGAGGCACGGTGGACGGGGTGACGCGGGTCGGCGGTGTCATCGACGAAGACTTCCGCCTTTCCGTCTTTCAGGGACATCGCCTGATCCATGTGGCCTTCGGTGATGATGTGGATCGCCGAGTCGCCGGGATCGGGTGTCGAGGGATTGCTGGGCTGAGCGCCACCGCTCGGCGGCGCGTCAGCACCCGGGTCCGCAGGGTTCGGCGAGGGTGAGGGTGAGGGCGTCTCGCCGTTGTTCTCCGCGGTGATCGCGCGCAGCGCCGAGATCGCAGCATCGCCAACGACGAAGTGAGCGGAGCGGGACTTGTAGGAGAAGTTCCCGTCCTTGTCGCGCGTCTCGATGTTGAAACCGACGGTGTAGACGCCTGGCTTCGTGAAGACGTGGGCGAGGGGAACTGCGGCTGCATCGACGGTGAAGCCACGGTTGGGGTCGCGCGTCGTATCGAGGGTGACGTTCATCGCCCCGTCGGTGACGGTCCCCGCGATGTAGCGGCCGCCCTTGGGGCCGTCGAAGGTGTCGACGGAGTAAACGGCTGGCCCGGAGCGCAAATCGGCGGGCATTCCGGTGAAGTCGAATCCGAGCGATCCGTGCTCGCCGGAGGCAGGCAAAACCCAGCGGTCGCCGTCGGCGGTTGTCTGCTTGAGTGAGTCAGGGATCTCGAGGATCGGTTCCCCGGGGACAGGCTTGCCGTTCGCGCTCACCTCAAGGGTCACTCGCTTGATCGGCATGCCAGCCCGCACATCGTCTTTGAAAGATCCCGTGTAGACGTAGTGGGAGGGGGACGAGGGCGAGGCTGGCGCCTTCGCGGCAGAGCCGAAGAGTGCCTCGATCTGCTTGCGGGCCTCGGCCTGGGTGAAGGGTGGCTCGGGTTCGGCGGGCGTCTCCTCGGTGGAGAGCTCGCCGGAGGCGATCATCTTCTCCTTCACTTGCTCGGCGGTCGTTCTGATCGGCGTGAGGGAGGTCGTGGTGCCTTCGGGCAGGCCGACCTCGTCGTCAGAGCCGACGAGCCACGTGATGGTCGAGGGCAAGGAATTAACGGCTCTCTGGGACAAGGTGGACGTGTAGGAAGCAACCATGTCGAGCCGGTAGACGCCCGCTTTCGAGAAGGTCCAGTTCCAGTGGCCGTGGGAGCCAGCCTGGAGGGAGAGTGGCGCAAGCGAGGGGTCGGAAGAGAGCCCTCGGGTCAGAGAATTCGTGCCGACGGTGCGCCACACCTCGACGGCTCCAGGCCCGGAGGAGTTCGCGATCGAGAGCTTCACCTCGTCAAGAAGGATCCCTTCGGGCTGGGCGACCTCGTGCGCCGTGTCGAAGGCACCGATGCCAGCCCAGACGGACCGCCAGTTATCGATCTGCTCCTGAGGGGCGCGCCAGACGATGTCGCCGGGCTTACCAATGAAGTCGAAGAGGCCACCCGAGGGGACGACCATGCGCGAGACCTCCTGGGAGTCGGAGGAGCGCGCGTCGGGGGCGAGTCGGACGCAGACGGAGTTCGGGTCCTTGACGACCTTGCGCCCGTCGACAACGGTAACGGTGAAGGTCTGGTCGACACGGGTGACGTAGGCGGCGTCAACGTGCGCGTGATGGAGGAGCTTGCGGCCAGCGCACACGTGGGGAACGCGACCGTCGGGCCCGGGGGTCGCCTCCGGGTCGGCGCCGGGAGAGCCCGCAGGAACCGTGAGGTCGGCGGGCACGAGGTCCCCGTAGCCGGCCTCTCCGGGCAGGTGTTCGGGATCGTCAGGCGCTCCGGGGGAGGAGGGCGAGGCCTCGGCGTTGGTCGGGCCTGAGGCGTAGTCCGTGGGAGAGACCGTCTCTGACGGGGTTGCGTGCGCCGTGGGCGCGACGAGTATCGGTGTGGCGAGCAGGGCGGCCGCGGTGAGGAGGCCGGTGAACGGAAGGGTCCTCATGCGAGTGTCCTTTCTGTGGTCTGCGCCGCCGGTCGGGCGCGAAGGAGGAGTCCGCGCCCGGGCGAGAGGAGCTGGGCGAGGACGAAGAGGAGGGTCGCGACAAGGACGATCGCCGCGCCCGAGGGGATGTCGAGCGACCAGGAGGCCCAGATGCCGAGGAAGGCAGAGACGGCGCCGATGGCCGGGCCGATGAGCATCATGGGGACGACACGGTCAGTGAGGAGTCGCGCGGTCGCCGCGGGAGCGACGAGGAGCGCGAGAACGAGGACGTTCCCAATCGTCTGGATGGAGACGACGACGGCAGTCGCGATGGCGAGGTGGAGAAGCACATCAATGCGCCCGACGCGCAGGCCCGTCGAAATCGCGAAATCACGGTCGACACTGACGAGGACGATCCGGTCGTGAAAGACCGCGAGGGCGATGCCGATCGCGACGCACGCCCCGAGGGAAATGAGAACATCGGTATTCGTCACGCCGGTGAGCGACCCGAAGAGGAGCGACTCAAGGGACCCCGTGTAGCCGGGTGTTCGAGCGACGACGACGAGGCCAAGGGCGAAAGCGGCAGCGAAGAAGACGCCGATAACGGAGTCTTCGCCGACCCGGCGGTTCTGGGAGAAGACGGAAATGAGGATCGCGACGAGGATCCCGGCTGCGGCTCCTCCCAGGAGGATCGACCCCTGGAGCGCGAAGGCAATCGCGATTCCGGGGAATACGGCGTGTGAGAGTGCATCGCCGACGAAGGAGAGTCCGCGCAAGACGACGTGCGCGCCGACGAGACCGCAGACGAGTGAGGAGAGGACGGCGATGAGGAGCGCCCTTGGGAGGAAAGCGAGCGAGGGGTTTGCGAGGTCGGAGAGGAAGTCGAGGAGGCTCATCGGCGCACCATCCCGAGGGAGCGCAGGAGCGCGGAGTCTTTAGAGACGCGGAAGGTCTCCATCCACGGCTCCGGCGAGCAGAGGGTGGAGGGCTCGCCCTCGGCCCTCACGGTCCCGTTGAGCATGACGAGTCGGTGGCAGATATCGACGGCCTGCCCGAGGTCGTGCGTCGACATGAGGATTCCGACTCCTAAACGGGTGAGGTCAACGAAGAGGCGCGATAGCGCGTCCTGATTCGGGTGGTCAAGCCCGGTGAAGGGCTCATCGAGGAGGAGCAGACGCGGCGAGGCAACGAGCGCCCGGGCGACGAGGATCCTCTGCTTCTGACCGCCCGAGGTCTCGTTGATCGTCCGGTTGCGGTACGCGTACATGCCGACCGCATCGAGAGCCCGGTAGACGGCCTCAAGGCGCGCCGCGCCTCGAGGTGCGCGACGTCGCCCGGTGAAGGCGGTCGCGACGAGCTGGGCGGCGCTCATCGGATAGTTCCAGTCGAGGTCCTGGCGCTGCGGGACGTAGCCGATGACCGAGCCGCTCGCCTCGATGCTCCCGCGGTAGGGGACGAGTCCCATGATCGCGCGCATGAGCGTCGTCTTGCCAGCCCCGTTCGGTCCGATGAGGCCGACAAGCTCGCCTTCGTCGACCCGAAGGGACACATCCTCAAGGATCGTCCGCCCGCCAAGGTCGACGCGCAGGCCGGACACCTCCAGTGCGCGGCTCATCGCTGAGACCCCCGGTCGTCGGCATCATCAGACGCTTCCGGCTTCGGCTCGATGGAGCCGGAAGCCCCGCCCTCGACGATCCTTTCAGCGACCCGCTCGCGCTCGTGGCCACGGCGACGGGCGAAGAGGACGAGCGCGACAAGGACGAGGGCTGCAACGCCGAGCCCCGCGGCGATCCACAGCGGGAGCACGGTCGAGCGGTCGAGGGGTGACGGCGAGTCGACGGGAGCGGGTGCCTCAGGGGCGTTCGAGACAGTCCACTGGGCTTCGAGCGCCTTCTGCGCGTCGGCGGCGTCCCCGACGGCAAAGCGGAGGACGCGGGTGTCCTCGACGGTGGTGCCGTCGGTGAGCTGGGCTTGGAGGCTGAGGCGGATGAGGTGGATCCCCGGTTGCGTGAAGACCCAGTTCGCGTGGGTGTGCGTGTTTGCGTCAACGTGGATCGGCTGCGAGTTCGGCTTCGTCGAGTTCCACAGCTCTTGGGGGCCGGAGAAGTTTCCGGCCTGGACGAAGGCGTGGAAGTCCCCCTCGCCCTCGTGTCCCTCGAAGACGAGGGTCGCGCCCTGGGCGAGTCTGCCGACGACCTCGGGGTCCTGGGTGTTCCAGCCGAGCCACACGACGTTGGCGATCTCGGACTGGGGGACGGCCCAGACCGGGCCGTTCGCCGAGATGAAAGAGTACTGGTCGTCGGCGGGGAGTTCGAGCTTCGCGGCGTCGGAGACGCGTAGGACGACGTCGTCAAGGTGGCGCCAGGTCGGCGTCTGATCAGAGTCGTCGCGGGCGAGGAAGGTCCACGCGCCGTCGAGGAACTTCGGTCCGAGATCGACGTGTCCGGCGGAGATCTCGACAGGCGTACCTTCGGGGGCGACGGTCTCGTTCGACTCGACGACCTGGGTGAGGGAAGGGTCCTGCGTCGTCGTGTCTGCGGCGAGCGAGGCGGGGGCAACGGCGATGAGAGCCGTGGCGGCGAGCGCGAGTGCGAGCGTGAGTTTCACTGGTCTCCTCGGGTGAGATTCGGGATGGGTGCCTCCGACTCGAAGGGCCAGGCGGGCAGCGAGGCGGGGTCGAGGCAGGACTTGATCGAGCGCGTGTTGAACACCATGAGGTCGAGGTAGGTGGGAACCTCGTCCGTGAGCGTGTCGGAGTGGAGCGAGCAGACGGACTTACCGGTCGTGTGCGCGAGTGCGACGAGCTCGCCGAGGTGGGAGCGGGAGGTTGGTTCGAGGAAGACTCCGGCGGCTGGCGTCTGCTCAAGGACGCGCGTCAGATTGGCGAGTTGGAGAGCCGAGGGCTCAAGGGACGGGTTCGGTGCGACAAACCCACCGATCCGCAGCCCGTAGGCCTTCGCGTAGTAACCGAAGGAGTCGTGCGCGGTCACGAGGGCACGGCTCTTCTCAGGGATGGTGGCGACGACTTCGCGGATCCACCGGTCGAGGGCCTCAAGTTCGGCGTCGCGGGCGGTGGCGTTCGCCCGATACTCGGCCGCGTGCGAGGGATCGAGGGCTGCGAGGCGCTCGGCGACTAGGTCAGTGTAGGCAATGGCGTTCTTCACGTCGTGCCACATGTGCGGGTCGATCTCACCGTGGACGTGGGTTCCGATCACGGCCTGGGCGAGGATTCGAGCGGAGGCACCGGGTTCGGCGAGGAATCGCCACCGGTTGTCGGGGATCGTGGTCGTCGTCGTGTCCGGGACGGCGATGACAATCCGGTCGGGGTCGAGGTCGCCTGCGGGGGCGTCTGCGCGCAGGGTCATCGAGCCCTCAAGCTTCGCGGTGAGATCGGCGTGCCCGGAGTCGAGGACGCTCCGCCCGGTGGAGTGCGGGTCGATGCCGACGGCGAAGACAAGAGTCTTTTCACCGAGCGGAGTGTCGCCCGTCGGCGAGTGGAGCGTCGCCCGCAGAGAGAGGGAGTAGACACCGGGATCAGTGAAACCCCACGACATGTGGGTGTGAGCGTTAGTCGGGAGCTCGACGCGGTCGTTCGAGTCGATCCCATCCTTCGAGGCGATCCACGGGCGCGGTTCACCGAAGGTGCCGGTCGTGAAGGCGGCGAGGTCGCCAGGGCCCGTCGCCGAGACTGCTTCGAAGGAGACGGTCGAGTCGGTTGAGGCGCGTCCGTCGACGCGCAGCCCGAGCCAGATCGTCGCGAGAGAGAGATCCTCGACGAGGGGAATCGGACGCGCACCGAAGGGGACGGACTCCTCGCCGAGAGCGACGTGCTGGGCGCCCTTTGGGAGGTTCGCGTCAATGGAGGAGGTGAGTGCGCTCTGCTCAAGGAGCAGCCCGTTGGAGAAAGCGATGTCGGCGTGCGCGATGTCGCGGAGGGCCGCCATCGAAGGCTCGAAGGAGTGCGGATCAACGCCTGCGGGGACGAGCGTCGCGATGCGCGCTCGCGGGGCGACCGCGCGCACGAGATCGGCGATGATCGGCGTCGTCGCAACGATCCGAGGCTGCGACCCGTCATCGGCCACATCGCCACTGCTAGGTGCAACGGACTCTGATCGCGCGCCGGGAGTCTCCTCGGCAGAGGCTCCGCCGTTCGCGAGGGCGGGGGCACACGCGCCGAGGAGCAGCGAAGAAGCGCCGATGAGGAGGGAGAGCGCGAAGGCACTCCCAGAGCGACGCGCTCGGGTGCGCCTCACCTTCTTGCCCACCGTCGTGCGGCGAGCCCAGCGAGGGCGAGGAGCGAGGCGAGGGCGACCGGGATGGCGGCGCGCGCGCCGGTCGTCGCGAGACCGCCGGGAAGGGCCGAGCCATCGACGATCTTACCCTCGGCGCGCAGACGATCGATCGTCGCCTGGTCGAGTTCGCAGGGGCGCCCGTCGGCGGTGCGGCCGACGTAGACGGTCGTCGAGCCTGAGCCGATGCCGCCGAACCAGCGGGTGCCGACGAGTGAGCCGAAGTTGCCGGACTCGAAGACGGCGAGTGAACCGGGGCCGGAGACACCGTTGAGCGTCCAGGTGACATCGCCGGTCGTGCGGGCGAAGAGGCTGGGGTGCATCGTGTTTGCGCCGAGCCACGGGACGGAGGGGACCTGGCTTGAGGAGATCATCCAGATCCTCTGACCCTGCTTCGCGATGAACTCGATACCGGCGGGTGCAGTCGTCTCGGCTGCGGAGCCAAGTCCGAAGACGAGAGAGGAAGGGGCGACCCAGCGCGCGGGCTGCGAGCGGTCGTCTTTGACGAGCATGGAGATCGACGAGGGGCTGGCACTCGTCCCGATGTCGAAGTGGCCGGAGTCGGCGTTTCCGGCACCGCCGACGTTGAAGGAGAGGATGTCGGAAGTCGAGACGCGGGCACCGGACTTCAGGGTCGTGGTCTGGGTGATCGAGACTTTGTAGACGCCGGGGGCGGTGAAAACCCAGTTTGGGTGGACGTGGGTGTTCGCGCGGATCGTGTGGGATCCGCCGACTGCCGTACCACTCCCGTTCGAGGTGACGGGGGTGGGGAGGCACTGCTCGGCGGCTGGTTGTACGGGCGCTTGGGGGGCGGTGGACTGAGGCGCTGGCGCGGGGGGCGGGGTCGATCCGGTGCTGGGCGTCGACGGCTCGACGGGAGCCGACGCTCCGGGGGTGGCCTGCGCGATCGCGGTGGCGCCCACGGCGAAAGTGTAGGCGGCCGGGTCGGAGACGAGGCGCCCCTTGGGGGTATCGACCTCGCCGTGGAGAGTGAGAGAGTAGGTGCCCGCGGCTGTGAAGAGCCAGTTCGCGTGCTCGTGGGCGGGTGCGCTCTGGAGGATCGAGCGCCCGGGAGCGGCCTCAAGGGAGCCCTGCTCGAAGATCGGGGAGGTCGCGCCGAATGCAGCCGAGCGCCACAGGAGGATGCGGCCAGGCCCGGAGACCTCGTCGATGACGAGGCGGATCGCGGTTGGGCGCAGAGGTGCGAGGGCGTTCGAGTCCCAACCGGGCCATAGGAGCGCGGGATTCTCGGACTGGGGGAGTGCGTAGCCGGCGGTTCCAACGCCCTCGATCTTTTCGGTCGCGCTCGTCTTCGCGGCGTCGGTGACGCCGAGGATCAGCTTTGCGGGGTTGTGGTAGGTCGGCGCGCCCGGGGTAGTGACGTCCTCTTTGGTGACGAGGGAGATCGTCGGCCCGTTGGGGACGAGGGCGAAGACGTCGGCATGCCCGCGGGTGAGGAGCACTTTCGTCGTTGATTCTCCGCTCTGTGGGGCGGGCGTGGCGATCGTCGGCGTAGCAAAGAGCGCAAGGGTGAAGAGCGCGGTGAACAGGGCGAGGAGGGGATGAATCCCGCGGTGGGTGGCGCGCATGACGAACCTTCTAGCGATAATGAGAATGGCTTGCATTACCATACAGGGTTGTTCGTGAAGCGCGCGACCTCGCGCGTGAGGTCCGGATCATGTCCGCTGCGAGCGAGGGTGCAGGTAGACCCATCGATGCCGTCGAAGGGGAGGGATGCCGTGCTCTACTCGTGGGAAGCCCTCAAGACGCGTGTGCAGGCGCGGATGTCGAAGACCCTGCTTGTCTACTTCACAACGCTCGCGGCCTTCGCGTTGTGGACGCGCAACTCTCGGCGTACATCACGTGGCCGCTCCTTCTCGGCCTCTACTGGGGGCTCATCGTCACCGCCCTCAACGCGAATCCGTACCGGCGCGAGCGCCCCGAGCGGGAGCGCGACATCTAGGCGCTCCTATTCGCGTTCTCCTCCAGAGCGAGGCGCGGGCCGACGGCCTGAGGCGAGGTCGGCGCGCGGCTGCGCCCTCGTTGATGCGCTGCAATGGGGCGCGGTAACGGAGGAGACTTCCGTCCACAGGCGCGCCTCCCCTCCGCCGTCGTCCACAGGCGGGCGGGTGCTCCTTCCCGACGAGGACGGGGACGCGGCACGATGAGGGAGACGACACGGCGCCGTCGTCGATGAGACCCCGCACGCGCGGGGTATGCAGTCCGGTGCGCCCGGATCCGCCGAACCCACCCTCGCGAAAGGGACTCTTCACGGTTGAGGGTGTAGGGGTGGGTGGGGTGTCTTGTGGTGGTGTGGGTCGAGGTCCCCTGATGATGGGAGTTCCTACACCGCCCGTCCAGAAGACCTCGACATGCCTGGCGTTACCTTCTGCCGTCCCGATGTGACCACGTTGTGCTGTGTGGATGAGCTTGGCCTGGTGGTCACTGGGCAACGTCTTGAGCCGGACCGTGCGGTGCTGGCGTGCCGGGTCCGCGATCCTGATCAGTGGTGTCGCCGGTGCGGTTGTGAGGGTAAGCCGCGTGACACCGTGGTGCGGCGCTTGGCGCACGAGCCGATCGGCTGGCGGCCGACCGTGTCGGAGGTGACGATTCGCCGGTACCGGTGCACGGGGTGTGGACACGTGTGGCGTCAGGGTACGAGCAAGGCGGGCGAGCCTCGGGCGAGGTTGTCGCGGCGCGGGCTGCGGTGGGCTCTTGAGGGGATCGTGTGCGAGCACTTGACGGTGGCGCGGGTCGCCGCGGGTCTGGGGGTCGCGTGGAACACCGCGAACGACGCGATCGTGACTGAGGGCAAGCGGGTGCTGATCGACGATGAGCGCCGTTTCGAGGGTGTCACTGTGGTCGGGGTGGATGAGCGCGTGTGGCGCCGCACCCGCCGCGGTGACAAGTACGTCACCGTGATCATCGACCTGACCCCCATCACGAATGG
>NZ_PKHA01000018.1:0-13139 GCF_002861525.1 Actinomyces urogenitalis | reverse complement strand
ACCCACGGCGCGAGCAACGGCGGCACCCAGGCCATCAACGGGATCATCGAGCTGGGCCGCCGCATCGCCCGCGGGTTCCGCAACGTCAAGCACTACCGCCTCCGCATGCTCCTCATCACCAGAGGCCTCGACGCCTCACCCCACACTCAACTCTGAAGAGCCCGTTTCAAGGGGGTAGTGATTCACGACCCCCTTGCAGTGACGCGCCAGGGCATCTTTCGTGTTGGCGTAGCCGAGGGCGGTCGCCACGTCCTTGCCGTAGAACAGGACCTGCCCGCCCGAGGTGATAGTTCGGATCGTACCGAACTCGTGGTTGGTGAACGCATGTAGCGCGGTAGCCATGACCGGCTCCTTTTCTGAGAGCCGGGTAGACAATCGCGGGCGCGGGATGCGCCAAGCTCTCACCTGTCAGGCACGGCAGGCACCGAAACCGGACACGGTGTGAGGAAGGCTCTCGCCCATACGCCCCCGAGCACCGACAAATCCGGACGGGTCAGAGGGCACACTGGTGTGTGAACGTACCGATGGCTCCGTGCCCCGTGCTCTTGCTTCGGCGTCATCAACCAGGTAGCCTTGCAGTCAACATGACCGGTTCCGCTGCCCGCCTCGGTGGGAGTCCAGGGCCGGTCTTCGTTTTTCGTATCAAACAGGGGTGCGCGTGAAGCAGGTGAAGCAGTTCAAGACCTACGGTGAACAGGTCGAATTGCTTCGTCAGCGTGGGATGCGAGTGAATGATCCTCAGCATGCTGAGACGCTGCTGGCGCGATTGAACTACTACCGCTTGTCCGGATACTGGTACCCGATGCGCCGTTTCTCCCAAGACGACGGCACTGCCCGAGATGAATTCGTTGAGGGAGCATCGTTTGACCTGGTGGTAGCCCTCTATGGGTTTGACGAACAATTGCGCCACAGCGTGTTCATCGAGCTTGATCGCGTGGAGTTGGCTATTCGAACCAAGCTCGGTCACGAACTGGGTCGCCTTGACCCGCTGATCTATTTGGATCCCCAGCGTTTGAGCGCCCGGGCACGGCAGCGAAACAAAGACGGGCGTAGCGTGCACGAGGTGTGGCTGAGAAAGTACCAGTCGGCATTGAAAGCGTCGAAGGAGGACTTCGTCGCCCACCACAAATCCAAATATGGCGGGACTCTACCCATCTGGGCGGCTGTCGAAATCATGGATTGGGGGATGCTGTCGTACCTGTACGGCATGTCGCCCAATATCGTGCGCAAACGGATTGCCGAGCCCTGCGGCCTAACTGGTCCTCAGCTTGAATCATGGCTGAAATCCTTGAATATTCTGCGTAATTACGCAGCTCATCATGCAAGGATGTTCAACCGTGTTTACGACATCAAACCGAAACTGAACAATGGCGTCAGGCTGGCTCCGGTAGCTGAAGGAATGAATCGCGTGTTCGGGCAGCTCTCCCTTATCCAATACTTGCACCGCCAACTGGACTTGTCTCCAGCCGACCGGCTACCGAAGCTGTTCCACACCTACCCGCACAATCCCATCGTGCCGTTTTCTCGCACAGGAGCACCTGACAACTGGCGCGAGTTGCCTCTCTGGCGCGTCTAATCCTTGCGGTAGTAGTCGCATTCGTACCCGTCGGCGGCGAGTGGTAGTCCTGCTGCCCAGTCGGGTGGGGTCGTCATGAGCTGGCAGGCATCGGCGATGGTGAAGCCGGAGTCCTCGGGTTCGTCGATGACGATTTCGTCGTGGACGTGCATGACAATCTTGTGCCCAGCCTGAGCGACGAGTGTCATGGCGTGGACGAGGAGGTCACGAGCGACTGCTTGGACGATGTTCTCGACGAGTTTCCCGCCGTAGGTCTCCAGCCGCCCCCACTTGCGTCCGGTCGTGACACCGCTGTAGGTGATGGAGGTGCCGCCCCACCGGTTCTCACCAAGCTGGGGCTTCACGTAGGCCAGCCGCCTACCAGAGGGCAGGGTGATGAACAAGATGCCGGACTCGGCAGTGAAGCGAAGGTTGCGCAGCCGAACAGCCTGGCGGGTGGTGATAGCGTCGAGTGCGGCCTGCTCGACATCCGCCCAGAGTCGCACGATGTTGGGGTTGGCTGCCCGCCAGGCGTCGACGATGGGTTTGAGGGCTCTTCAGAGTTGAGTGTGGGGTGAGGCGTCGAGGCCTCTGGTGATGAGGAGCATGCGGAGGCGGTAGTGCTTGACGTTGCGGAACCCGCGGGCGATGCGGCGGCCCAGCTCGATGATCCCGTTGATGGCCTGGGTGCCGCCGTTGCTCGCGCCGTGGGTATCGAAGTAGGCCAGGAACGCTGTCCGCCATCGACGCAGGGTCTTGCCCAGTCGCGCAGTCTCGGGGATCGGGCATGACGGCAACGTGGCGATGAGCTGCTCGGCGAGTTGGCGTCCTCGTGCGGGGGTGGGCTGGTGGAACACGTCTCGCAGGTCCTGGGCGCAGTGGTAGGCGACCTCGACCGCAACGTGATCGGGATGGGCGGCCAATGCGCTGGCCAGCCGGGTCTGCTGGCGCGGCGAGAGGCGCTCCCTCCCGGCATCGCCGCGCTCGTCGAGCCAGTCTCGGTAGGCCTTGCCGGATCGGCCGGGGACGAGGTCAAGGAGCCTGGCAGTGGGGTGGGATCCTCGAGCCAGATCGACCATCCCGGTGAGCTCCTTCGGNGGTGCCGCCGTTGCTCGCGCCGTGGGTATCGAAGTAGGCCAGGAACGCTGTCCGCCATCGACGCAGGGTCTTGCCCAGTCGCGCAGTCTCGGGGATCGGGCATGACGGCAACGTGGCGATGAGCTGCTCGGCGAGTTGGCGTCCTCGTGCGGGGGTGGGCTGGTGGAACACGTCTCGCAGGTCCTGGGCGCAGTGGTAGGCGACCTCGACCGCAACGTGATCGGGATGGGCGGCCAATGCGCTGGCCAGCCGGGTCTGCTGGCGCGGGGAGAGGCGCTGCCTCCCGGCGCGGAGAACATGGCGGATGCCGTAGAGAGGGTCGCCCTTGCGGCCTCGGTGGCCGAGGGCCTCCTGCTTGCTGGATCCGGCGGCGGACGTCATCGACGGCCGCACCGGCGAGCTTGACGATATGGAACGCGTCCAGCACGCAGGTGGCGTCCTCGTGCTGGTCATCGATCGCGTTCTTGTATCCCTGGAACGGGTCCAGCGTTGCGATCTCGACCCGCTTGCGGAACTCATCGCCGCGCTCGTCGAGCCAGTCTCGGTAGGCCTTGCCGGATCGGCCGGGGACGAGGTCAAGGAGCCTGGCAGTGGGGTGGGATCCTCGAGCCAGATCGACCATCCCGGTGAGCTCCTTCGGCCCGCGCCGGCGCGGGTCCCGGTGATGCCAGACATGTTCGTCCACGCCCAGGACCTGCACGTCCTCGAACCGGGAAGGGTCGTTCGCGGCCTCGATCAGGACCGGTCGAACCTGGGACCAGAACGTGTTCCACGTCGTGCCGAGCTGGCGGGCCAGGCCCTGGATCGTCGCCCCCTCGCGCCGGAGCCGGCCGATCGCCCAGCGGACAGCGCGCCTGCTTAGCAGGCCCCGTGGAGCGCAGACCTGCGGATTGCTCGACGAAGGTCGTCACCGCGCAGACGCCCTCGAGACAGATCCAGCGACGCTTACGCCACCGGATCCGCACCGGACGGCCCACCCACGGAGCATCGATCACCTCGACCACCACCCGACCGTCACCGGTGGCGATAACCCCGCAACCGGGGCATCCGGCCACTGGATCGCAGGACTCCACCTCGAGCACCAGTCCCGCCCGGGCCTTCGAGACGGCCACCAGATGAAGGCCCAGGAAGTCCAGAAGGAAGTCACACCGGTCGCAGCGATCGAGCGCGTCAGGGCATGCACAACGATGGTCGGGCATCGTCGAGGTCCTTGAGATCAGCGGGCGTAGAAGTCCGCTCATCATCAAGGACCTCGACGTCTATCCCCAGCTACCCCCCATCACCGGCGCGCCCACACTCAACTCTGAAGAGCCGGTTTGAGTTCGTGCTCGGCCAGCCCCATCCGTAGGGCACCCATCGCCTTGAGCGCTCCGACGGAGCCGTTGTAACCGCAGGCCAGCGTGGCGATCTTCCCCTTCTGGCGCAGCTCAGCGTTGATGCCGTGTTTTTCGACGGGGACGCCGAACATGCGCGACGCGGTCTCGCAGTAGAGGTCTTTGCCGTCGCGGAAGGCTGCCAGGGTGGATGTTTCTCCGGCGAGCCAGGCGATGACGCGAGCTTCAATCGCGGAGTAGTCGGCGACGATGAATCGGCATCCGGCGCTGGGGATGAACGCTGTCCGGATCAACTGGCTGAGCGTGTCTGGCACGGAGTCGTAGAGCAGTTCAAGGGCGTCGAGGTTGCGTTGTCGGGTGAGGGTGCGGGCTTGGTCGAGGTCGGGCAGGTAGTTACGGGGCAGGTTTTGGACTTGGACGAGGCGTCCGGCGAATCGGCCGGTGCGTCCCGCTCCATAGAACTGGATAAGGCCGCGTGCCCTACCGTCCGCGCCTGTGACGTTATGTATAGCCTGGTAATTCTTCACCGAGCTTTTCGCGAGGTCGCCGCGCAGCTCCAGGACTTCTTTGACCTTGCCCGTGGCGGACTCGAGGGCGGCTTCGACATCAGCCTTCGCCAAGGACGACATCTCGCAGCCGTGGGTGGTGAGCCATTCCTTCAACTGGATCGGTGGGTTCGGGTTCTCCAACCCGGTCAACTCCCGCGCCCGCGCCAACGTGGCGGCACGATGCTGGTCGTCCAGGGCGACGGCAGCGTCTGCGAGGGTGTGGTCGAGCAGGATGCCGGTGTCGTTGATGCGTTGATCCAGGGCGTAGGCGTCCCACTCGGCTTCGGGAATCGGAAACGATGAGAGCCGGTCGTGGATCGCGAGTTCGACCTCGACGTCGCGCTGGTTGTAGTCGATGAACTGAGCCCAGCCGGTCGGGTCGCTGCTGGGCAGGTTACGGGTGCCGCCACCGTTGAGCACGCTGGGTGTGGCTGGCGTGCAGAGTTGCTTGATCAGCCGCTTACCCGCCGTATCCTTCTGAACGCCAAGGTCAAGAGCCGCACCGACCGCATCCAAGCTCATCGGCAGACCGAGGTAAGCCGACCACACCATCGTGCAGCGCCACTGGCTCGGGTCAAGAAACCCGGCCGCCAACAGCTCGGGGTGATGACGCTGCAGCCACGCGGAGAGCGCGACCCGCTCGAAGGCGGCGTTATGCGCCCACTTGACCACGCCCGGGTCCACCAATGCTGCGAGCACCTCGTCGGGCAGCCCACCACCACTGGCGAGATCGAGGACTTCCACCGGGCCGCCGTCGATCGAGTAGCCGAAGATGAGGAGGCGGAAGTCGGGGTGTTCGGCATACGGGTAGACGCCGGTTTTCGCTAGGGGTGCTGGGCTGAAGGTTTCAATATCGATAGCGATCTGGCGCATTAGGGCTCCTGGACAGTCGGGTAGGCGAAGGTGAGGGAGCCAACCGGTGTTTGGTGGCTCCCTCACTGCTGGGGTGTTACTTCGGGTCGAGGTTGTAGGTGGCGTTCATCCTGTCGAGCTCGGCCTTCTCCTTGGCGATCAGCTCATCGATGCGCTGACGTTCGCGGCGTTTGGCCCGCTTGTCCTTAATCCAGTAGTAGCCCCAGACCATCCAGAACGGGATCAGGACGTAGACCCACACGGCGAGGGTGATGGCGTTGAAACAGTCACTCATGATTCAGCCTCCTTAGTTGAGGAAGTCGTCGGCCGGCGCGCCGAAGTCGGACTCAGCGGAGACGCGGCCTGCGCCAAGGGGTTCACCGTCGCGGATCTTCTGAATGTTGCCCAGCCCGCACGCCACACCCTTGTTCCCGTTCGTGTTGAACGCGTAGAACGACAGGGAGACGCGGGCGTAGCAACCCGAGTACACCTCGGAACGGTCAAGGATCGGAGAGACGTTCTCGTCCACAACCTGCGGCGGAGTGAGGCTGTTGGCGTTGACGAAGAAGCTGTTTGCGTAGGCTTCGTCGTCACGCTCGGTATCCCCGTCACGCAGCGGCAGCTTCAGAGCCGCCTTGTTGGGGCGCTTGCCTCCGAACTTGGCCGTACCAGCGTCGATCGCCGCGTCGATGGCCTTCTCGATAGCTGTGATGGTGGTGGTGTCGGCCTTCGGGATGATCAGCGACACGGAGTACTTGGGCTTGCCGCCCTGGATGGAGTTCGGCTCCCACACGTGAGCGTAGGAGAGGCGGACTTCGCCAGTGACGACGCGGGTGGGGTTGTTGGTTGACAAGGTTGTTACCTGCTTTCTGTTTTCGTGAATTCGGTTTGTGCGCTGTGGATTTCCAGCGCGGGTCGTTTGTCGGTGTCAGGCACGAGCGTCGGCTTACCCACGGGCTTGACCACGAGGTCGCCGAGCACCTCGTTGAAGGTCTTCTTGCCCATAAGCCGTTCCATCGCAGTGAGCGTGATGAGTCTGCGGTCGTAGATGTCGGCGTACCCGGCAGCTTCAGCCGCTTCGGCGACGGCGTTCTCCTCCGTGTACTTGCGGACAGACCGTCCGGCGACGAGCTTGAAACCATCCCAGTGCTTGCCCTGGTTCACCGCCTGCGAGAGCGCGTAGGCCTCCACATCCGCAGCCCACGTTTTGAGCTGTGGAATCCTTGTCAGCACGTCCGCAATCTCGCTGCCGGACAGCTCGGCCGGTGGGGCGAAATCGTGCTGGGCGAGCGCGAGGTTGGCTTCGGCGCGTGCTCGGCACGTCGGTGCGATGCGGCAGAACTGGCACCACGAGCCGGGACAGAACTCGCCCCCACCCGCCGCAGCCAACTCGGCCTTCGGCTTCACCTCGGTCTCAGCCCATGCGAGGAGGTCGGCGACGCTGGTTTCCCAAGTGTCAACGTTGCCCCGCCGGGGCTGGTAGATCGTCACCGCAACATCGGTGATGTCATACAAGTCCCCGAAAGCGTGGACGGCTCCGAGCGCGTACAACATGAGCTGCGGGTTGTGTGCGGCCTCGACGAGGATGCCCTGCCCGTACTTGAGATCGATGATCTGCAGCTTGGGTTCGGCGATGATCACGCAGTCGCCGGTACCGAAACCGCCCGGCACGACGTGGGAGAAGTCGAGGTGCTGCTCGATCAGCACCTGCGGATCACCACAGGCCTCCCGTGCCAGTGAGATGTGTTCCTGGACGAAGGCGACGTAGTCGTCGGTCAGGTCCTCCATCTCGGTATCGATCCAGCCGGACTCGGGCTTGAAAGTCGGCGCGTCGTTCAGGGCACGCCGGAGTTTCCACTCCGCCAGGGCGTGTGCGACGGTGCCCTGCTCGGCCGCCGCCGACGTCGAGTCCAGCTCACGGGATTCCAGCACCGCGCTGGGTGGGCAGTTCAGCCACCGGTGCGCGCCCGACGCCGAGAGCAGCGCATGCTGGTCAGGCATCGGACAGCTCCTTCGCCTTGGCCAGCAGCGACCCGTACTTCGTCGGGTCAACCGCCGACAGCTTGTCCACGCCGGTGGCGACGATCAGCTCACGCACCTGCTCGGTCATGCCTTGGCTGGAGAGCCCGGCGAGCACTCCACGCACCTGCGTCAGCGACACCGGCTCCGGCTCAGGTGCCGGTTCGGGTGCCTGTCGGTGGGCGCCCTCGTACTCAGCGGCGGCCTGCTCCAGGTCGGGTTGTGCGAGCCCGGCGGCGGCGATCGGACGAGCGCCGGGCATCCCGGCGTGATCCTCGAACCCCTCCCACGCGGTCTCCTCAATTGCGGCGGCGAGCATGGTGACGCCTTCGGCGATCCGGTTCAGCGCGCCAATGAACCTGTTCGCGTCACTCACCGGGATCATCGGTTATCACCGCCCTCGCGGGTGACACCTGCCGCGTCGGCCAGCGCCATCAGGTCGTCGTCGGTGTCGGCGACACGCACCTCGACGGTGGAGGCTTCGGAGCCGGGCAGGAGCACGGCCATGCGGTGCTGGGGTCGGCTGGTGCCGAAAATGGCGCGCAGCATCCGCTTGCTGGGCCGGATTTCCTTCGCTGCGAGTGCGGCGGTCGGGCTGGGATGCTTGGCGATCTTGATCTTGAGCTTGGTGGGCATCCGGGTTTCCTTCCATATGGGTGGTGGTGCGCCCCATCACCGGGCTGGTGAAGGGAGTGCCTTGCATCTGTCAGGCATGGGGCGCACCGAAACCGGACGGCCTACGACTCGGTGAGTGTTTTGCGCAGTTGGGCCAGACCGCGCGAGACGGCTTTCCGCACCGCATCGGCACTGGTCGGCTGGCCTGCGCCGGTCTTGTCGGCGGCGATCTCGGTGAACCGGTCGCCGTGGAGCACATGCAGCTCGATGTACTCGCGCTGCGTCGCGGTCAGCGGACTCAGCAGTTCGACCACTGCGAGGTTGGCTTCGACCTGCTCGGTGAAGTCCGGATCGTCCGAGGCGAAGTAATCCGCGCCCAGCCCGCCACGGTCGTCGTCATCGCCGTGGCAGGGTTGGTCGACGGAGATGTCGGAGCGGCGGCGATTGTCCAGCTCGCGGTACTCGGCGTACACGTCGTCGAGGTAGGCGCGAGCCCACTTCGGACGCGAAGCCGGGTCGCGCAGCTGGGCACGCAGTTCTTCGCTGTCGGGCAGGTCCGGGACAGGTAGGTCGATGGTGTTGCCCCTGGGGGTCAGGTACGGGACGGTGAATTGGTTGTTGAATGCCACGTGAGGGCTTCCCTTCTTGCGAAGGGAGACCCCGTTGAGGGCAACCGACGAGAGACCGTGGTGTTGAGCGGAAACAGTGACGGGCACCAACCCGACCCGGGGGTGAACCCGGATACAGGTGGTGCCCGTCAAGCGCTCAACGGAGGTCTCCCGAATACGGTTGAAAAACGCATGCGGGTGTAGGAGGAAGGCGGCCGGCCGGTGACCGGTACGGCTCTGGCCGCCACAGCGGTTGGGCTGTCCTGCCGGATGACGTCTGGCCAGCAAGACAGCCGTGAGGGCTACTTGCCCTTACGCGGCTTGGCCTGAGCCAACGCCGAAGCGGCCACCGATTTGGAGTCCTTGCCGAACCTTCCGTCGGTCAGGATCTTCGAAGCCTTCGACGCCACCTTGGGCGACGTCTGCTTCCTATTCCTCGCCATCTCCATCACCTCCTCCGTCTGCACCAGGTACGTTCATGCACTAGAACGACCGATTCCGTCTCTTTAGCAACGTTTCCGGGTACTATGGAGATGTGAAGTCAGTTCCGAACACCCGGTTGCGCCGTCACTTCTGATACTCGCGGCGGGCGTTCGATTTGGCTGTAGTGGATACTTGGTGGGCTCTTAGTGGAGTTTCAAACGGTTCGACGACGAAGACGAGGGAGGGCGCATGACGCAGTTGTGCTTCGCAACGTTTGCTGGAGCGATGCAGCGCGCCCTGCGTGAAGACTTCGGTTGGTGGCAGGCCAACATGGCGACGCACTCCAAGACCAACAAGACGTTTCCGACGCAAGTGATGGCAGGCCAGCACTATGTGGTGGTTCGACTGCTCAAGTGGTTATTGGATCGGCCAGAGGTTCTAGATCGCGACGGCAAGCCACTGCATATCAGTGATGCTGTCGCCAGCAACTGGATGAACCAAGACACCGAGATCAATTCCGCGATCACGAATCGGATAACGAAAGGTGATCTCGATGACGACGCTGAAGAGGCATTCGAAGAGATCTGCCGTGAGTTGATCAAGTACAAGGTCAATGATCTGATGACCGAGTTGCACCACTTAATTTCCGACGACGACCGAGTGTCGGCTGCCCAGAAGAAGACGCTCCTGTCCCTGTGCAAGCTGAAAACGATGGCTCGATTCTTCGCACAAACATTCCTTTATGCGTGCTGTCAGTCAAACAAGTCTCGGATTGCTAATCTCAGTGTCAACGACGGGTGGCTGATCAATAAGGCGTGCAATATCTGCCCGATGTGCCGAAAGAAGCCTCTGACGATCACGAATGGCAGCGGCACCATCCCGCAATACCAAGCTGTAATCTTGCCATCAGAACCAGGCAGCAAGCAGACTTGTCGCGTCTTAGTTTGTGTCGGATGCGCTAGAAGTAAAGAACTCCAGCCAACCTTGCACGGCGGCGAACCGTCTGGCTGGAATGATTTACGTAACGTCTACCGCGACTACCTCATGCTGGAGCGAGTCGAAACCGCGTTCTCGTTCACGAATCTGTACGCCGAGATCCGCGACGTTACTGAAGCGCTCGTAAACAGGCCATCAGATGAAGAGCTCGCCCATTCGCGTCCGGTGAATTGGGAGCCTCTCAATGTGAGCGAAAAGATTCGTAACGAGAACTATGTGCTGCGCGAGCAGATTGAAAAGTTGGCAGACACCTACTACTTCTACGTCAAAGATCAATTTAACTTGCTGGAAGACAGCGGGAAACAGAAATTCAAGAAGTTCCAAACGCGCGTCAGTGCCTTTTATGACGCCGTGTCGGAAGAAACAGATGATCAAGTCCTCATTTTCGAGCAAACAACGGCATGGATTGCAAGGAGTGCCGGAGTCACGCCCAAAAGCAACGCCGCGCTTGTGATCGCTGCATTCTTTGTCCAGAACTGTGAGGTGTTCGATGAAGTTTCCTAGCAAAGTCGTACCTTTCGCTGAATCAACGTTCGCGTACTTCGCGCCGATTCTGACCGCACTCGAAGGTAAGCAGTTCACGCCGCTATCGCTCTACACCAAGCTGCCTGCATACCGCCGCCCAGACCTACCGGAGTACATCGACGCGCTAACGTGCCTGTTTGCCCTGCACAAGATCGAGCTTGATGGCAACTTGGGAGTGTTACGTCGTGTTAATTGAGATCGACTGCGACATCTTCAAAACCACAGCACCAAAACCGATCCAGTTTACTAACGGACTCAACATCGTGCTCGGCACCAAAGGAGCCACCAACTCCATCGGCAAGTCCACCATGTTGATGGTCATCGACTTCGCTTTCGGAGGTAACGACTACACGAAACTGTCTAAAGACGTCATGAAGCACAAGGGCGAACACGAGATTCGCTTCGCTTTCCAGTTTAGCGACCACATCACTCGCTACATGCGGTCGACCAGGCACCCGAACGATGTTGCCGTCTGTGACGACAACTATCAGCCAACCGGCACCACGATCACGCTCACCGACTTCCGCCAAAGCTTGTCCAACGCCTACGGACTGAACGAGACCGGATTAACCTGGCGCGAGGCAGTTAGCGGAACCTTCCGCATCTGGCAACGTGGCAACGACAAACCCACACTGCCGTTATCAGTTCATCGCACTGACACACATCAGCACGGGATCACAAGACTCCTCGGTCTGTTCGGCACACTTCCCAAAGTGAAGGACGCTTTGGAAGCGGAGGCCGAAGCCAAGGCATCAGTTGATGCTGCCAAGGTCGCCCCGCACGCGTACAACCTGCGCATCGCTGCAAGCAAAGCCGAATTTGACGCCAACAACAAACGAATTGATGAGCTTGAGGCGCAGCTTGCCGATCTTCAAGCATCATTCGGCATCACGGGTGAATCACACATCACCGAGGAGCAGGCTCAAACCCTCGCCACACTTCGAAGAGCACAAACCCCCCTCTACCGGAAGCGAACCATCCTGACCAACCAGCTCGACGCACTGACTGAGAACAAGGAACTCGGCAATAAGCGCCGTAGCCGCGCGGACTTCGAAGGCTTAGCAGCGTTTATCCCAGAATTTGACTACGGGCACCTCGAACAAATCGAAGAGTTCCACGCCCAGATCAAAAGTTTGGTCGTCAAACAGGCCAACAAGGACATCAAGGCTGTCTCCCAGGAACTCGACGAAGTGCGAGGCGAACTTGAAAGGCTTGATGGGCAGATTCGGCGAATCACTACCGCCCCCAACATCACAGCCAAGTCAGCTGAAGCGTTCCATGAAGTGAAGTCCGAGCTTGCCAGGCTAAGTGCCGCCAACAGGGCTTACGAAGCCAAGCAAGGCTATGCCTCTGCTCTGGCAGAGGCGCGCAAGAAGGTCTCCGAAGAATCCGCCGAGCTACTCAATGACATCGAGAAACGCATCAACACGTACCTACAGGCGGTCGATGGCAGCTTCACCAATGAACAGCGCAAGCCACCTGAACTCCGGTTAGAAAGGATCGACAGTTACAAATATGCGATCGCCGATGACAGCGGAACCGGCTCAGGCTACCGAAGCTTACTCAGCTTCGACCTAGCTTTGCTTGAGCATTCACTTCTCCCAGCGATCATTGAAGACTCCTACCTCTTCAAACAAATCGAAACAGAAGCCGTCGAGCGCATCATCCGACACTACTCGTCCATCAACAATAAGCAGATATTCATCGCTCTAGATGAGGTCGACAAATACTTGAACGTGCATCAACTCATCCAGGACAAGACCCGCCTACGCCTAGGGCCGGGAGAGGAAGCACTGTTTGCTGAAGAGTGGGGAAAGAAAAAGCCATGAACGCACCTACGCTGACTATAAGACTCGACTACACCAACCTGTGGAAACTCCTGATCGACAAACAACGAAACAAGGAACACCTCAAGCGAGAGGCAGGAGTTTCAGCAGCTTCGATCGCCCGTCTCAACAAAGGCGAAAACGTCACAACTGACACGCTCCTTCGCATCTGCCAATTCCTCGACTGCGACATTGCCGACATCTGCGAGGTCGTCCCCACTGACACGAAGGGAGAAACCGACTAGATGGCCAATCAACGTCTACAGCTCACCTGGTACAACAAAGACAAGGCCCTCATCCCCACCGAGACCGGCAAGTACGGCTACACGTGGGTTGACCCCTCTGATCCGCGCTACTGCGAAACCCACACCCTCGTGCTGGACGACTACGTGCAAGGTGCGCAGACACCGAAGTCGGACGATTTTGCCTACTCCGAGCGAGCCGACCTTGAGCCCCAGGACGACAACCTGCTGATCCTGGGTGAATCGGGCGATGTGCTCGAAGCCCTCACCCGGGTGCCCGAACTGGCCAAGAAATACGTGGGTCAGGTGAAACTGATCTACATCGATCCACCGTTTAACACCGCGCAAACATTCGCCAGTTACGAGGACAACCGGCTCTTCACGAACGAGGGTGTAGCGCGGGTCTAAACCCTCCGGCTTCGAGCAGCGACCGAGCGATGTAGTGGGTGAGGTTGCGGAAGCCGAGGGCGGAGCCGCGGAGGTGTTCGAGTCGCCCGT
>NZ_PKHA01000017.1:0-13398 GCF_002861525.1 Actinomyces urogenitalis | reverse complement strand
ACGGGCGACTCGAACACCTCCGCGGCTCCGCCCTCGGCTTCCGCAACCTCACCCACTACATCGCTCGGTCGCTGCTCGAAGCCGGAGGGTTTAGACCCGCGCTACACCCTCGTTCGTGAAGAGCCCGATCACGATGGCGAGAATTCCGGGGAGTAAGGCGATGAGCTCGGTGATGCTCCCGGGTTCGAGCTGAGAAAACCATATGGTTGCTGTTTGCGCGGAACAGCTCCTTTGCTGTCTGGCTCGCGTGGAACTGCGCTGTCGGGATGAGTGTCTCGACCATAGAGTGAATTGTTGTTCGCGTCCGGGTATTGCTGAATGGAAGTCGTCTATGTGCTCAGGGTTTCCGTCAGGGGGCCTGTTGGGGAGGTGGGGCAACAGTATTTTCTGGGTGCACTCTCAGGCGCAATTTTCGTCTATTGTGGAGCGTTCAATTGCTGCTCATCGAGTAAAATGGGGCGCTTCATCGGTGATTCTCATATGCATTGTTTTTGTGGAGGTGGTTCCCGGTGCTTGAGGCCTTGGGCAGTCGCTTCCCCCAAGAACCATCCCCACCTCTGTCGCTTTAGGTCCTGGACAGTCGGTTGCCATGCTCCCCGCGCTGGTATCGACTGTTAACGGCCTAAACCGACGGTTCATCCCGGACGGTTCACCGACCGCGGCTCACCAACGATCCCTCACACATGACAGCGACGGCGTACCGGCGCGACGGCGGCCCGGCCCCGCAGCGCACCGGAGCACCAGCTCGACCGCGCCCCGGCCCCGCAGCCCATCTATCGGAGCCCCCAGCGCCATGAACCGGCGATCTCTCAGGCCGCGGTCAGACCGACCTGCCACACCGCGCCCGTGTTCACCTCTTTGCCTCTGGCCTCACCGAGCGCCCTGCTGACCCACGCCTCCGCGGCAATCGCCGCCCCGGCGCCGGCAGCGGGTTGGACGGATCTGGGCCGGCCGGAGCTGAGCCAGAAGGACCTGAGCTGGGTGGACCTGAGCCGGACCGATCGGTGGTCGCAGGTTGCCCAACGTGCCGAGCCTGCCGAGCCTGCAGTGCTCGTGAGTCTGTGGCCGGCCCTCGTGATCCTCCTGCTCACGCTTGCCTGGCCGCCAGCCCACCGGTGGGGCCGCACTCTGGTCACCGTGGTCCACGAGGCCGGCCATGCGGCGGTCGGCATCCTGGTGGGGCGGCGTTTCTGGGGCTTCGTGGTGTCCAAGGACCTGTCCGGCCACGCGGTGACCGCCGGGAAGCCACGGGGCCTCGGCCGGGTACTGACTACCTGGGCTAGTTACCCGGCGCCTGCGCTCCTGGGGGCGGCGGTGGTGGCTGCGGCGCTGCGGGGCTGGAGCGGTGTGGTTCTCAGCGTGGGGCTGGTGATGCTCCTCGTACTGCTGGTGATGTCGCGCTCGCTGCGCACGGTCGGCGTGGTGCTGGCGGTCGGCGCGCTGGCGACTGCGTTGTGGTGGCTGGGAGGTAGCTGGCGCGCGGGCGTCCTGGCGGGCGTGGGGCTGGTGATGCTCGTAGGCGCGTGGGGCTCGCTCGGGGACGTCGCCCGCAGCGCCGACCCTCACCAGGACCACGGCACCCTCGCCCAGCTCACGCACCTGCCCGGGTGGCTGTGGCTGTGCACCTGGTTCCTGGCCGACGCCGCAGCGACGGCATGGGTGGGCTGGCTCGCCTGGGGGCTGATGGCCTGAGCCGGGCCAGCTCGGAGCTCAGTACTGGTTGCGCACGGAGGCGTGCCCGGCAACTCGGCGGACAAGCCATCGCGGGCTCATACGCAGCGCCGCGTTGACGGCCAGGTAGCGGACCGACGGCGTGCAAATCACCTGACCGCGCCGCACGGCGGCCAGGGCCTGGCGCGCCACGTCTTCGGCGTTGAGCCAGGCGAAGGCGGGCCAGGCGCCCTCGTCCATGTGGGCCCGCGCGTGGAAGTCGGAGTGCGTGAGCCCGGGGTTGACGACGGTCGCGCTCACCCCTGTCCCACGCAGCTCGGAGGCCAGGCCCTCGGTGAAGGTGCGGACCCAGGCCTTGTGCGCGGCGTAGGTGCCCATGGCGGTGAGCGCGGTGGCGGAGGAGATGCTGAGGATCGCGCCGTGACCGCGCTCGACCATCCCGGGCAGAGCGGCGTGGGTGAGCTCCATGACGGCGCGCACCATGACGGCCATCGCGCGGCGCTCCTGCTCAATATCTCCGCCCACGAATCGTTGCCCGACGGCGAATCCGGCGTTGTTGACCAGCAGGTCCACGGGGCGCTGGGCTACCTCGGCAGGGCGCGGACCGGCGGGACGTGCGACGCGTAGGCGTTGTGCGACGGCCTCGATGCCGATGGGCTCGGACAGGTCGGCAGCGATGACCTGGACCTGGATGCCGGCGAGCTGACGCAGCTCCTCGGCGACCTGCTCAAGGCGTGAGGCGGTGCGGGCGACGAGGACGAGGTCGTGCTGAGCGGCGGCCAGCTGCCAGGCGAGCTCCAGCCCGATTCCGCTGGTGGCGCCGGTGATGAGTGCGGTTCCCATGCCCCGAGCCTAGGCGCCGCTGCCCGCCTGCGGCAGAAGGGCCGGATCTTCCTCCCCTCTCCTGTCGCTTCAGGCCCTGAACCGTCGATCTGATGCTTTCACCTGCCCCTCTTCCGTCGTTTCAGGCCGTGAACAGTCGGATACCCAAGGTGCTTCCCACGGAATCGACTGTTGATGGCCTAAGTCGACGGCCCTGCTGAATCTCGCAGCCAGAAGCCGACTGTTCAGGACCTGAAGCGACGGCCCCAACCCCAGCGTCCCCGCCCGAACCCTGGCCTCACCTGCTCACAGGCCACCTCGCCCCAGCGTCCCCGATCCAACCCTCCCCTCTCCGCTAGCCTGACCGCATGCGCCTGGCTACCTGGAACGTGAACTCCATCCGCACCCGCGTCGACCGCGTCATGGCCTTCTTGGACCGCGAGAACATCGACGTCCTGGCGATGCAGGAAATCAAGTGCAAGCCGGAGCAGTTCCCGCGTGAGCCCTTCGAGGCGGCCGGCTACGAGCTGGCGGTCCACGGCCTCAACCAGTGGAACGGCGTGGCCATCGCCTCGCGCGTGGGTCTGACGGACGTCGAGACCTCCTTCCCCGGCCAGCCCACCTGGGAGTCGGCGTCCCTGGGTGGCGCGGTGGTCGAGGCCCGTGCCCTGGGCGTGACGGTGGGCGGCCAGCCAGCAGGGTCGACGCCGCCGCCCGCACCTGACGCCGCAGCGCCCGCCTGTGCCCCGGTGCGGCTGTGGAGCCTGTACGTCCCCAACGGCCGCGAGCTCACCCACCCGCACTACACCTACAAGCTGGACTGGCTGCGCACCCTGCGCGAGGACGTGGCCGCCTGGCTGAGCGAGGACCCGGGCCTCCCGCTGGCGCTGGTGGGCGACTGGAACGTGGCCCCGCGCGATGAGGACGTGTGGGACATGGTGGCCTTTGAGGGGGCGACTCACGTGTCGAGCCCGGAGCGGGCGGCCTTCGTGGCCTTCGAGCAGGTGGGCATGGAGGAGGTCACGCGCTCGCGGGTCACGAACTACACCTACTGGGACTACCAGAAGCTCCGGTTCCCCCGGAACGAGGGCATGCGTATCGACTTCGTCTACGCCTCTGCGGCGCTGGCGGCCAGGGTGAGGGACGCGGCGATCGATCGTGACGAGCGCAAGGGCAAGGGCGCCTCGGACCACGTGCCGGTGATCGTGGAGATCGACTGACGCCACGCCGGGCCGGCCGAGGGGAGCGAGGCTCGGCCGGGTGCAGGCATGTGGGGCCCGCACTCGTCAGAGCACGGGCCCCACACCTGTGAGGGCCAGCGGCCGGGCTTGCCCGGCTCGTGGCGGTCTACTGTGCCTCAGTCCTGACGATGGCGCCGCATGAGCACCAGTCCGCCGCCAACCAGCGCGGCGACGGCGACGAGGCCACCGAGCACGCTGGCACCGGTCTTGGCCAGGCTGGCCACGGTGGACCCGGTGGCGGACCCGGAGGTAGACGCGGTGGCCTGGTCAGTGGCGGTGACGCTCGCAGTGGCCGAGGCCTGGTTGCCGACGCCATCGGAGGTGGCGCTGCGCGTCCACTGGGCGTAGAGCGTGACGTCGCCGAGAGGGTGACGCTCTCGCCTGCGGCGTAGGAGGTGCCGGAGCCGTCAGCGGCGGTGTTCCAGCCGGTGAAGGTGTAGCCCTCTCGCGTGAGTGCGTCTGCGCCGGGCAGGGTGACGGTGCCGTTGGCGACGCCGGTCAGCGGCGCGACGGACCCGGTGGCACCGTTGGCGTTGATCTGGATGCTGGCGGACTGGGCCACCCACTGGGCGGTGAGCGATGCTCCGCCGGCGGGGACGGTATAGGGGCTGGTCACGAGCGTGCCCTCGGCATCGGCCCACCCGGCCAGGGTGTAGCCGGTGCGGGTGACCTGCGTGGCGTCGGGCAGGGTGATGGCCTGGCCGGTGGCGGAGGTGATGGTGTTCTCGCCGCTGAGGGTGCCCTGCCCGACGTTGAGCGTGATCGTGGCGGGCAGGGCGGTCCAGGTGGCGTAGAGCGTGCTGGAGTCGGCCGGCGCGGGGATGGTCGAGCCGGCCGCGTAGGTGGTGCCGGAGCCGTCAGCGGCGGTGTTCCACCCGGCGAACACGTAGCCGGCACGGCTGAGCGAGTCGGCGCTGGGTAGCGTCATGATCCACTTCGCGGCGTAGAAGAAGCACCTGGGGATCTATCCCGGCCCGGAGACGAACGAGCACTTCGTCCAGGAATTGGCGCCGTACAAGACCTCCAAGGGTGCGGTGCAGATTCCCTTCGATCAGCCGATTCCCCTGGACCTCATTGCCGCGATGGCGGTGTGGAGCTACCGGCGAGTTCGCGGGTTGCCGGAAGAGTGAGGTCGGGGAGCGGGCTTGGACTGAGGTAGGGGAGGCGCTGGGCGCGCCGCGACCTCAGATGAGGGACCGCTGTCTTAGACCAGGGCCCTCTGCTGTGCGGCCTACGGATAGTTGGCCACGGCCTCAGCTTGCTGGTGCGTGCTTCCCTGCGCTTGAGAAGCGCGCACCGATCGAAGAAAGCATGCTTCTAGCAAGATGGCGCCGGTTCCTCGGTTGAGGTACCGGCACCGTCCAGGCGGAAACCCGTGGATACTTAGACGTCGAAAATGATAAAAACCACTTTAGCCCTTGAATCCCTGTTGAGCAGGGGTTTTGTCGTTTCTGGGGTTGTTCGCTGGCGTGCTGGAGGTTCAGTAATCGGGTGCTCGTCCCCGATCTTCCCGTTGGATTGGTGCATATTTCTGGTTGAGGGGGTCTGCTGGTGGGCTTGCGTTAGCGGATATCTGGCGAGGGGGCGTGCCCTCAATTGTGATTGATAAGACCGTTCCCACCTTCGACCTTGTGGGGCGTCCTGGCTCGCGCGCATGTCTCCATCTTCACGAAGAATCACATGCAAAATTACATGTAGTATCTCGCGCATATTGTGACGATATTTTGCATGCATTTATGGTAAAATGAGGCGTTGACGGTAACTCGTGGTGAAGGAGGCGATGGTGCGGAAGCGTACGGCGAAGAAGTCGATGAAGCACATCA
The DNA here is from genome assembly GCF_002861525.1 of Actinomyces urogenitalis. Lineage (NCBI taxonomy): Bacteria > Bacillati > Actinomycetota > Actinomycetes > Actinomycetales > Actinomycetaceae > Actinomyces > Actinomyces urogenitalis. Next base: position 7,841 of record NZ_PKHA01000017.1, on the reverse strand, counting down.
ACATCGGCGACCTTGGACGTGGTCAGGCATCGAAGCTGCTCAAGGAAGTGGCTGATGGTGACGATGTGGCCTACGTGTTGCGTTACGGAAAGCCTCTCGTGGTGGTCATGTCGCATGAGCGTTACGAGCGATTGATGGAAGATGGAGTTGACCCGAATGAGCACTGAGAAAACAACGAACTATGTCAGCTTCATTTGGAAGATCGCCAACCTGCTGCGCGGTGACTACAAGGAGCACGAGTACGGAGACGTGATCTTGCCGTTCACGGTGCTCACCCGACTCGACTCCGTGCTCGTTGACACGAAGACCGACGTGCTTGCAATCCGTGACCAGAAGGGTGTCCCGGCTGAGGTCAAGCGCATCCAATACGCGAGAGCTACCGGCTATCCGTTCTGGAACGCCTCCAGGTTCACGCTGCACACGCTCAAGAACGATCCTGACAACCTGGAGGGCAACCTGCGCTCCTACGTGGAGGGCTTTTCGCGGAACGCCCGCGACGTGCTGAAGTCCTACGACTTCTACACCGTGATCGATCGGCTGGATCGCTCCGATCTGCTCTACCAAATCGTCGATGCTTTCACCGACCCAGCCGTAGACTTCTCACCTGCAGCGGTCTCCAACGAGGATATGGGTTCGATCTTTGAAGAACTGATCCGGCGCTTCAACGAACTGTCGAACGAAACCGCAGGTGAGCACTTCACCCCGCGTGAAGTCATCCAGCTCATGGTCGAGGTGCTGTTCGGCCCAGACATGAACGCGATCTGCGAGCCCGGCTTCATGGCGTCGCTGTATGACCCAGGGGTCGGCACCGGTGGCATGCTTTCTGCCGCGATTGAACGAGCCCACGAGCTCAACGAAGGGGCGCGGATTGAGGTGTACGGGCAGGAACTCAACCCGCAAACCTACGCGGTGGCAAAGTCCGACATCCTCATCAAAGGTGACGACGCCGAACGCATCTACTTCGGCAACTCGCTGACCGCTGACAGAACAGCTGGACGAACATTCAACTACATGCTGTGCAACCCGCCCTTTGGCGTGGAATGGAAGAAGTACGCCGACCCGATCAAAGACGAAGCCGAGAAGCGAGGGTGGAAGGGCCGGTTCGGTGCCGGTCTGCCGCGTATTTCGGACGGGTCGTTCCTGTTCTTGCAACACATGATCTCGAAGATGAAGCCCTACGATCCGGCTGATATCCAGAACGCGCCGGGCACTCGGATCGGGATCGTGTTCAATGGATCGCCGCTGTTCACCGGCTCGGCTGGGCAAGGTGAGTCGAACATTCGCCGCTGGATTCTTGAAAACGACTGGCTGGAAGCCATCATCGCCCTGCCTGACCAGATGTTCTACAACACCGGTATCCTCACCTACGTTTGGGTGCTCTCCAACCGTAAAGCGTCAATCCGCAAAAACAAGGTGCAACTGATCGACGCCACCGGACTCTTCGCCAGGATGCGCAAACCGCTCGGCGAAAAACGCAAATACTTGACCGAGGACAACATCGCCCAGATCGCGCGCATCTACGGCGACTTCACCGAGGACGAGCACTCCAAGATCTTTGACACCTGCGAGTTCGGCTTCCATGAAGTCACGGTGGAACGTCCGCTACGTTTGAACTTCACCGCCACACCCGAACGAATCGAGCGACTCTGGGAGCAGACCCCGTTCAAGAATCTGGCCACCTCGAAGAAACGCAGCGAACCCGCCCGTAGCCAAGAGATCAAGGACGGCAAGAAGACCCAACAGGCGATCATCGATACCCTCGAAACCCTCGACGGGCAGCAGGTGTGGAAGAACCGAGACGAGTTCACGGCCGTACTCAAGAGTGCCTTCAAGGGCGCTGGGTTGGCTGTGCGTGCCCCGCTGCTAAAAGCAATCGTGACGGCCCTGGGTGAAACCGATCCGACCGCAGACATCTGCCGCGACGCCAAGGGCAACCCGGAACCTGACCCGGCGCTACGTGACACCGAACAGATCCCGCTCGCCGAAGACATCGACGCCTACATCCAACGCGAAGTCATCCCCTACGCGGCTGACGCCTACGTCGACCCCGACAAGACCAAGATCGGCTACGAGATCCCCTTCACCCGCTACTTCTACCAGTACGAAGAACTCGGCAACCCCACCCAAACCCTGGCCGAAATCCAAACCCTCGGAGCCGAAATCCAAGCCTCCATCGCCAAACTATTCAACGAGCAGGTGAACTAAATGGATGCCTACGAACACTACAAAGACAGCGGTATTGACTGGATTGGGAAGATTCCAAATAGCTGGCATTCTCGTTCTCTGAAATCTCTGTTGACCCGTAAATCGCGTAAGGGTGAGCCTTCCTGGAGAGTTCTTTCTGTTGAACGTGAGCGTGGGGTTGTAGATCGTGAACTTGAAGGGTCGCCAGATAACAACAACCGTCTACCAGATGATTTGAGTGGTTATTTGGTAGTTCGGAACGGTCAATTTGTTATGAACAAAATGAAGGCTTGGCAAGGATCATATGGAGTGTCGCTGTATGACGGGATTGTCAGTCCTGCGTATTACACCTTCGATTTAGCGTCTTCCGTGGATTCTGAATTCTTCAACTGGGCTATACGGTCAAAAGCATATATTCCCTTCTTTGGCAGGGATTCTTACGGAATTCGCACAGATCAATGGGACTTTAAGGTACAGGCGCTCCGAAATATTCCACTATTTGTTCCTCCGGTGGAAGAGCAAAGGCAAATCGTTGATTACCTTGTTCAACGGCTGAAAGGGATCGATGGTTTGATTACCGATTTGGATCGTCAGGTTGAGTTGTTGGAGCGTTACAAGCGTGAGTTGATCGCCCACACCGTCACCAAAGGCCTCGACACTAACGCTCCAATGAAAGACAGCGGTATTGACTGGATTGGGAAGATTCCAAATAGCTGGCATTCTCGTTCTCTGAAATCTCTGTTGACCCGTAAATCGCGTAAGGGTGAGCCTTCCTGGAGAGTTCTTTCTGTTGAACGTGAGCGTGGGGTTGTAGATCGTGAACTTGAAGGGTCGCCAGATAACAACAACCGTCTACCAGATGATTTGAGTGGTTATTTGGTAGTTCGGAACGGTCAATTTGTTATGAACAAAATGAAGGCTTGGCAAGGATCATATGGAGTGTCGCTGTATGACGGGATTGTCAGTCCTGCGTATTACACCTTCGATTTAGCGTCTTCCGTGGATTCTGAATTCTTCAACTGGGCTATACGGTCAAAAGCATATATTCCCTTCTTTGGCAGGGATTCTTACGGAATTCGCACAGATCAATGGGACTTTAAGGTACAGGCGCTCCGAAATATTCCACTATTTGTTCCTCCGGTGGAAGAGCAAAGGCAAATCGTTGATTACCTTGTTCAACGGCTGAAAGGGATCGATGGTTTGATTACCGATTTGGATCGTCAGGTTGAGTTGTTGAGGCGGTATCGCAAGCAGGTTATTAACGATGTGGTGACGGGCAAGGTCCGCGTTAGTGAGGAGGCATGATGGATACGTCGGAGCGCAGGTTTGAGTCCGAGATCGAATACTGGCTGACTACCCAGGGATCGGATTTTGACCGGTTTGAGACGCGTGACCCGCAGGGTTTTGATCGCGAGCTGTGCCTGTATCCAGCTGACTTGATTGAGTTCGTGAAAACAACGCAACCGGATCAATGGGCCAAACTGGAACGCACTTACCGGGGTAACGCGGAGCAGAAGTTTCTGAAGCGTGTCGCTGCGCAGCTTGATCAGCGTGGTGTGATCGACGTGCTGCGCCGTGGCATTGAGGATGTGGGTGCTCGGTTCAAGCTGGTGTACTTCGCTCCCGGCACCGACTTGAATGAGGTTCTTGCTGAAAAGTACTGGGCGAACGAGATGAGCATCGTGCGCCAGCTACGGTATTCAACGCGTAACGAGAACTCGGTTGACACGGTGCTGTTGGTGAACGGCATCCCAGTGGTGACACTCGAGTTGAAAAATCAGCTGACTGGGCAGACCTATCGTGATGCGATCCGACAGTACAAGATGGACCGTTCCCCGTCGGAAAAGCTCTTCGCCCTGGGTAAACGCGCGGTGGTACACTTTGCGGTTGACACCGATGAGGTGTGGATGACTACGAAACTTGCCGGCCAAGATACGGTGTTCCTGCCGTTCAACCGTGGTTTCAGCAACGGTGCTGGTAATCCGCCGGTGGAGGGCAAGTTCAAGACGTCCTACTTGTGGGAGCAGGTGCTTGCGAAAGACTCGTTGCTCGACATTCTGCACCGGTTCGTGCAGTTCGTGCCCGGCAAGACCCCTGAGGGGCGTCCGGCGAAGTCGAAAGACAAGGTGATCTTCCCGCGCTTCCACCAGCTCGATGCGGTCCGCAAACTCATCGCGGACGCGAAGGCGAACGGTGCTGGGCACAACTATTTGGTGCAGCATTCGGCGGGCTCGGGCAAGTCGAACACGATCGCGTGGCTCGCTCACCACTTATCGAATCTGCACGACGACCAGCAGCGGGTGGTGTTCGATTCGATCATCGTGATCACCGACCGGCGCGTGTTGGATAAGCAGCTCCAAGACACGGTGTTTTCGATGGATCACACAGCAGGCGTCGTCGTAAAGGTTGATAAGAACGCCCGCCAGCTCACTGATGCGCTGGGTCGGGGTGCTCGGATCATCATTTCGACGTTGCAGAAGTTCCCGTTCGTTGACGTGTCCAACATCGCGACGGCTGGGAAGCGGTTCGCGGTGATTGTGGATGAGGCACACTCGTCGCAGACCGGGCAGGCGTCTGAGCGGCTCAAGCAGGTGCTGGCTGACACTGTCCAAGCGGGTCAGGAGTCCGAGGCAGAGCTGCTGGATCGTTACGCTCGAGCTGAGGCTCAGGTAGAGGCCGAGGAGCTCGAGGTTGACGAACAGATCGCGGCGGATATGGCGACCCATGGACGGCAGGCGAACCTATCGTTCTTCGCGTTCACGGCCACCCCGAAGCAGAAGACCCTCGAAATCTTCGGCACCCCGACTCCTGGTGGCACGCCGCGCCCGTTCCATGTGTATTCGATGAAGCAGGCGATCGAGGAAGGATTCATCCTCGACGTGCTGGCAAATTACACCACCTACCAGACGTACTACAAGGTTGGTAAGGCCACCGCTGAGGATCCGGAGTACGCCAAGAAGCAGGCCAACAAGGCGCTGGGCAAATACTTAGCCCTGCATCCGCACAATCTGCGGCAAAAAGCCGAGATCATCATCGAGCACTTCCGCAGCAACGTGGCGCACAAGATCGGCGGCAAAGCCAAGGCAATGCTGGTGACCGGCTCCCGGTTGCACGCTGTGCGCTACTACTTCGCGTTCGCCAACTACATCAAAGCCAAGGGCTACACCGACCTGGGTGTGCTGGTGGCGTTCTCCGGCACCGTCGAAGACGATGGGCAGGACTACACCGAGGAGCAACTCAACGGCTTCCCCGAAGCCGAGCTGCCCGATCGGTTCGACACCGGTGAGTACCAGATCCTGTTGGTGGCCGAGAAATACCAGACCGGATTCGACCAGCCCCTGCTACAGACCATGTATGTGGACAAGAAGCTCCACGGGGTCAAGGCCGTGCAGACCCTGTCGCGGATCAACCGGATGTGCCCGGGCAAATCAGATACGTTCGTGTTGGACTTCGTCAACAGCGCTGACGACATTCAGGCGGCGTTCCAAGACTATTACGTGTCGACCTCGATCAGCGAGGAAACCGACCCGAACATCGTCTACGACCTCTACCACCTGATCGCCTCCTACCAGCTGTGGCGAGACGAAGAGATCGACGGATTCGCGACCGTGTTCTTCAGAGAGCAAAAGCAGCAGACCAACCTCGACTTCGGCAGGCTCAACGCCTACCTCGACCCTGCGGTCGGCCGCTTCGACGCGCTTGACGATGAGGAAAAGCTCGAGGTGCGCTCGGCGTTCAACAAGTTCAACCGCAACTACGAGTTCTTGACCCACATCATCCGCTTCGACGACGAGCAGCTGCATAAGTTCGCCGCATACGCGAAGCTGCTGACCCGCAAGCTCCACATCGACGGCGACCCTGCCCCACACCTGGATGATGAGGTCACCTTGCAGTACTACCGGCTCCAGTCGGTCTACGAGGGTTCCATCGACCTACAAGACCAGGTGGGTGAGTTGAACAACTCGCCCAAGCTGGGCATGCCCACCGAAGACGACCGCGAGCGACTCTCCAAGATCCTCGACTCCCTCAACGAACGATGGGGCACCGAGTTCACCAACATGGACAAAGTGCTCGAACAGGTCGCCGACGACCTCGCCCAAGACAACGAGATCCAGCTGCGAGCCCATAATCCGCTCGACCTGTTCAAGATCATCTACGACGAGAAGATGCCCGACGTCATGCTGGCGCGGATGACCCAGAATCACGACTTCTCCATGAAGTACCTGTCGGACAAAGCCTTCCGCGCCGACGTGGACGCGATCCTGCTCCCGCTCATCCACGACCGTCTCAACCGACCCCGGCACGAGGACAGCCAGCGAGACGGCTCCTGATCCGTAGACTTGCACCAGTTAACTTCACGTGTTAGCTTAGTTGCTAACAGACGTGAGGAGGCTGTTCCAATGACCAAATCAGAGAGCTTCGGTGCCTTCCTGGAAGCACATAGGAAGACGCAGGGCTTAACCATGCGCAAATTCGCGGACGCCATCGGTGTGACCGCTCCATACCTGAGTGACATCGAGAAAGGGCGCCGCGCTGCCCCGGACGGCAAGCTGGGGGACATCGCCGAGACATTGCGACTCTCCCGCTCCGAGAGGGAGCGGATGTATGACCTGGCAGCATTGACTCGCGAGAACCAGGTGTCTACCGACCTGTCGGGCTACATTATGCAAACCGACATGGCTCGCGTCGCTCTTCGCCGGGCGAAAGAACATGACCTGAGTGACCAGCAGTGGCGGGACATCATCGACATCATTGAAGGCGGGGAAGCTGACCAGTGAGCCTTGACCCCAAATACCTCAGTAAGGAGCGACTCGAGGCTCGCGCAGAGAAGGAGCTCGAGAAATTCGCCGGTGGCGCTCAACTGGTGGCGCCTATCCCGCTCGACGTCGACAGCTTCGCCGAGTTTCACCTGGGAGCGGCACTGGACTATCAGCGGCTTTCGTCGGACGGCAGCGTGCTTGGAATGTCGATCTTCCAGGAGCTGTCCATCCCTGTCTTCGAGTCTACCGGCGCAAGGGTTGACATCGTTTTTCCAGAACGAACAATCGTTATCGACGACGATGCCTTGCGTGACTCCCCGGACAGTCGACTGCGTTTCACGATTGCCCATGAGTACGCTCACCTCCTCCTGCATCGGCATATCTACTACCGAGACCCTCGGATGAAGTGCAAGGGAGGAACAGGGTATCGCCCGTTCACTACTACCTCGGAGGGCGTTCGCGCCGACAACAAGGTAGACCGCGCCGAGTTCCAAGCCAACTACCTCGGGGCTGCGCTGCTCATGCCCCGCGACCCGTTCTCGCAGGCATTCACCGAGCTTGCCCCCGAAGGCTGGCGATCATTGGATGAGCGACGCAAGCGCCGTGTTGTCCGGGAACTCGCTAGGACTTTCGAGGTTTCTAAGCAGGCTGCCGCAATCCGCATCAAGAACCTGAAGCTCGCCGCGTAATTCATTCGCTACGAGTCGGGTTCTCTTTTTTACCCATTTTGTAAGCAACTTAGCTAACTAGTGAATGGGAGGTGTTATGGGGCTCTTCACGAACGAGGGTGTAGTCGGTTGAGCGCGTCGGTGGCTGGGTAGGGGTCGAGGTCTCCCGGATGATGGAAGTTCTTCACGCTCGCCATCCCGAAAGACCTCGACGTGCTCCACCCTACTT
>NZ_PKHA01000016.1:0-15950 GCF_002861525.1 Actinomyces urogenitalis | reverse complement strand
CTTGATGCCGTCGATCTTGACCGCGCCCGTGAGGTCGAGCGTGCGGCCCGGGTAGACGGCATAGACCGCCTCATGCTCGGTGTCACCGCCGGAGAGGATATCGCCGGGGAGCGTGAGCGCCATCGGCGCCGGGATACGCGTGGTGTAGCGGATCGAGGCGTCGCCGTCAGGCGCCGCCGCGTCTTTACCATCCGCCCACTGGCTGCCGTTCCAGCGGAACGAGAAGGTGCGCTGGGTTCCCGAGGCGCCCGTGGCCACGGCCTTGAAGAAGCCGGACACGGCGCCGGTCACCGTGAGGTCCGTGTTCAGGGGCGCATCCTGGGTGACCTTCACACCCGGCACAGTGATCTTGAGCCAGGAGCTCTCGCCCTCAGCGACACCTGCCGCAGCCACGGCCTGCTTGAGCTGGAAGTAGTTCGTGATCCGCTCAGACCCACTCGTCAGCCGGTCCGCAAGCTCGAAGGTGACCGTGAAGGTCTTCCCATCAACCTTGGTGGAGGAGACCTTGAAGGTGCGTGCGAGGCCGTCCGCCGTGACCTTTGAGAGGTCCGTGGGCAGCTCCATGCCCTCAGGCACCGTCATCGTCGCCGTGAAACCGAAGCCCTTGAGGTCCACGGCAATCGTCTTCGGGTCGGGCTTGTTGAACTGGCCCTCGATGGCCTCCATCTGCTCCTTGATGCCGGTGATGTCCACCGCGCCCGTCAGGTCCACGGTGTCGCCGCGCAGCGTCTGGTGCACGGAGGCGTGCTCGGTCTCGCCATCACCAAGGATGTCGGACGGCAGATCGAGGTCAAGCGGGGTCGGCGTAGCGACGGTGAGCTGGATCACGTCGCCCGTGGCGCGCGCGTCGCGGCCCTCATCAGTCTGCGTGCCGGTCCACTTGAACGAGAAGTCGCGGACCTTGCCCGACTCGCCGGTGGCCACGGCGCTGAAGGTACCGGAGACCCCGCCGGTGACGGTGAGCTCGGTGCCGTCGGCCACGCCCTCGTCGATCGCGATACCTGGGACGGTGAGCTTCATCGTGTCATCAAGCGCATACACGGCCGCCTTGAGGTCGGCGTAGGTCTTGATGCCCGAAGCGTTCTTCAGGTTGAAGGTGACGGTGACGGTCTTGCCCTCAACCTTGAGATCGCTCACCTCGAAGGTGTCAGCGAACCCGGTGTCAACCACCGTGTCCTTGGTGAGGACCGCGGGGAGCGTCATGCCCTCAGGCACCGTGAAGGTGGCCGTGAAGGTGGAGGCGGGGTCGGCGATCGAAATGGCCTTCTGGCCGTTCTCGTCGTTTACCACGCCGTACGTGGCCTCGATGCCGACCATCTGGTCCTTGATGCCCTTAGTATCAATCGTGCCGGTCAGGTTGATCTTGTCACCCTGGTAGACGCCAAGAGGAGCCTTGCTCGTGGTGTCAGTCCCCGCACTTGGGGCAGCCTCGCCGGCGCGCTGCGCCGAAGCAAGCATGTCCGCCGGGAGCCCCAGCTCAAGAGCCTTCTTCACGAGGATCGTCTGCTGAATGGTGGTGTCGTCAGTGGCACGAACGTCCTTACCGCCCTCGACCTGGGTACCATTCCAGGACAAGTCGAACTTGACGGCAGCGTCCCCACCCTGGGCGAGGGCCTGCATGGAGCCCGCCACGGTTCCCGTGGCCGTGAGCTCGCCAGCGCCGACGCCCTCAGCGAGCGTGAAGCCCGGAATCGTCAGGGTGATCTGGTCTGTGAACGGGCTCGTGGGAGCAGCCCGGAAAGCCGCCCCAGTTGGTGCTACTCCGTTGCCCGCACCATTCACGGCCTCCTTGAGGCCGAGGTAGGTATCGAAGGACTGGGTGAGACCAAGCTTCACCGTGACGGTCCGCCCGCTCACGGTGACATCGTCGACCTTGAAGAGGCTGCCCAGACCCTCAGCCTGGACCTTCGAGGCATCGAGGTCAGAGGGAACGGTGACCCCCTCAGGCAGCGTGAGTGCGGCCGTGAAGGTGGACGCAGTGCCCGAGAGCCTGATGTCCTCCGGCTTCACGCCCGGGAACTGCCCTTCGATGGCGGTCATCTGCTGCTTGATGGCCGAGACGTCCACCGCACCAGTCAGGCTGAAGGACTCGCCCGCATCCGCGTCCACGATCAACGCCGACTTGCTGTCAGCCTGACCCGAGGCAGAATCACCCCACATGTCAGCATTGATGGTGCCCTGGTAGGGGAAGGGGGTGACGTTCAGCTGCCACTGGGCATAGAGGTCCACACTCGCCACATCCTCGGCGAGCGTGCGATCATCGCCCGGGTTCACAGTCTCACCCGTACCATCAGCCTTCGTATTCCAGGACACGAAAGTACGACCCTGGGCGTTGAATGCAGGCTCCTTGGCGGCAGCGTCCGCAACGGAGATCGCCGTGTAGGCGCGGTCGGGCGCGCTGTAAGTCGCCGAGTAGGCGGTATCCGTAGCGAGGTTCGTGTGATAGACCACGCTGTACTTCACGGCCGGGTTCTCCCACTTCGCGTACACCGTCATGTCGCCAGTCACGGCCGTGGCAGCCGCGTCGAATGCCTGTTCCTTGCCGGAGGCATCCTTGTAGAACCAACCCAGGAACTCATACCCCTCAGCCGACGGCTCAGCCGGCACCTCAGTCGAACCCGCCACCACCGAGCTCGCCACCGCCACCGCATGACCACGAATAGCCTTCACGGTCTTATCAGCCGTGGACTTGTCAGCGAACTTCGCTGCAGAGATCTTCGCGTCGTCGGCGAGAGCAGGGTCGTTCAGCGCGAACGTCATCGTGGCGGCCGGGACCCACACGTGCTTCTGGCCGTCGCTCGTGGCGTTAGCGACGCGGTACTCATAGGCCTGGCCGTTCTTGTTCAAGGGGTTCAACACACTCACCGACGAATCGGCGAGTGTGAAGAGGGAGAGCTTCTCGTTGCCATTGGCCTCACCGTTGGTGGCCTGGGTATTGGCAAGGTTCGATTTGCCATCAAAGGCCGTGAGATACGACCCGCCGGTCACCACGAAGGCCTGGCCGGTCGGACCGAGTGCAATTCCGTCATAGGTGGTCGCACCCGTGCCCTTCGCCGGGGTCAGGAGCACAGTGTCACCCGTGAGCGTGACGGAGGAACGATCGTTGACCGCCTCGCTTGACCCGCCGACGACGATCTTCGTCTGGCTGACGTTCTCGTCCACCTTGATCGTCGAGCTGTCGAAGGTGACGTTGGCGCCCCAGTTGATGTTCATGGCGCCCATGCCGGAGTTCTTGACCTCGATGGTTGAGTTCCGATAGGTCTGGCGCCCCTGCATCGTGAAGACTGCGCCGTCCACGATGATGTGGGAACCCTCGATCAGCGAGGGGGTGCCACCGATAAAGCCCAGCGCTTCCTTGTCGAGGACGAAGCCGAAGAAGTTCTTCTTCGTGAAGGTGCCCTTCACCATGAATGTAGAGTCCTTCATCTGCACGGTGGAGCTGGCGCCCTGGACATTGAAACGGATTCCCTCTGTGGACATTGAGACATCGTCTAGGTAAAGTGACGCGCCGCGCCCGCCCCAGGGGCCATAGTCTGGATCATCCTTCTTTGCCATCACAGGGATTCCGGACACCTTGAGCGTGGCGTGAGCAAACCGCGCGGTGCCTGAGTAGAAGAACGCGCGGCCCGTCTGGGCACCGGTCGTGGAGTCGATCGAGATGTTCAGGGCCTCACGGCTGGTACCGGTGATGGCGCCCTGGGCGTTCAGACCCACCTTGTTACCGTTGAGCACGTAGGTGCCGTCGGTGAGGGTCGCGCCGTTCTGCACGAGGATCGCGGTGTCGAAACCGCTCATGGAGAGCGTCACGCCGTTCTCACCCCTGAGGGTGGAGCCCTTGGCGAGGGTGAGACCATTGGCACCGGCGCCTGCCATCGTCGTGTCCGCGGAGACGACCAGGGTCACCCCGGCGGGGATCGTGGCGGCCGGGAGCGCGTCGAAGGCGCCCGCCACGTGAATCGTCTTGATCGCGCCGTTCGAGTTCTTCTGAAGCTCGAGAGCTTTCGCGAGGGACTTAAGCGCCGTGGCGTCCGCGGCGCCGGCGTTGGCGTCATCGCCCGTGGAGCCATTGACCCATAGCTCGGTGAGGACGGCAGGCTCAGCGGCAGCATCGTCCATCGCAGCGTCCTTCTCGACGCTGACGTCAGGAGCAACCGGAGCCGCTGCAGCTTCCTCAGTGGCAGGATCTGCAGCCGGGTCTGTGGCGGCGTCGGCAGCCTCCTGTGGCGCGGGAGCCTCAGAGGCGGGTTCCTCTGCCACCTCAGTCACCGCGGCGACAGGCGCGGGGTCATCTTCAGCAAAGGCTCCAGTCACCGGCGACACCAAGGTGAGGGACACCAAGGCCGCCGTGAGAACCGACAAGGTCCTCTTGAAGCGGGGTAAACGATGCATCACAAGTCTCCTCTTTCGGGGGAATAGCTGCGACGGCTGGGACAAGGGGATACACACTCACTTTACCAAGACAGTTCACAGAGAACACACCTATGTTCGACTTCACCGAGCGGCCGATGCGATCGGACCAACTCCCTGTCTTGCACCGCCCACTACCCTTGACTTGAGTCCCAGCGCGGCCGGTTGCGGCTAGCCGCATGACAAGGAGGTCCTCATGCTCACTCGCTGCCCCGCACGCTCCCGTCGACGCCGCCCCGCTCGTGGTTCCCTTCTCCAGGCCGCCGGCGTCGGCATGCTCGCCGGCCTGGTCTCCGGCATGGTCAAGATCGGCTGGGAGGCTGCTCTGCCCCCACGCACCCCGGAGCGTGACGACCCCAACCCGCCGATGCACCTGCTCGAGCAGCTGGGCATCCCCGCCGAGGTCCGCGAGGCCACTGTCACCTTCAACGAGAACCAGGTCCCCGTGACGGGCCTGGCCGTCCACCACGCCTTCTCCGTGGCCATGGCCGTCCCCTACTGCGTCGCCGCCCGACGCTGCCCCGCCATCACCGCCGGCGGCGGGGCGGTCTACGGCCTTGGCGTGTGGGCCGGCTTCCACCTGGGTCTTCTGCCGGCGCTGGGCACCGTCCCTGCGGCCACCGAGCAGCCCTGGCAGGAGCACATGTCCGAGGCCGCCGGGCACGTGGTGTGGGCCTGGTCGATCGAGGCCGTCCGCAGGGCTCTGGCTCCCACCACACGCTAAGGCCCACCACATGGTCGCCTCGCCGGAGCCACAGCGCGCGCCACGCAGGCGCGTGCGCCCCCTCCTGCTGGTCTGTCTCATCCTCCTCGCGCTCGTCTTCATCGCAGCTGCCGTCTTGAGCGCCTTCTGGCTGCGCTACGAGGAGCCCGGCATCCCCGGCCAGGTCATCCCTGCCCTCAGCGCCACGCAAGACGACAGCGGAAAGGCAGGCTCCGGCGTCGGCAGCTCCGGCGCGGAGGCCGGAGCCGTTGCAGAAACCGCGCAAGGTGAGCTGGCGCTGGACGAGGCCAGCGTGGTCCCGGCCGTGAGGCGATGGTTCGGTCAGTGGGTGGAACAGCACCGCTCACTCACCGTCTCCCCGTCCTTCCAGCTCTCTGGCGGCTCGGCCACTCAAATCCAGTGGCTCGGTCTGGCAGACGAGCGCAGCCAGGAGACCATCGGCAACCGCGCCTGGGTCCAGGTGGACGTGGGGCTCCACCCACGCCTGCCCGCGATCGAGCACTTCACCAGCTCAGCCTTCACCGGCCAGTCCACGGTGCTCTACCGCCAGGGCTCCCGGATCGTCGGGCAGCTGGTGCTCGAGCTGTCCCCCACGGCCGGTGGCTACCGCGTCATCAGCGTGATCACACCTGTCCAGTACCAGATCAGCACCGATCCGAGTCTGCGGGAGGAGCCACCGGTCGAGATCCTGCCGGACACCTCTGTGCCCGCGACCTACCGGATCCGCGAGGGCGAGCTCGACGTCACCTATGACTCCGGGGCCACCTGGATCACCGTCCCAGGCGGCTACGAGGGCGTTACCGCCGCGGCCAGCTCCCTGCCCCGCACCAGCCTGGACCGAGGAGGCTACGTGGTCTCGTCTGAGTTCACAGGCTTCCTCTTCTACGGCCCGGACAGCGGCCAGGGCCAGGGCCAGGGCCAGGAGGTGAGTCTGCTCTACTCCCTGGACGCAGGCACCAGCTGGCAGCGCAGCGTGATCGGCCAGGGCGACCCGCAGACGTCCTTCGTCTCCTATGCCGAGGGCACCGTGGGCGTGGGCTTTGCCGTGGACCGGGCGCTGGGGTCCTCCTACTACGGTGCGTGGCGGGCCCAGGTGGACGCCCAGGAGCCCGACGCCGGCCTCACCTGGCAGAAGGTGCCCGTGCCAAGCGCCGTCACCAATGACATGACGCTCGCAACCTGGGTGAGCCCGAGCCTGGGGATCTTCGGGAACGATCGTGGTTCCCTGGCGATCACGCAGGACGCTGGCGCCAGCTTCACGCAGGCCGCGATCCCGCAGGCCAGTGAGCTGGTGTCCGTGCTGGGCTTCGACCCCTTTGACACACCCGTCGCAGCGCAGGCGGTGGACGGCGTCATCGAGGTGGTGATCGGCCAGGGCGAGGACGCCGACTACGCCGAGGACGGCGAGATCCAAGAAGCAGTCTTCGCCTACGACCCCGCCACCAGCGGCTTCCGCTTCCTACGCCAGCAGGCTGCTCCGCAGCAGGTTGAGGTGGGCTGACGGCTCCTTCCCTTTGAGCAGGGAAGGTGCTCAGCGGTACATGGAGGCCGGGCCACCGATGGCGGCTTCTCTCCGCATGACACGGACGCGTCTGCGCCGAGGCAGCGTGGTCAGGAAGGCCTAGAGGCATGGGACTCATCTACGAGGAGCGGCGCACCCAAGGGGGCAGTATCATTAGCCGTGTCACCAGCACAGCCTTTGCCTACTGAGAGATGCGGCGATGACGCAGATGAGACGCCTCGCGGACCTTGACCTGAGGGCCTTCTTCATCGTGCTGTCAGGCCTGTTCATCTGGTCCTTCATCCTCATGCTCACCCATGAGTCAGCGATGGCTGAGGAGGTGGGAGGAACAGCGATGCTGATGCTTCTCCCAGCCCTCTACCTGTCGCACAGGCTCCACCGTTCGGAGCCTGAGAGCTAGAGGGAACCTTTCCCCACCCGCGCCAGGCGGCCGACCTGCTCCACCAGCTGCGGGGTCTCGGCAGCCTTGACCCGGTCAGTGAGGGTCTCCTCAGTGTCCCCCTCTAGCACCGGCACCTCCACCTGGGCGATGAGCGCGCCGGTGTCCACGCCCGCGTCCACCCAGAACAACGAGGCGCCTGTACGGGTGGCGCCGGCTGCCAGGGCGTCCCGCACGGCGTGCGCGCCCGGGAAGTCCGGTAGCAGCGAGGGGTGGGTGTTGAGGATGCGCCCCTCAAAGCGCGCCAGGAAAGGCTCGCCCAGCAGGCGCATGAATCCGGCGCAGACCACGAGCTCGGGCTCCAGCGCGCCCACGGCCTCAGCCAGGGCGCGGTCCCAGTCAGCACGATCGGCAAAGTCCCGCGGCGTCACCACTACGGCCGGCACGCCGGCAGCGCGGGCGTGGCCCAGGCCGGCGCACTCCTTGTCCGCCACCACGCCCACCACGGCGGCGCCGTAGGCCGGGTCCTGGCAGGCGCGCAGCAGGGCCAGCAGGTTCGAGCCCGTGCCAGAGACGAGGACGACGAGCCGGGCAGGCCCGGCCGTGGAGGACGTGATCACGTTGCTGGGAACAGCGTTGTCAGTCGGCATCATTGCCTTCCTTTCTCACCTGGGTCAGCTCCGTCGTCGCCACATCCGCCTGGTCCTCGATCACTTCGACGCGAGGAGCCTCGCCGCCGGCGGATCCGGCAGCCTGCGGATCGGCGGCCTCCTGGTCCCCGGCCTGCGCGGCCTCACGCTCGGCGCGCACGCGCTCTCTGCGCTCCTGGGCCGCACGCGCACCGGCCTCGACCTTCTCACGCGTGCTCGCCGCGGCCGATCCGGCCGCCGACACCGTCTGACGCACACCGTGCTCCGTGGCCACTCGAGTGCGCGGGTGGACCAGCACGGCAGCCGCCACCAGGCCCACGCCAAGCTCCACCAGCAGCAGGACCACCGTCATGAGGGTGTTCGGGCCAACCTCGGTGAGCCTGCCCGGACCGATCGAGCCTGAGGCAGCCAGGCAGCAGGCGCCAACCCCGAGCGCCACCATCAGCGCCGCAGCCACCGCCGCGATCACCACCTGGGCCAGCGGCAGCGCCCGCAGGCGGCGCCGACGCACCCACACGATGACCAGCGCCACCGCCGTCAGCGCCATCGGCAGGTAGAGGCCAGCGCTGGAGCCCTCGCCTCCCACCGGAGCGGTGGGCAGCAGGCCCAGCAGCGGCAGAGTCGGTACGGCGCCGGCCACCACGTGGTCGGGCGTGAAGGTCGAGCCCGCGCCCACAATGAAGCCCGGCCCCGCCAGCCAGGACAGGGCCCACACGAGCGTGGTCGGCACCCAGCCCAGCTGCAGGAGCACCAGGCCGAGCGAGGCGATCACCCCTCCCCCAGCCAGGGCGTCATGGAGACGGGAGACGCGCGCGGCGCCGTCGACCACCGCCGCCAGGAGCACCAGGACGCTCGCAGCCACCAGGGCCACGGCCGCATCCCGCGTGAGCACCAGGGCCGGACTCACCCAGGCCGGGCGCTCATGCCACCAGCCCGTCAGGCGCTGGGACCCCAAACCCCGGCGCTGGAGGTCTACCCCCACCACCACCGCGGTCAGCAAGGCCGTGCCCACGATCGCCGGCCAGGTACGCGAGCCGCCCGGCGAGGTGAGCAGGAGCAGGAAGGCAGCCAGCGCCGTCGTCGTACCCACCACCAGGCCGCCGGAGGCCGCAGTACGCAGGTGCGCGCGGCGCACGGCCGAACGGGCCAGGAGGAGCTGCAGGAGCGTCAGGCCCAGCAACGGCAGCTCAATCGCGCCAGCCGGCTCGCTCGGCGAGCCGTATCCGCCGCCCAGCCCCAGCGACCACAGGGCGCTGCCCGTGCGCAGAGCCGCACCCACGGACAGGGCCGCGGCGGCATCCATCGACGAGGTCGCCATGTAGACCGCCAGGGTGAGCACGATGACCACGAGCCAGCCGCCAAGCACCGCCTCCGCCCCTGCGCGCACGGCAAAAGGCCAGTCAGGCGGCAGGTGGAGGGCAGGCAGGCGCAGGGAGCGCGTGCGGGCACCGGCACGTGCGAGCAGCGAGTTGTCCTTCAGTGCGCTCTTCAGTGCTCTGCCTTCCCTTGCTGCGGGCGACGCCGTCAACCCCTCTGACCTGGGCCGCCGTCAGACTACCGCGAGGACCAGGCACACCGGGCGCAGGCAGGCCCGGCCCGGCGGGGCGTCAGTGCGCCACCTGCCGGGCCGGGCCTGCCTGCCGCGTGCGCGGGGCCGCTACAGCGCGCGGTAGAGCTCGCGGGCGATGTCCGCGGTCTCGGTGGGGGTGCGTCCCACGCGCACGCCCACGGCCTCCAGGGCCTCCTTCTTGGCCGCCGCCGTGCCCGAGGAGCCGGAGACGATCGCGCCGGCGTGGCCCATCGTCTTGCCCTCAGGCGCGGTGAAGCCGGCCACGTAGGCCACCACCGGCTTGGTCATGTTGTCCTTGATGTAGGCAGCCGCCCGCTCCTCCGCGTCACCACCGATCTCACCGATCATGACCACGAGCTTGGTGTCCGGGTCCGCCTCGAAGCCGGCCAGGGCGTCGATATGCGTGGTGCCCACCACCGGGTCGCCACCGATGCCGATGCAGGTGGTGAAGCCCAGGTCCCGCAGCTCGTGCATGAGCTGGTAGGTCAGCGTCCCGGACTTGGAGACCAGGCCGATCGGGCCGGGGCCGGTGATGTCCGGCGGGGTGATGCCCACGTTCGAGCGCGCCGGGGAGATGATGCCCGGGCAGTTCGGACCGATGATCTGCACACCCTTGGAAGCGGCGTAGGAACGGAAGTAGGTCGCGTCCGCCACCGGGATGCCCTCGGTGATGACCACCACGAGCCTCATGCCGGCGTCCACCGCCTCGATCACCGCGCCCTTGGCGAAGGCCGGGGGCACGAACACCACGGAGACCGTGGCGCCCGTGGCCTCGCGGGCCTCAGCCACCGTGCCGTAGACCGGAACCTCCACCTCGCCGGCCTCCCCGGTGCCGGCACCGGGGCCGATGGGCTCGACGTCAAAGACCACCGTGGTGCCCGCCTTGCGGGGGTTGACGCCCGCGACCACCTGGGTGCCCGCGCACAGCATGCGACGGGTGTGCTTGCGTCCCTCCGAGCCGGTCATGCCCTGGACGATGACGCGGTCAGACTCGTCAAGAAAGATGCTCATGGTCCTCAGGCTCCCTGCTCGCTGCTTGCTGCGTTCTGACCGATCTTCTCGGCCAGGGCGGTGACGACGTCAGCCGCGCCGTCCATCGTGTCCACCACCGTGACGCCGTCGATCGCGGCCTCGGCCAGGATCTGGCGCCCCAGAGCGGCGTTGTTGCCGTCCAGGCGCACCACGATCGGCTTGTCGAAGTCCTCCAGGGTGCTCACCGCCGTCACGATGCCGTTGGCCACCGTGTCACACGAGGTGATCCCGCCGAAGACGTTGACGAGGATCGCGCGCACCTGCGGGTCGCTCGCCACCACCTCCAGGCCCGTGGCCATGACCTCCGCCGAGGACCCGCCTCCCAGGTCCAGGAAGTTGGCCGGGCGCATGCCGCCGTGGCGCTCGCCAGCGCCCGCCACCACGTCCAGGGTGGACATGACCAGGCCCGCGCCGTTGCCGAGCACCCCCACCTCACCGGTCAGGCGCACGTAGTTCAGCCCAGCCTCCTTGGCACGCGTCTCCAGCGGGTCCGCCGCCGAGGTGTCCTTGAGGGCGGCGTGCTCGGGGTGACGGAAGGAGGCGTTGTCATCCAGGCTCACCTTGCCGTCCAGCGCCAGCACCGTGCCGCTCGGGGTCAGGACCAGGGGGTTGACCTCCACCAGTGTGGCGTCCTCAGCGGTGAAGACCTCCCACAGCCGGCCGATGACCTGCGCCACGGCGTCGGCCACGGCACCGGGCTCAAAGCCGGCCTCAGCCGTAATGCGCGCGGCGACCTCAGGGGTAATGCCCTCGATCGGGTCCACGGCCACGCGGGCCAGCGCCTCGGGGCGCTCCTTGGCCAGGGTCTCGATCTCCATGCCGCCCTCGCGCGAGCACATGGCCAGGTAACGGCGCTCGGCGCGGTCCAGGAGGATGGAGAAGTAGAACTCGGAGTCGATGTCCGCACCCTCGGAGATGAGCACCGTGCGCACGGTGTGGCCCTTGATCTCCATGCCGAGGATCGCCTCAGCGTGCTGGCGGGCCTCAGCCGCCGAGCGGGCGAGCTTGACGCCACCGGCCTTGCCTCGTCCGCCGGTCTTGACCTGGGCCTTGACCACAAGGAGGTCGGTGCCGCAGTTCAGGAGCTCAGTGGCCACCTGCTCGGCCTGCTCCGGGGTGGTGGCGATCTGCCCGCCGAGCACGGGAACCCCGTGCTTCGCGAACAGCTCCCTCGCCTGGTACTCGTAGAGGTCCATAGACGTCATGTCCTTCCGGGTCCGGTTCCCGTCTGGCCGCGGCGACCTGCCTGCGCCGCACCGGGATGATCCGCGCACGAGCCTAGCGCGCGACCCCCATCACACGGGCGTAAACGCGACCAGGAGTTAGGACCAAGGTCCGCAACGTGCCGACGCAAGCACCGCCGTCGTCACGCCTGCCGGCCAAGGGAAGGTGACGCCCGGCACCCGAGCGACCACAATGGGGCCTGACGACCCTGCGGGAAGGACACCCATGGACCAGCACGCCACGCGCCCCGAGCCCACGACCAGCCAGGAGGCGATCCTCACGCCCGACGGCGAGCGGGTGCGGGTCGGCATCCTCACCTCCGGCGGGGACGCCCAGGGAATGAACGCGGCCGTGCGCGCCGTCGTCCGCGCCACCCTGCGCATGGGTGCCCAGCCCTACGCCGTCATGGAAGGCTGGGCCGGGGCCGTGGCCGGCGGGGACGGCATCCGCCCCCTGGAGTGGGACTCCGTGGGCTCTATCCTCCACAAGGGCGGCACGATCATCGGCACCGCCCGCTCGGCCGAGTTCCGCGAGCGCTCCGGCCAGCTCGACGCCGCCGCCCACCTGCTCGAGCACGGCATCGACCGGCTCGTGGTCATCGGCGGGGACGGCTCACTGACCGGCACCAACGAGTTCCGCCACAACTGGCCCGGCCTCGTGGACGAGCTCGTGGCCAGCGGCCGGGTGAGCCCCGAGGTCGGCGCCGCCCACCCCGCGCTCATCGTCACCGGGATCGTCGGCTCGATCGACAACGACCTCGTGGGCGCCGACATGACGATCGGCACCGACTCCGCCCTCCACCGCATCCTGGAGGCCATTGACGACATCTCTTCGACCGCCGCCTCCCACCAGCGCACCTTCGTGGTCGAGGTCATGGGCCGCCACTGCGGCTACCTCGCCCTCATGGCGGCGGTGGCCGGTGGCTGTGACTACGTGCTCGTGCCCGAGCTTCCGCCGGGTGAGGGCTGGGAGGAGGACATGTGCCTCAAGCTGCACAAGGGACGCCAGGCCGGGCGCCGCGAGTCCATGGTCATCGTGGCTGAGGGCGCCACCGACCGCGAGGGCAACCGCATCACCGCCGAGGACGTGCGCGTCATCCTCAAGGACCGCCTGGGCGAGGACGCGCGCGTGACGATCCTCGGCCACGTCCAGCGCGGTGGACAGCCCAGCGCCTACGACCGCTGGATGTCCACGCTGCTGGGATGTGCGGCCGCCCGCGAGGTGCTCACCGCCACCACCGACTCCGAGCCGGTCATCATCGCCGAACGCCACAACCGCATCCACCGCCTGCCCATGATGGAGCAGATCGCCGCCACGCGCGCCGTCAAGGACCTCGTGGCCGCCCAGGACTTCGAGGGGGCGGTGGCCGCGCGCGGGAACAGCTTCGGCCAGATGCTGTCCATCTTCGAGACCATGTCCACCCCGCCCGAGCTCGACCCCGCGGCACTAGGCGAGCTGCACCACGAGGCGGCTGCGCCGTCGGCCAGCGAGCTCGCCGCGGCCCGGCGCGTGGCGATCATCCACGCCGGAGGGCTCGCGCCGGGCATGAACACCGCCGCGCGCGCCGCGGTGCGCCTGGGGCTGGACCACGGGATGACCATGCTCGGCGTGCACGGTGGGTTCCCGGGCCTGATCGACGGGCGGGTCAGTGAGCTGAGCTGGGACGACGTGGAGGGATGGGTCGGTGACGGTGGGGCCGAGCTCGGCACGCGCCGCGAGATCCCCACGGTGGAGCAGCTCTACACCCTGGGCCGTTCCATCGAGTCCCACCGGATCGACGCCCTGCTGGTCATCGGCGGGTACAACGCCTACCTCGCCTCCCACCTGCTGGTGCGCGAGAGGGACCGCTACCCCGCCTTCAACATCCCGATCGTGTGCGTGCCCGCCTCGATCGACAACAACCTGCCCGGCAGCGAGCTGAGCATTGGCGCGGATACGGCGCTCAACAACGCCGTGCGGTCCCTGGACGCCGTCAAGCAGTCGGCCGCGGCCTCGCACCGCTGCTTCGTCACCGAGACGATGGGCCGCAAGTGCGGGTACCTCACCCTCATGAGTGCTATCGCCGCCGGGGCCGAGCAGGTTTACCTCCACGAGGAGGGGATCACGCTGACGCAGCTGGCCGCGGACTCTGAGCGCATGGTGGAGTCCTTCCGCTCCGGGCGCAAGCTCTACCTGGTGGTGCGCAACGAGCGGGCCAGCGAGAACTACACCACGGACGTGCTGGCCAAGATCTTCGCGCAGGAGGGCAAGGGCCTGTACGACGTGCGCCAGGCGATCATCGGGCACGTCCAGCAGGGTGGGGATCCCACGCCCTTTGACCGCATCATGGCGACCAAGCTGGTGCACAACGCCCTGGGGCTGCTGGCTGAGGAGCTGGAGCGCGGTGGCACGCAGTCCAGCTATGTGGGGCTGGTTGAGGGCGCGATCGCCCACCACCCGCTGGAGCGCATGTACGACCAGCTTGACCGCGACTCGCGCCGGCCGCGTGAGCAGTGGTGGATGGGGCTGCGCGAGGCGGTGTCGCTGGTCAGCCACTCCACGGGCACGCTGGCGCCTGAGCAGGTGCCGACCTTCGGGCCGGCCGGAGAGTAGGGCAGTTCCCTCCCTCTGGTTCCCTTCTCGCGAGTTCGCCTCGGGAGTTCGCGTCGTGCACTCCCCTCGCCCGGGGGCCGGTCCGGCGCCGGAGCCTTCATCGCCGCCATGGCGGGGCGCACTCCCCTCACGAGTTCTCCTCGCGCACTCCCCCTCGCCCGGGGACGGTGTTTCCCCCCTCCCCTCCGGGATCGGCGTTTCCCTCTCCGGGATCGACCACGCCGACCTCGACCGACCACTCAAGTCTCCACCGACCATGTATTGCTCCTTCGACCACCAGATTCACGCAAATGCCGCGGTCGGGCAAGCAACAAGTGGTCCGTCGAGCAACAGGTGGTCGGTGGACGTCAGCACGGCTGAGCCTGCGCCGAACACTGGTGGTCGGTCGGAACATGCCTGGTCCGTCGAGGCGCAGGTGGTCGAACGAGCGCCGCCCCCCAGCAGTCGATCGAGCAACAAGTGGTCAGCCGGCACATACGTGGTCGGTGGCGGTGTAGGTGGTCGGTCGGAACATGCGTGGTCCGTCGAGACGCAGGCGGTCGAACCAGGCAGGAAAGACCCGCGATCAGAACCCACGACCGACCACGCCAAACTCAACCGACCACTCAAACCTCCACCGACCATGTGTTGCCCCTCCGACCACCAAAATCGCGCGAATACCGCAGTCGGTCCAGCAACAAGTGGTCCGTCGAGCAACAAGTGGTCGGTGGAAGTCGACGCGGCTGAGCCTGTACCGAACACTGGTGGTCGGTGGATGCGCAGGCGGTCGGACCTTGAGCGGCTAGCGGGGCTCGCAGGGCCGGAGTAAGCCCAGGCAGGCGTCAGGCCGGGCCCAGAAGGGCTCGTGCCCCAGGGCCCTACAGCACCTCCAGCTGGGTCAGGCGGGCTCCAGATGGGAAAGTCCAGCGCACTGCCTCGACGGTCGGCGCCAAAGACAGGTCGCCGAACTCCGCAGGCACGCCACCAGGACAGCTCGCGGCACCGTCAGGCTCCGGCCACGCACGCTCACCCATCGGCGCACCACCAGCCTCCGGCCAGGCACACTCGCCCTCCGGCCAGGCGCACGTTCCCGGCAGTTCCAGGACGCGGGTCTCACCCGGCCAGCGGACGGTCACCCGGCGGTTTACCGGCGTACTCCAGCCCCCCCCTGGCGACGCACCGAGACACTCACCTCCACCTCGCCAGGCTCGGCCGCCGTCAGCGTCCACACCCGCGCCGGCTCGTCCTTCTCCGCCACCAGCTCCAGGCGCGCACCGACGGCCAGATCCACGGGCGTGACGCCCTCGTCATCAGTGAGGCGAGCGACGTCGTCGTTCTCCCCTAGCAGGCGACCACGCGAGGTGAGGTCATGGCGGTAGCCCTGGCCCTCCAGCCACCCCGGCCCCGCCTGACCGCGACCCCAGCCGGTGGGCTCAGGACTAAGCGTCACCACGATCTCGCAGTCCCCGTGCAGGAGGGAGGCCGCGATGAGCGGACTCGTCCAGACCTGGCCGTTGACGCTCACCGCCGCGCTGTAGATCCCCTCCCCCTGCGTGCGCACGCTCAGGCGCGTGCCGTCGGGCCGCGTCCAGGTCACCGCCGGCAGCTGCGGCGTGGTGAGCACAAAGAACCCGGAGGCCACGTCCAGCGGGTAGAGCCCCATGGACACCAGCAGCCACCAGGCGCTGAACTCGCCGTTGTCCTCGTCGCCCGGCCAGCCCTGGCCGATCGCGGCACCGTCAAAGAGGCTCTTCACGAACGAGGGTGTAGCGCGGGTCTAAACCCTCCGGCTTCGAGCAGCGACCGAGCGATGTAGTGGGTGAGGTTGCGGAAGCCGAGGGCGGAGCCGCGGAGGTGTTCGAGTCGCCCGT
>NZ_PKHA01000015.1:0-24714 GCF_002861525.1 Actinomyces urogenitalis | reverse complement strand
AAGTAGGGTGGAGCACGTCGAGGTCTTTCGGGATGGCGAGCGTGAAGAACTTCCATCATCCGGGAGACCTCGACCCCTACCCGGCCACCGACGCGCTCAACCGACTACACCCTCGTTCGTGAAGAGCCGGTTAAGCAGGAGATGTTTGGCGACGCCCTGGAGGAGGTCGCCAGACTCATGCTCGGGCTCATGAAGCAGGGGCAGGCCGCCGACCTGTCCACCCTTGAGGTGCAGTGGCGCGACCCGGCCACACCGTCCCAGTCCGCATACACGGCGGCCATGCTGCAGGCCCAGGCCCAGGGTGTCATCTCCTCCACCACCGCCAGGGACGCGCTGCGACTGACTCCCGAGCAGCAGGCCCGGGAGGACGCCGCCGCGCACGACCAGCAGTCGATGGTCGGCTGATCAACTACGTCACTCAGGAGGGCTGGTGTCCGTCTCCACCTTCCGGGCCGCACTGGACGCTATCGTCCGCCTGTTCCGCGCTGACGCCGCCAGGGCCGCCCAGGCGGTGTCATCCGTCAGCACAGCGGGCATGAGTGAGGCGGAGCGTGTCGCCGTCCTGGACGCTGCCGGACGCGCCTACCGCTCCTACCTGGCTGACGCCGTCACCATTGGGCGCCACAGGGCCTGGGCCGCGGCACTCCTCCACCTGGAGGACCAGGCTCGCACCCAGGCCGGCGCCTCCGCGTTCCTCCCGGCGGAGCCCCGCTACGACCCGTCCCTGGTGCGCGACGAGATCCGCGCCGCTGGCGGTCCTGTCATCGCGCCCACGACTCAGCAGAGGGCTACTACGGCCCTGATACGGCACGTGGAGATGGCGGCCCGCCAGACCGTCGTGGACTCGGTCGACACTGACCTCGGCCGTGAGAAGGATGACGAGGGTCAGGAGAACCTGACTCGCTCAGAGCACCGCTGGCTGGAGGCCCAGTCGCAGGCCAGGGCCGAGGAGGACGCGCAGGACAGTCAGGAGCAGGCTGCGCGCCTCGCTCAGGCCCGCCAGATCCTGGACGACGCCGGAATCACCTACGACCTGCCCACGGACCAGACGGGTAGGACGATACGCCGGCCCTTCGCATGGGCTCGGCTGCTGCGCCCGTCCGCAGACAGGCCCGCTTGTGGGTTCTGCATCGTGTGCGCTGCACGCGGCCCCGTCTACTCGTCGCTGGAAGCAGCGCTCACGAGGGACGGATCTAGCCTGGAGCGCTACCACGACAACTGCCGGTGCGTGGCCGTGCCTGTCTACAGCTCCCGCTCCTGGCGGGGCAAGGAGGACTGGGAGCGTCTGGCCGACAAGTACGACGAGGTCGCCGCCTGGAAGGTCACGGACGACACCGGCAGCAAGGTCGTCGAGCACCGCCTGCAAGGTGCAGAGATCCGCACAGCCCTGGATAGGTGGAGCCGAGGAGACCGCAGCGAGGAGAAGTCGTTTGTACGTGAGGCTCGCCGGATCGGCGCCCACCCGCGCCTGCCCGTCCGCCAGGACACCCCGATAGACACCGACGGCAACCCGGTGGAGGTCCTCCCGTCCCAGATTGGGGAGATCACCGTCGACACGCCAGGGGTCGACCACATCGTCGAGACGCACGGGAAGGGGGCGCGGCGGCCAGGCAAGACCGAGTTCGAGACGTCCAACCCCGCCGCGATCGCCCAGGCCATCCACAACACGGTCCACGACCCGAAGGCGGTCTGGCGGCGCCGCGGCCTGCAGTACTCAGTAACGTCCGAGTCTTGCGGGTATCCGATCCGAGTTCTCACGTCCTACACCCCTGGACGGTTCGTATGGACCGGGTATCCTGTAAGGTCCGAAGCTTACCTAAGAAACCCGAAGAAGGAGGGGGACGGCAGTGACTGACGAAGATGCCCTAGCAGACGTTGTCTGGGCGTTCGCCCAGACAACGCTCCCTGATCAGTTCCCCGACAACGAGAGGTCTGGAGAAGCACCGGTAGACATTGCGCTAGCCCTTGGAGGGGCCGCGGACCACGGCATCACGATTCCGGACTCCATAGTCGCGTCAGTGACCAAGTGCTTCGCCACCCGGGACGACTTTGACGCCCAGCAGGTTATGGCACAGCTCGCGAACGCCGTCCGAGTGACGGCCTAGACCCACACTTCTTGAAGGAGGCCCTGCCTGAAGCCAGGTGGAGCCTCCTTCACGTATCCACCACCTAGCCCCGTAGGCGAGACGCCTGCGGGGTTCTCTCATGCCCAGGAGGCACCCACCATGGCAGACGACGCCATCCAGACCACCGACGCTGACGTCAAGGAGGAGCCCAAGCCGACCCCGCCCTGGGGAAGCGACGAGGACTTCAACCCCGACAAGGCGTGGACGCTGATCCAGAACCTGCGCTCGGAGGCCGCCACCATGAAGGCTGCCTCGAAGGAGCTTCGCGAGAAGGTCGACGCCCTGCCAGGTAGCGGCACCCGCAGTGCTTCAGGCAAGCGAACAGCCGTGGGCCACGCGGGCCACGCTATCCACCGTCACTGTGAGCCCATGCCACGAGGCCCACTATGTCAGAAGGCTCCACAGGCCCTAAACACGTCGACGGCGAAACTCTTTAGCGAGACGACGCAACGCTCCGAAAACCCACAGACTCATACAGCGCAATCGCCGGATGATTATCGCTGTCGACCCGCAGCCCGATTGCCCGACCTTCCGGAGTGTTGGTGATGAATGCGCTCAGAAGCTCACGCCCAATCCCCTGACCCCGATGACGTGGGTCAACGAAGAGGTCGATGATGAAGACCTGATCGCTGACGTCAGGCCAAGGCGGCGAGTCAACACCCATAATGCAACCAACGATGCCGTCGACACCGTCGCAAACGAGATTGAGATCCGGACGGTACTCTCCGTACTCCCCGTCGAGCGCAGCCAGGACATCGGCAATCGCCTCGTCCTCGTCAGCTACGGTGCCTAACGGGTAGCTGCGGAAGTACAGGCTCCCCGCCGCAGCCACGTCCTGGCGACTGAGATGCCGAAGCGTCGTCAAAGCGTCTTTGACGCGAGGGACTTCCTCGCGTCGTAACGACATGGTGAGCTGCATGGACGCGCCCTCCCCGATACCTCCGGTAACTGAGCTGAAGTCAGGCTACCGGCAGTCTTGATAGCACTGCGACGGTACTGAGGACGAATAGCGACAGGCTCCGGCGCCTAACCCCGCCTCCGGTTGGCCGCCGCCATGGCACGCGCGGCCTCACGCTTGTCCTGGGCCTCGCGCAGGGACTGACGCTTGTCCCAGTCCTGCTTTCCTCGTGCCAGGGCGATCTCGATCTTGGCCCGCCCGCCAATGAAGTACAGCTCCAGCGGCACCACGGTGTAGCCCTTGGCCTGGACCCGCTGAGCCAGGCGCTCCAGCTCGGCACGGTGCAGCAGCAGCTTGCGCTTACGCCTGGGCGAGTGGTTGTTCCACGTGCCCTGCAGGTACTCCGGGATGTGCGCCCCTTGGAGCCAGGCCTCGCCGTGCCGGTCGATCTCGATCCAGGCCTCAGTCAGGGAGGCACGCCCCATCCTCAGCGCCTTGACCTCAGTACCGGTCAGGGACAGACCCGCCTCGTAACGGTCCTCAATGAAGTAGTCGTGACTCGCCTTCTTGTTGCGGGCGATGGTCTTGTGGGCGTCAGAGGCGGCCTTGGCCCGCTCCCCCACGGTGGGCTTCCTCGGTCGGTCCGTCTTAGCAGCCATGCGCGTCTCCTTTCCTCGTCGGCTCACGGCGCGTACAGGCGCAAGAGCCTAGCCTACGCGGAGCAGCACCGCCCAGGAACCGGCTCAGAAACCGGGCAGCGACATCGGGTTGACCGTCGAGCCGTTGATGTGGACCTCGAAGTGGACGTGGGGCCCGGTAGCTCCACCAGTCATTCCCGTCAGCCCAATCTGCTGTCCCTTGGTCACGTTGACGCCGCTGCCCACGGAGTAGGCAGACAGGTGGCAGTAGATGATGACCACGGACTGGCCGTTGATCACCCCACCGTTCAGGATGATCCCGTTGCCGCAGGTTGCGCTCTGGAACTGCCTGAGCGAACCCGAGACCGCTGCGTACTGCGGAGTGCCCTGAGAGGCCACGAGGTCAACTCCGGCGTGCAGCCGGTAGACCCCCGTAATGGGGTGAACACGGTAGCCGTATGAGGAGGCGACTGTCAGCGGCCCGGTAATCGGGTGACCAATCGCGCCGCTCCCAAGGTCCGCAGCCGCAGCCGCCCCGGAGGAGGCACCTGTGTAGCTCGACGACGCACGGTTCTGCGCGTCGATCGCCGCAATCGTCTGAGCTGCTGCAGCAGCGTCAGCCTCCGACTGACGCACCTGCTCCTGCAGCCCGGCCTTCTGGGACTCCAGGCTCGCCGCGGCCGACTGCTTCTGGGAGGTCAGCGTGGCGACCTCGTCGCGCTTAGCCTGCGCCGCCGTCGCCGCCTCCTCGGCAGCCGCCTTGGCCTGGTCCGCCTGCTGTGCCAGGACACTGACACGCTCTGTCACGGCGTCCTGACGGGCCTTGCGGTTTGCGTCCTGTGCCCGCTCCTGCTCAGCCGCTGCCAGCACCGACTCCTGAATCCCAGAGGCGATCTCCATCGTGGAGGCGCGCTCGCTGAGATCCTCCACCGACTCAGAGTCAAGCACGTAGGTCCACGAGGTCAGGGAGGAGTCGCCCTGGTAGGTGGACACCACCAGCGAGGCGACGGCGTCCTGGTGGGCGCTCGCCGTGGCAGCCGACTCCTCCGCCTGGCTCGTCAGGGTGTCAAGATCCGCCTGCGCCACGGACAACCGGTCCGCAGCGGCCTGCTGCTCGCGCTGCTTCTGGGCCAGCGTGGCCTCCGCGCCGTCCAGCTCGGTCTGGGCCGAGCTCAGCGCGGTCTGTGCCGCCTGCAGGTCCAGGTAGGCCTGCCCCAGCTCCGCGGAGACGCCCTCCAGCGAGGCTGTCAGCTCAGCCGTGCGCTGGGTGGCCTGCCGCTGCTGCTCGACGGCGTCCGAACGCTCGTCCGCAGCCGCCGGAGTGCTCGTGGCCACCACCGGCGCCAGCGCAAGAGCGAGGGTGCCCAGTGCAGCGGCCGCGCCCAGGCGAAGGCGCCCGGGACGCCGTCGCCCCACTGAGGCCCCGGCGCAGCGCTCACTGCTCAGGAACGAGGTGCCCTCGCCACGGTGCAGGCTGTTCATGATGATCAGACCTTTGTGTACTTCGACAGCGAGAAGGCCGAGGATGCTGCGGCCAGGACGATCGCGGCTACCAGGAGCAGCGGCGCCAGGCGCAGTACGTCGGACGTTGAGATGAAGGCAGTGGTGAAGTTGATGGACTGCGCCAGCCACTGCTCGATGATGTAGCGCACGCCGGCCCACAGGCCCCCGACCGCCAGCAGGGCACCGACCAGGGCCGCCAGTGCCCCCTCCAGCATGAAGGGCAGCTGGATGAAGAGGTTCGAGGCACCCACCAGGCGCATGATGCCGGTCTCCTTGGAGCGGCTCATGGCGGACAGCCTGATCGTCGTCGTGATGAGCAGGACCGCCGCCACCGCCATGATGGCGGCCAGACCACCCGTGATCCACGAGGCACGGTTCATCACCAGGAAGAGCGGTTCCAGGGTGGCGCGCTGGTCAACCACGCGCTCCACACCGTCGCGCCCGGTGAACTGCTCGGCGACCACCTGGTACTTCTCGGCGTCAATGAGCTTGATGCGGAAGGACACCGGCATCATGTCCTCCGTGGCGTTACGGCCGATGTTCGTGCTGCCGTAGGCCTTCATGAAGCTCTGGTAGGCCTCGGCCTTGGACTCGATCGTGTAGCTCTTGACGTAGGGCTTGAGCGCGTCGGAGTTGACCAGGTCCTCGATCGCGTCGATCTGCTCCTCGGTGGCCTCCCCGTCCGCGCACTGCGCGTAGTTGGACGAGGGCGGGCACATGTAGACGCTGACCTCGACCTTGTCGTACCAGTCACCCTTCATGGTGTCGATCTGCACCTGCAGCAGGGCCGAGGCCCCGACGAAGAGGAGAGACACGAAAGAGACCAGGATGACCGAGATCGTCATCGCCAGGTTACGAGTGAGACCCTTGAGGGTCTCGGACATGATGAAACGGAATCGCATGCGAGGTCTCCTTCAGCGGTCCGAGCCGTAGACGCCACGGGCCTGGTCGCGCACGACCTCCCCGGCCTTGAGCTCAATGACGCGCTTGCGCATCTGGTCGACGATCTCGTCGTCGTGGGTCGCCATGACCACGGTGGTGCCCTGGCGGTTGATTCGGTCAAGCAGACGCATGATGCCCACCGAGGTCGAGGGGTCAAGGTTGCCCGTGGGCTCGTCCGCCAGCAGAAGCTTGGGTCGGTTGACCATGGCGCGGGCGATCGCCACACGCTGCTGTTCACCGCCGGACAGCTCATGGGGCTTGCGCTGCTCCTTGCCGCTCAGACCCACCAGGTCAAGCGCCTCCGGAACAGCGGAGAGGATGTAGTGGCGAGGCTTGCCAATCACCTGGGAGGCCAGCGCCACGTTCTCCATGACGGTCTTGTTCTCCAGCAGGCGGAAGTCCTGGAAGACGAATCCCATCTCCCGGCGCAGCTGCGGCACCTTCCAGGTCGACACCTGGGACAGGTCCCGGCCCAGGACGTGAATACGCCCGGAGGTGGGGCGCTCCTCACGCAGGGTCAGGCGCAAGAAGGTCGATTTGCCCGAGCCCGAGGCCCCGACGAGGAAGACGAACTCGCCGCGCTCGATCTCGATGGTGACGTCGTCGAGCGCAGGGCGTGCGCCTCGCTTGTAGACCTTGGACACGTGGTCGAATCGGATCATCGTCTGGTGCTCTCCTAGCCGACGCGGGCGCGGACACGCCCAGTCCCGGCCACCGTAGCGAGCCTTCACCCATGACCACACGCAGACACGCGGGCGAGCGGTGTGGCGAGGGCCGCTCACCATGGCGTAGGAACAGCCCTATGACGTCTCCCTCCTCTGACCTGCCACGCCTGGACGAGGTCGTTGACCTCGGCTCCTGGTCCCGCTTCCAGCCGACGCTGGCGCGTTTCCTCGACGACGCCCCCTCCCATCTCGGCAACCTGACGATTCTGCTCACCGCTCCGGCGCCGGTAGTCACGCCCCAGTCGCTGCACCAACGGTGGGGGCTGCGTTCACTCTTGCGCCGAGGTCCGGCGTTAGCAGCCTCCCAGGAGGTTCCCGGAGTCGTCCTGACTACCCGGGCCGACGGCGTCGAGGTAGATCTGCCGATCCTGGACGCCGCCGGCGCGGTCCTGCTTGCTCCCCAGGCGCAGGAGGAGCTGCAGGCTCTCGGGTGGCAGCAGCACACCGACGTCCTGGCACGGCTGCTGCCCGATGGCGCCAGCGCGGCGCAGGCCGTGGCCCGGGTCCTCATCGAGGTGCTGGAGGTCCCCCACCCTGCTGACCTCGACCACCTGGTGACGTCTGTGGACTGAGGCGGGCTCACACGAGGACGTAGGCCGGCTGCGTCATCACCTCCGGCTGGCCACCGGTGGCAGGCGCTGCGGGCTCGGCGTCCTGCCCCGACTCCCGCTCACTGACCGGGCCCTCCTCGCTCAGGGCGTCACCAGCCTCGAAGGCCTCGGTTCCCGGCTCCGGGGCCTCGCCGCGGGTCACCTCCCACGGATCCGCTGGGCTGGCGCCAGTCACCTGAGGCTGCGAGGGTGCCTCGCACCCGCCTGCCTCGTCCGCCGCGCAGCCGGTCTCACCGGCCGACGGCGCAGCCTCACCTTCGCCGGTCTGCCCCGCCTCGCCGCTCGCGCTGGCCTCGTCGGCTGAGTCTGCCGAACGAGTCAGTGGGGCAACCTTCATGAAGTGGCTTTCGCCGCGTGCCAGGTCATGCCCGCCGGTGGAGACCGTCAGGACGTTGGTGCAGCCGATCGTGCCGTTGTCACGTTTCCAGCTCTCCTGGGTGAAGCGCCCAACGAGCACCACAGGATCCCCCTTGCGCAGGCTCATGGACAGGTTGCGGGCGAGTGTGCCCCACGCCTTGGCCGTGAACCAGAGCGTCTCGCCCTGCCGCCAGTCCTCGCCGACCCGGAAGGTCGGGGTGGTGGCCAGGCGGAAGTGGCAGTAGACGCGCTCGTTGGCTGTGCGTACGAGGGTCGGGGTGGTGCCCAAGACTCCTTGGACGACGATGTCGATCTGACGGGACATGGTGGCTGCTCCTTTGGCTCCGCGAGCCAGCCGTGCGCTGGCTCACGCCCCACCGTGCCCGCTCAGCCTCAGCCGGCGCCACCGGGCCATTCGAGCCCTGTGGACGAGGGTGTCACGAGGGGCGCCTGTGGAGCCCGAGCAGCCCTCAGCGCTCCAGCGCCTGGCGCAGCCGACGGTGCCTGTCAAGCACGCCAGAGGCCGGCTCGACCAGCCCACGTGCCACCACGGCCTCCACCCGCTCCCGCACAGCGCAGGCGTAAGCCTCCGCCTCCGTCTGGGCGCGACGGCGTCGGGCCGCACGGGCCCACCACGCCGCGCCGACGGCGAGGACGGCTACCACAGCCGACATCCAGACGGCGCCGCCCGTCAGGACAGCGGCCACCACCCACACCCCTGCCAGGACGAAGGCAGCCAGGCCGCCCCACCACGCCAGGTCGATCCCCGCCGAGCGCGAGGCCGGCAGACGGACCGAGGCCACGGCCTCGGCGGTCTGTGCTCCTAGCGCGTCAGCCGAGGCCACGGCCGAGGAGACCGAGCGCGTCCACACCGAAGGCATGCCCTGCGTGGTGTGGGTCAGCCACCGACTACGCGCCGCCTCGACCGCAGAGCGTGCCGGCGGCTCAGGACGGGCCAGCGCAGCCGGCACCGCCTTAGCCAGGTTGAGGCGGATGGAGTCCGTGACCACGGTGGCTCCCGAGGCCTTGATCAGCGTGTCCAGCAGCTCGACCCTGGGCGCCTGCGTGATCTCGACCGGCCGGGCCGCAGCCGCGGGAAGCAGACGGGTGGCGATACGGTCCATCTCCGCCGTCGCCGTGCGAGCGGCATTGGATTCCCGCTCCACCCGGTCCAGCAGGATCTCACGCACGGCGGCGAGGTTGTCCCCCCGTACTGCGGAGACCGGGAGCACGGTGACGTCCTCCAGGCCGTCTGCCACCAGCAGGCTGTGCACATCATCCATGAGACGGTCGCGGCTGCCCTCAGGCAGGGTGTCGACCTGGTTGACCAGGATGAGCATGTCCTCCTGGCGGGCACCCAGTCCTCGAAGGTATCCGTCGTGCAGGGCGGAGTCGGCGTACTTCTGCGGGTCCAGGACCCACACCAGCACGTCAGCCAGCGGCACCAGCCGGTCCACCTGCAGGGCGTGGGCCGCCGTGACCGAGTCGTAGTCGGGGACATCCAGCAGGACCAGCCCGGCCAGCTCGTCCTGGTCTGAGCCGTCCAGGAGGGACTCCCGGCGGATACGCCGTTCTGGGTCCACCCCGAGGAAGGTCAGCAGCGCAGCAGCGTCATCGCCCCAGGTGCACGCCGCGGCCCGTGAGGTCGTGGGCCGACGCGCACCGACGTCAGCGAACTCCAGCTGTGTCAAGGCGTTGAACAGCGACGACTTGCCCGATCCCGTGCCCCCGAAGAGCGCGACCACCGTGTGGTCCACGCCCAGGGCCAGACGCTCGGCCACCAGGTCCAAGGCGTCCCTGGCGGGAATGGCCAACGAGGCAGGAACCTCAGTCGGGCACTCGTCCAGAGCCTGGCGCAGCGCCTCCAGACGGGCCTCAAGACGCTCGGCCGGACTGATGTCAGTAGCGGTAGCAACCATCACTCGCCTCCTGGGCTGACAAGGGGAGCCAGCTCACCCGCGCGTAGACGCAGCGAGGATGCCAGCGAGGTGTCAGGCACGAGGCTGAGGGCTGCGCCCTGGGGAACCGCCTCGTGCAGGGCCTGTACC
This sequence comes from Actinomyces urogenitalis, assembly GCF_002861525.1. NCBI lineage: Bacteria > Bacillati > Actinomycetota > Actinomycetes > Actinomycetales > Actinomycetaceae > Actinomyces > Actinomyces urogenitalis. Next base: position 14,866 of record NZ_PKHA01000015.1, on the reverse strand, counting down.
AGAACCTGGGCAAGTCTGGCACGCGCAAGCTCCAGCTGCTCAGCCAGTCCCAGACGCCTGGCAGCCTCAGCGCTGCCCTCCACTCCTGCCGCACCCGCAAGAACCAGGTCCGTCACGGCGTCGCCGTCCAGTCCCTTGATCGGCTGTACCGCCGCGGTGAGCGCGGCGCGAGTCTCCTCGCTCCACCGCACGGCCGCCTCGTGCGGACTCATCCCGGACCCGAGCAGCCTGCCGGCAGCCTCCTGGGCGCCAGCCTGCGTCCACTCCGCAACGGCCTGGCTCACGAGCTCGGTCTGCACGGCAGACAGCTGCAGCTCGATCACCTCCCGCAGGTCGCCGGCCAGCTGGGCCAGCGCCGCGGCGCGAGCCTTGACCTTGCGTCCCATCCAGCCTCGGCGCAGGGCCTTGCCCTGGGCCAGCGGTGCCAAAAGCGCCCCGGTCGAGGCCAGCGTCACCCACCTGGTCGCGGGCGCGCCCTCGCCGGCGGTACGGCGCTCGACGTACTCGCACAGCTGGGCCTCTGCCTGGGCCACGAGCTCCTGGCTGTGGTCTTCCAGGCCGCGACCAGCAGTGTCCTGGGCGTCAACGGCGTCAGCCAGCTCCGTCAGATCCGCGCGCAGCCCCGCCCACAGGCTCTTGTCGGTGCGACGCATGAGGCCAGCAGCCCGGTGCCGTCCGGCGAGCAGGCTGAGCCAGTCGTGGACCTCGGCCACCATGTCAGCGGGAAGCAGGCCCTCATGCGGACCGGCGTCAGCGACGACGAAGAAGGGCGCCTCCGACAGTCCGAGCGTCTCCAGCCGGCTGATGAGGTCACGGCGAACCTCCGGCAGTACCTTGGCCGGAGCCCGGTTGAGCACCACGGCGATCGCCGTGCCACGGCCGGCTGCGTCCTCCAGGGTCGTCCAGGGAGTCAGGTCCCCGTAGCGGGCCGCCGTGGTGACAAAGAGCCACAGGTCTGCGGCCTCCAGCAGCCGCGAGGCCAGCGCTCGGTTCGCCTCCTGCACCGAGTCCAGGTCCGAGGCGTCAATGAGAGCCAGGCCTGCCGGCACCGACTCGGAGGTGACCACGTGGCAGACCTCCGCCACAGGGTGGTCCTGGAAGGCCTCGGCGTCCTCAGGGTTGACCACGAGCACGGGCGTGCGCGTGGTGGGCCGGAGCACTCCGGCCACCGAGACCTCGGTACCCAGGACGGAGTTGACCAGGGTGGACTTGCCCGCGCCTGTTGAGCCACCGACGACGACGACGGCGGGAACGTCCGCGTCCTGCAGGCGCGGCAGGACGTGGTCGCGGATCTGGCCGGTCAGGCTGGCGCGCAGGCGACGGGCCTGCGCCACGCCGTCGGCCTCCAGGGTGAGGTCAAGGCCGTCGAGGTCGTGAACCGTTTGAGTCAGGATGTCGATCAGCCGCCCACGGCTCAGCGCCCAGGGGCGATCGCCCTGTCCTGCAGGGGAGGGGAAGACGGTTGAGGCCATGGTCCAAGATTAGGGGACAGCACGGACGTTAACGGCATTGACCCCACCGACCGGCCCCTGGGGCCGCCCGAGGATGGGATCATGACCCATCATGTGCCCGGGGCCGCCCGCCCTCTGCGGAGCATCACCGCGCAGGACCGGACTGGTGTCGTCCCGGTCCACGGTGGTGCGCCTGCCGCTCACGGGCAGGATGAGTCGTGGTGCCCCCGCCCGGACTCGAACCGGGAACCTGCGGATTAGAAGGCCGATGCTCTATCCATTGAGCTACGGAGGCGGCAGGCAGCCCAGGACGGCTACCCAACTGGGAAGGATACCAAGCCGCGCCGGCCCCGTGACGCCGTCGTCCCACGGTCAGGTACCTGCCCGCCCCGACCGGCGGGACGGGCGCGCGTAGACTGCGGGACCGTGAGCCGACAGATGACAACTTCTGACCCCCTGGTATGGATCGACTGCGAGATGACCGGGCTCGACCTTGGTAAGGACGCGCTCATCGAGGTCGCCGTCGTCGTCACCGACTACGAGCTCAAGCCGCTGGGCGAGGGCATCGACGTCCTCATCAAGCCCCCGGCCCAGGCCCTGGAGCAGATGAATGACTTCGTGCGCCAGATGCACACCTCCTCCGGCCTGCTCGACGAGCTCGACGGCGGCCTGACCATGTCCGAGGCCCAGCGCGTGGTCCTGGACTACGTCAAGTCCCTGGTCCCCCAGGCCCGTACGGCGCAGCTGGCTGGCAACTCCGTGGGCACGGACAAGACCTTCCTCGCACGCGACATGCCCGAGCTCATCGACTACCTGCACTACCGGATCGTGGACGTGTCCTCGATCAAGGAGCTGGCCAAGCGCTGGTACCCACGCACCTACTTCCAGGCCCCGGAGAAGCACGGCGGTCACCGCGCCCTGGCGGACATCCTGGAGTCCATCGACGAGCTGCGTTACTACCGCGCCATCCTCTTCCCTGCTGGAGAGGGCCCAAGCTCGCAGGAGTGCAAGGCCGCGGCCGAGGAGATCCAGGCTCACCCGACGGCGTCGCAGGCCTAAGTCGGCTGCGCCCTGCGGCACCACCGAGCGCAACGTGACACAGTGCACGGCTGACAGTTTGGTAGCACCGCCAGCGAGCCGATAAAGTACCGACTCGTTGCGGCACGTCCGCAGCAATGGTGGCTGTAGCTCAGTTGGCAGAGCGCTTGGTTGTGGTCCAGGAGGTCGCGGGTTCAAGCCCCGTCAGCCACCCCACCGAGAGATGCCCGCAACCGCAACAAAAAGCGGCGGCGGGCATTGTTCATTCCCAGGCCGGTGAGGACCACCGTCACAGCCGCGAGCGCACAGGCTTTGGCAGACTCGTCCTATACCCCTTTCCCACTGCCTTGCGAGGATGCGCCCATGCAACGCCGAGACTTCATGCTCATGCTCGCCGCCGGCACCGCCGCGGCTCTCACCTCCTGCTCCTCCCAGCCGCAACCCAGCTCCACTTCCTCACCTTCCACCCCGGCGACCACTGCCTTCTCGACGCCCTCCCCCTCCCCCAGCCCGACGCCGTCGGCCACTCCCACGCCCTCGCACGGTCCGCTGTGGCTCCAGGACGGCCCGCCCACCCTGCCCGCGCCACAGCCGCCCTCAGGGGTGCTCACGGGCCTGCCTGAGGCCGTCGGCAACACCGTGGCCATCACAGTGGACGACGGCGCAGACGCCTCGGTCATCGACGCCTACCTCGACTTCGCCAAGGAGTCCGGAGTGCGCCTGACCTTCTTCGTCACCTCCTCCTACCCGGGGTGGGTCGACTGCAAGGAGAAGATGATGCCGCTGGTGGAGTCCGGCCAGGTCCAGCTGGGCAACCACACAGTGACCCACGCGGGCCTGACCAAGATCAGCGAGTCCGCCATCATCAAGGAGGTCTCAGGCTGCGAGTCCTTCCTGCGCGACACCTACGGCGTCACCGGCGCCCCCTTTGTCCGCCCGCCCTACGGCTACCGCAGCGCCTGGACCGATTCGGTGTGCGCTTCCTTGGGGTACACCTCCCCCACCCTGTGGTACGGCTCCTTCGGCGACTCTGGGCTGCTGACCGAGGAGGTGCTGCTCGGCGAGGCCCGCACGTGGCTGCTCGCCCAGCACATCGTCATCGGCCACGCCAACTTCCCCACGGTCACGCACCTGTACGGCCAGATCATTGAGATCCTGCGCGAGCGCTCACTGCTCACCGCCACGCTCGACGACGTCTACTTCGGTCCCGGCCACGACCGGCACGTGTGACCCAGCGCCCCGGGGGCCTGCGCTAGCGCGGCTCGACCCCGGCCCGCAGCAGCCCGACGACGTGTCCGTCAGTCAGGGCCTCCCAGCTGGCCTCGATGATGTCAGTGCCCACGCCCACGGTTGACCAGCTGCGCTCGCCGTCGGTGATGTCGATGAGTACCCGCACGATCGCGTGGGTTCCACGCTCAGAGTCGAGGATACGGACCTTGAAGTCAGTCAGCTCAAAGGCCCGGATCTCGGGATAGGCCGTCGCCAGCGCGTCACACAGGGCGTGATCCAGGGCGTTGACCGGGCCGTTGCCCTCGCCCAGCACCGCCAGGCGCCGTCCACCGACCCACATACGCACCGTGGCCTCAGAGTCGGTCACTGTTGCGCCGTCCTCCGGCAGCATCTCCTGCCCGGCGGCCGGCCTGGCTGTGACGCTGGCCCGCCAGGACTCGACCCGGAAGTACTGCGGGAGCTGTCCCAGCGCCTGGCGCAGCAGGAGCTCGAAGGATCCGTCTGCGGCGTCGTAGGCGTATCCCGCCGCCTCGCGACCCTTGACCACCTCGGTAACCCTGGCCAGCAGCTCCTTGTCCCCTCCGGTCTCGATGCCGAGCTCACGCGCCTTGAGCTCGATCGAGGCGCGTCCTGCCATCTCCGAGACCAGCATCGTCATGGTGTTGCCCACTCGCGCAGGGTCGACGTGCTGGTAGAGGTTGGGATCAACCTTGATGGCGCTGGCATGCAGCCCCGCCTTGTGGGCAAAGGCCTTGCTGCCGACGTATGGCAGGCGTCCCGAGGGTGCGCGGTTGGCGATCTCCCCCACCGTGCGTGAGACCGCGGACAGCTCCGCCAGTCGCCTGGCTCGTTCCTGGCTGTCCCCAGCAAGCGCCTGGTAGCCGGTCTTGAGCTCTAGGTTGGCGATCAGCGTGAGCAGGTTGGCGTTGCCGGTGCGCTCACCGAAGCCGTTGACACATCCCTGCACCTGGCGTGCCCCGGCCTCCACCGCCGCCATCGCGGCCGCCACGGCCAGCCCGGAGTCATCGTGGGTGTGGATGCCGACGACGCAGTCCTCGTGCCCCGCGGCGTCCAGCGCCGCGCGCAGCCGGGAGATCTCGGCGGCCACGGTGCCAGGCAGGCTGCCGCCGTTGGTGTCGCAAGGAATGACGGCGCTGGCGCCCGCACGCGCGGCCGTCAAGGCCAGCTCGATCCCGTAGCGAGGGTCGCGCGCGACACCGTCGACGTAGTGCTCCAGGTCCACCATGACCTCGCGGCCCGCCGCCACCAGCAGCCCGACCGAGTCGGCCACCATCCGCAGGTTCTCCTCGCCGCTGGTGCGCAAGGCGCGCTCCACGTGTGCCGGGTCTGACTTCGCCACGATGGTGATCACCGGGGCGCCGGAGTCGAGCAGGCCACGCAGCTGCGGGTCCTTCTCAGCCGCCGTGCCAGGGTGGCAGGTCGAGCCGAAGGCCACGAGCCTGGCAGTAGCCAGGCTGAGCTCGCTGGCCGCCCGAGCGAAGAACTCGGTGTCCTTGGGAATGGCACCGGGCCAGCCAGCCTCGATATACGTCACCCCCAGGTGGTCCAGGATCCGGGCGACGGCGAGCTTGTCCTCGACGGTGAAGGAGACCGACTGCTGCTGGGCGCCATCGCGCAGCGTCGTGTCATAGGTGGCGACCCTTGGCGTCAGCTTCATGCCAGTCGGTACATCCAGTTGTAGGGGTCCTCCAGGCGGCCGTACTGGATGCCGGTGAGGCGGTCATGGATCTGGTGAGTGACCTCCTGGCCCTCGATGCGTACGTCGAAGCCCTCGCCCTTGAGGTGCCCCAGCGGCACGACGACGGCTGCGGTGCCGCAGGCGAAGACCTCGCTGACCTTGCCGGACTCGATATCGGCCAGGAGTCCCTCCAGGGTGATCGTGTCCTCCACGACCCTGCGACCGGCGTCAGTGAGCAGGCGGATGATGGCCGAGCGCGTGTTGCCCTCCAGGATCGTGCCGGTCAGGTGCGGGGTGCGCACCGTGCCGTCGGCGTCGACGACCATGATGTTCATGCCGCCGAGCTCCTCGAGGTTCTTCTCCGTCACGTCATCGAGGAAGCACACCTGGTCGCAGCCCTGGGCATCGGCCTCCTGCTGAGGCAGGAGGCTGGAGGCGTAGTTGCCACCGGTCTTGGCAAAGCCTGTGCCGCCGCGGCCAGCACGGTGGTAGTTCTGGGACACCCAGATGCTGATGGGCTGCAGGCCGTGGGTGAAGTAGGCCCCGGAGGGCGAGGCGATGAGGTAGTAGTCCACGACCCCGGCGGCGTGGACGCCGAGGAAGGCCTCAGAGGCGAACATGAAGGGCCGCAGGTACAGCGACTCGCCGTCGCCCTCAGGCACCCAGTCCGCATCGGCCCGTACCAGATCGACCAGCGAGGCGATGAAGTCCTCCTCCGGCATCTCGGGGAGGGCCAGACGCCGCGCCGAGACGTTCATCCGGGCGGCGTTGTAGCGCGGGCGGAAGGTCCAGATGGATCCGTCGGCGTGGCGGTAGGCCTTGATCCCCTCGAAGACCTCCTGGCCGTAGTGGAGCACCGCCGCGGCCGGGGACAGACTGATCTCGCCGTAGGGGCGCACCTCGTGCCCGCCCCATCCCTCCTGGCGGGTCCAGCGCGCGTGGGCCATGTGGTCCGAGAACACGTGGCCAAAGTGCAGGTCGGTCAGCGCCTGGGCGCGCTCAGCGTCGCTGGCGATGCGCGCGGGGCCCGTCAGTGGGAAGCGGCCGGCGAGCTCGTCGGCCTGGGGAACCGGGACCGCGGCGGCACGTGCCAGGGGCGTCTCGAGGGAGCTGGTGACGGATGCAGCGGTCTCAGTCATGACGTTAAGGCTACTCCTGAGCCCACTGTCCGGACTGTGGATTCTCACATTTTGATCTCACGATGACGGCGGAGCGGCCACCAACCCGGTGCCGCTCCGCCGTCATCACGCATCGTGAGGGCTCGTGCCCGAGCCCCCGACCCGACTAGCCGCGCAGGGCAGCCACAATCGCGTCCCCCACCTGGCTGGTCGAGCGCACGAGCGGGGCTCCGGCCTCGTTGGCCTCGGCCCGGGCAGCCATGTCAGCCTCGACTGCCGCGCTGACGCGCGCCGCCTGCGCGGGGCAGCCGATGTGCTCCAGCAACAGGGCGACGGCGCTGATGGTCGCCGTCGGGTCCGCCTTGCCCTGGCCCGCGATATCGGGGGCGGAGCCGTGAACCGGCTCGAACATCGAGGGGAAGGTGCGGTCCGGGTTGATGTTGCCCGAGGCGGACAGTCCGATCCCCCCAGTCACCGCGCCAGCCTCGTCCGTGATGATGTCACCGAAGAGGTTGTCCGTCACGATGACGTCGAAACGGGAGGGATCAGTGACCATGTAGATCGTGGCGGCATCGACGTGGCAGTAGTCCACCGTGACGCCCGGGTACTCCTTGCCCACCGCCTCGACCGTACGCCGCCACAGGTGCCCGGCATGGACCAGCACGTTGTGCTTGTGCACGAGCGTGAGGTGCTTGCGGCGGGACTGCGCCTGCTCAAAGGCGTAGCGCACCACGCGCTCGACGCCAAAGGCCGTGTTGACGCTGACCTCGGTGGCGATTTCGTGCGGGGTGCCCACACGCACCGCTCCCCCGTTGCCGCAGTAGAGGCCCTCAGTGCCCTCGCGCACGACGACGAAGTCGATGTCCCCCGGGTGGGCAAGGGGGGAGGGAACGCCTGGGTAGTAGCGCGAGGGCCGCAGGTTGACGTAGTGGTCCAGGGCGAAGCGCAGACGCAGCAGCAGGCCACGCTCTAGGACGCCAGAGGGGACCGAGGGGTCGCCGACGGCTCCCAGCAGGATGACGTCGTGAGCCTTGATCGCCTCCAGGTCCGCCTCGGTCAGGGTCTCGCCGGTGCGGTGCCACCGGTCCGCCCCGAGGTCGAAGTCGGTGGTGACGACGTCGACGCCACTGCCCTCCAGGGCTGCACGAAGGACCTTGAGCCCCTCCGGGACGACCTCCTTGCCGATGCCGTCGCCAGGGATGACGGCGAGCTTGACGGTGCGCGTGTGCTGAGCCTCAGTCATGCCCACAGAATAAGCAAGTGGTCACCATCCGGACGAAGAATCTCAGATGGTGACCACTTGAGGTGGGTGTCAGGATGGCAACGAGCCCGAGCCAACGCCAGCCAGCTCAGCGCGTCGCCATCTCCTTCACTCAGCGAGCGACGGAGCCCTCGTGGTAGTCCTTGTCCACCTGGGCGCGCCAGGCGAACATGGAGCGGACCTCGCGGCCAGTCTTCTCGATCGGGTGGGCCTCGCCCTCGGCGCGCAGCTTCTTGAACTCGGGCGCGCCGGCGGCCTGGTCATCCATGAAGCGCTTGGCGAAGGAGCCGTCCTGGATGTCGGCCAGGACCTCCTTCATGTGCTCCTTGACGTCGGGGGTGATGACCCGCGGGCCGGAGACGTAGTCGCCGTACTCGGCGGTGTCCGAGCAGGACCAGCGCTGCTTGGAGATGCCGCCCTCGTTGATGAGGTCCACGATGAGCTTCATCTCGTGGCAGACCTCGAAGTAGGCCATCTCCGGCTGGTAACCGGCCTCGACCAGGGTCTCGAAGCCGTACTGGACGAGCTTGGAGACGCCACCGCACAGGACGGTCTGCTCACCAAAGAGGTCGGTCTCGGTCTCCTCACGGAAGCTGGTCTTGATGGCACCAGCGCGAGTGCCACCGATCGCCTTGGCGTAGGAGAGCACCAGCGGCCAGGCCTGGCCAGAGGCGTCCTGCTCGACGCACACGAGCACCGGCACCCCGCGGCCGGCCTCAAACTCACGGCGCACCGTGTGACCCGGGCCCTTGGGGGCGACCATGATGACGTCGATGTCGGCAGACGGCTTGATGTAGCCGAAGTGGATGTTGAAACCGTGGGAGAAGAGCAGGGCGGAGCCGGCCTTGATGTTGGGCTCGATCTCCTCGGCATAGAGGGTCGCCTGCACCTGGTCGGGAGCCAGGACGGTGACGACGTCGGCCCATGCCACGGCCTCAGCGATGGGCTTGACGGTCAGTCCAGCCTCCTCGGCCTTGGCAATCGAGGACGAGCCCTCACGCAGGCCGACGACGACCTCGACCCCGGAGTCACGCAGGTTGAGCGCGTGCGCGTGTCCCTGCGAGCCGTAGCCGATGACCGCGACCTTCTTACCCTGGATGACGGACAGGTCTGCGTCGTCGTCGTAGAACTTCTCAGCTGCCATGATGGTGCCTCACTTTTCCTTGAACTGGTCGGTAATGGATCGAGGGCCGCGCGAGATGGCGACGGCGCCGGACTGGACGATCTCCTTGACCCCGTAAGGAGCCAGGGCCTCCAGCAGCGCCTTGACCTTGGACTCCGAGCCGACGGTCTCGATGACCACCGAGGTCGGACTGACATCAACCACGTGCGCGCGGAAGAGGTCGACGATCTGGAGGACGGCGGTGCGGTTGGAGTCGTCCGTGTGCACCTTGATGAGGTAGAGCTCGCGCCCCACCGAGGTCTCAGGATCCAGCTCGACAATCTTGAGAACGTTCACCAGCTTGTTGAGCTGCTTGGTGACCTGCTCCATCGCAAGTCCCTCAGCGTCGGCGATCACCGTGATGCGCGAGACGTCCTCGTGCTCAGTCGGGCCGACTGCCAGGGAGTGGATGTTGAAGCCGCGGCGGGTGAACAGCGCGGAGACGCGCGTGAGCACGCCAGGCTTGTTCTCCACCAGGACGGACAGCGTGTGCTTCTCGCTCACGGTCTCACTCCTCTTCCCACGTCGGGCTCATGCCCTTGGCGTACTGGATATCGTCGTTGGACACCCCTGCGGCCACCATGGGCCACACCTGAGAGTCCGCCGAGCAGATGAAGTCGATGACGACGGGCCGGTCATTGATCGCGTTGGCCTGGGCAATGACGCCGTCGACGTCCTCCAGGCGCTCACAACGCAGTCCCACGGCCCCATAGGCCTGCGCCAGCGTGACGAAGTCAGGGACGCGCTCCGTACCCGCCCCGGTGTGCAGGTCCGTGTTGGAGTAGCGCTGCCCGTAGAAGAGCGTCTGCCACTGCCGGACCATGCCGAGCGAGGAGTTGTTGATGAGCGCGACCTTGATCGGAATCTCGTTGAGGGTGCAGGTCGCCAGCTCCTGGTTGGTCATCTGGAAGCAGCCGTCACCATCGATGAGCCACACCGGCCGCTGCGGAGCGCCGACCTTGGCCCCCATGGCCGCCGGCACCCCGTAGCCCATCGTGCCAGCGCCAGCCGAGGTGAGCCAGGAGTGCGGCTGGTTGAACTCGAGGTAGTGCGCGGACCACATCTGGTGCTGGCCCACGCCGGTGACCCACACCGTGTCCTCGGGCGCCAGGCGCGCCAGGTGAGTGATGACCTCCTGCGGCTGGAGCAGGCCGTCGTCGGTATCCGTCCAGCTCGTGGGGTAGGTGGCCTTCGTATGCGCCACCTCCGTGAGCCACTGATCGATCTCGACGCGCGGCTCTGCCGCGAACTGATCACGGCAGGCGCTGCTCAGGGCCGGGACAACGTCCTTGAGGTCGCCCACGATCGGCACGTCCGCCTCGCGGATCTTCGAGATCTCTGCAGGGTCGATGTCGACATGGATGACCGAGGCGTGGCGGGCGAAGGTATCCGGCTTGCCGGTCACGCGATCATCGAAGCGCGCCCCCAGGCAGATCACCAGGTCCGCGCGCTGGAGGGCCCCGACCGCGGCAACGGTTCCGTGCATGCCAGGCATGCCCAGGTTGAGGGGGTGATCGGTCGGCATGACGTCCAGGGCCGTCAGCGTGGTGACAAAGGGGGCACCGACCAGCTCGATGAGCTCGCGCAGCTCCTGCACCCCCACCCCAGCTCGGCTCAGTCCGCCGCCAAGGTAGAAGACCGGGCGCTCGCAGGAGGCGATGACTTCAGCGGCCTGGGCAACGCGACGCTGGTTGGGCTTGCCAGGCAGGGCGTACCCCGGCAGGTCCAGGCTCTCAGGGCGCACGTAGTGCGTCTTGTCCTCCTGCGCGTTCTTGGTGACGTCGATCAGGACCGGGCCAGGCCGTCCGGTCGAGGCCAGATGGAAGGCCTCGAAGACCCGAGCGGCCACCTCGTCCGGTGAGGTCACCAGGAAGGAGTGCTTGACGAAGGGCATCGTGGCGCCCACGATGTCCGCTTCCTGGAAGGCATCGGTGCCGATGGCCCGCGTGCCGACCTGCCCGGTGATCGCGACCATGGGGACGGAGTCCATGTGGGCGTCACCGATGGCGGTGATGAGGTTGGTCGCCCCCGGCCCGGACGTGGCCACGCAAACCCCCACCCGGCCCGTGACCATGGCGTAACCCTCGGCAGCGTGGCCTGCACCCTGCTCGTGGCGCACCAGGACGTGACGAATCTTCTCGCTGGCAAACAACGGGTCATAGAACGGGAGGATGGCCCCGCCCGGCATGCCGAAGATGTCCGTGACACCAACGTCCTCCAGCGCGCGCACAAGCGCCTGGGCTCCGGTCATCAGTTGCCGTTCCTGGGCCATGGAACCGTCGTGACGCTCCATCGGCTGCCCTCCTGTCGGTCCGAGGCATCCGCGAGTCCGAAGGCTGCTGCCTCCGGCTAGGGCCAACGGTAGAGCGTTCCACGATGCGAGTCACCTTCCGGACAAACAATCTCAAATAATGGAATCACGAGTTGTGGCAGATGAGCGTCCATGTCGCCGACGACGGCCACCAGGCAGTGCCGTCCTAGGCATCCACAACGAGTGCACCGTCACAGCCGTCTCTGTGTTCTCACGGACTGAAGTCGCCATTGTCCGAGCAATCCGAGTGGGACAATCGGCCTGTCCCATCCAAGCTCTGATGCACGCTGCAACGCAGCACCGTGAAAGGCTGGCGCACCATCGTGGTCACCGGACTCCTGACGCACCTGGCAGACAACCCCGTCCTCGTGCTCTTCCTACTCATTGGCCTCGGCATGCTCGTCGGGCATATCAAGATCAAGGGGGTGAGTCTGGGAGCCGCCGCTGTGCTGTTCGCCGGGATCATCCTGGCAGCCTGGGGCGTGTCCCAGGGCGTGACCATCGAGGTCCCGGCCTCGTTGGGAACCCTTGGCCTGGCCATCTTCACCTTCGCTATTGGCGTTCAGTCCGGCCCGAACTTCTTCCACGTCATCCGCACCGCCGTCGCCCCGCTGGCGCTGATGCTCGGGGTCTTCGTCGTCGCGGCAGCGGCCGGCCTGGGAGTCGGGCGCGCGCTCGGCATGGACTCAGCCCTCATCGCCGGAACCTTTGCGGGCGCCATCACCAACACCCCCGCACTGGCGGCGGCAGGCAACGCCGCCACCATGGCGGGCAACCCCGACGGCGTCGCCGTGGCGACGGTGGGCTACGCCGTCGCCTACCTCTACGGCGTCATCGGCATGCTCTTCTTCTGCCTGCTGGCGCTGCGCTACCGTCGCTCCGACAAGGACAAGCCCTCTCCCCTGGTCAACCGCACGATTCGCGTCGAGCGCGATGATTCTCCCCTCATCGGTGACATCGCCGAGACCATCTCGGGCGAGCTGAAGTTCTCCCGCCTGCGCCGCGGTGAGAGCGGCCCGATCACGCGTCCTCGTCCGACCGACCGGGTCAACGTCGACGACCTCGTCACCGTCGTGGGCACCCAGGACGCCGTCAACCAGGTCATCAAGGCCCTGGGCCACGGTTCGTCCCACTCCCTCATCGAGGACCGCCGCTACCTCGACTTCCGGCGCATCACGGTCTCCGACCCCAAGCTCGCCGGCCACACGGTGGCCGAGCTCGGCGTCGATGAGAAGTTCGGCGCGACGATCTCCCGCGTGCGCCGCGGTGACACGGACATGGTCGGTACCCCTGACCTCGTCCTCCAGCAGGGAGACCGCGTGCGCGTAGTCGGCCCCACCAGTCGGATGAAGGAGATCTCGAAGTACTTCGGCGACTCCTCGCGCGGTCTGTCCTCGATCAACCCGGTCGCCCTGGGCATCGGGATGGCGATCGGCATCATCATCGGTGAGTGGAAGTTCCTGACCCCCACGGGGGCCACCTTCTCCATCGGTTCGGCTGCGGGCACGCTGCTCGTGGGTCTCATCTTCGGCAAGATCGGACGCATCAAGGGCTTCGTGACAGCCCTGCCCTTCACGGCGACGGCGGTGCTCGCCGAGTTCGGTCTACTCGTCTTCCTCGCCCAGGCAGGAACCAAGGCTGGTGGCCAGATCGCTAACGCCTTCACCGGCGGCGACTGGTGGAGGATCCTCGTCACTGGCTTCGTCATCACGACCATCGTGGGCTTCGGCCTTTATGCCTCCATGCGGTGGATCGTCAAGATGGGCGGCACACGCCTATCCGGTCTGCTTGGTGGAGCTCAGACCCAGCCCGCGGTACTCGCCTTCGCCAACGAGCGCACCGGCGCCGATCCTCGCGTCGCGCTGGGGTACGCCATGGTCTACCCGGTGGCCATGATCGGCAAGATCTTCGTCGCCCAGATCCTCGGCGGCCTGTAGCCCTTCCGCAGACAGAACAAGGGGCCCCTCGCGATGGCGAGGGGCCCCTTGTTCTGTCTCGTTGCCTGTCAGGAGCGGCCAGGCTCTGAGGCGCTGCCGTGGGAGGGCAGCAGCGCCGCGACGGCCGAGGTCGGAATGTCATGGCGCCAGCGACGGTCCGTGAGGATCCTGGCCATGGCCAGCCCCACGCCGATCGCCGTGATGACAAAGAAGACCTCCGCCAGGTTAGTTGCCGCCACTCCGACGGCCGCGTTGGCATCCACCGTCTGGTCGTTGAGCGCCGAGATGGCACGGTAGAAGGGCACACCCGGAATCATGATGACGACGGCGGGCACGGACAGGGCCACACGCGACAGCGAGGCACGCGAGACGAAGGCCTGCGCCAGCAGACCAATCGTCACGGCCGCCAGGCCCACCGCCAGCTGCCAGGGCACGCCAAACTCGTCAATAAGCAGAAGACGCCCGGTGTTGGCCAGTGCGCCAACCGTTGCGGCCAGACCCGCGGCCTTAGGACCAGCGTTGAAGAGCATCGCGAAGCCGTAGGCGGCGATGAAGGAGCAGAAGATCCGCAGACCGTACAGCAACAGCCCCTCCGGGTTATAGGTGTAACTCGCCTCGACGTCCCAGTCGAAGACGAAGGTCACCGTCCACACCGCCACACCTGCCGCGGCCATGACCAGCATGACGTAAGAGGCGCGAGAGATTGCCGAAGAAAAGTCCTGGCGCACAAGATCCAGCATCGCCGTGACCATCGGGAATCCCGGGATCAGGAACAGGATCGCCGAAATGATGCCGCCCTGGTGGTTGCCGTCGATGAGATCGAGAGCGCCCAGCAGAGTCACCAGCGCCATGTAGACCGAGGAAGCCCCCACGCCACACACGATCCAGGTGAAGAAGTGCTGGAAGTGCCGCTCCAGCATCTGCCGGCGAATCACCTGGCCAAAGAACGCCGCGAAGAGCACCGCAAGGCACTCCACCCAGCCACCCTGGTTGAGGAAACAGAACCCCGCACACGCCACTCCTGACGCCGCCGCGTTAGCGAAGACGCCGTAGCGGGCGTGCATGTGCTGCACCTCGTCCAGCTTCTTGCCCAGCTGCTCGACGCGCTCGTGCTGACGCAGGTCGTGGACGATACGCCGCAAGGCCTCGAGACGGTCCACGTTCACGCCCACACGGCGTACCTCCGCCGTCTCAGTACGGAAACGGTCCCCCACGTAGGAGGAGGTGACGATCTCCGTCATCGTCACTGTCGCCTCGTGCCGGTCCAGACCGACGGCCGCCGCTGCCTTGGCCATCGAGGACTTGACGCGGTAGGAGCCCGCACCGGCAGCCAGCATCATCGTGCCTAGCCGCAGGACCACCGCAGACTGAAGCATAAGCCGGTCGGCGTCGAGCGCATCATCGGGATGAATGGGTTGTTGATGGGAGTCATAGGGCTTCGTCACCCGGCCATCATCCCTGATGGCCCCCTGCCTGGGCTAGCGTCGTGAGTCCCTGCTCGGGGTGGTGTTGTGCACGGTGGTAAGTGCTTGGTGGGGTGTGGGGAGGCCCCACACCATGCCGTCCCTTGGGTGGGTGGTGGTGTGGGGCCTTCGACCCTGTTTTGGGTTGTGTGCTCGGCGGTGTCCTACTCTCCCACACCCTGGCGGGTGCAGTACC
>NZ_PKHA01000014.1:0-31478 GCF_002861525.1 Actinomyces urogenitalis | reverse complement strand
GGATTCCTGAGACGACAAGCGCGACCGCGTCGCGCTTGAACTCGTCGGTGTAAGCGATCTTCGCCATGGATGCCATCCTTTCAGCACGACCCTTTCGAGGGAGTCATGCGGTCTTGGAGTCAACCAAACCTTCAACGGACCCCCGCCCATCCCGATCACGTTGCGGTCGAGGTCGCCTACCACTGCGCCCAGGACCTCCGAGACGTGTTCCACCAGCCCACCCCCGCACGAGGACGCCAACTCGCCGAGCAGCTCATCGCCACGTTGCCGTCATGCCCGATCCCCGAGATTGCGCGACTGGGCAAGACCCTGCGTCGATGGCGGACAGCGTTCCTGGCCTACTTCGATACCGGCGGCGCGAGCAACGGCGGCACCCAGGCCATCAACGGGATCATCGAGCTGGGCCGCCGCATCGCCCGCGGGTTCCGCAACGTCGAGCACTACCGCCTCCGCATGCTCCTCATCACCGGAGGCCTCGACGCCTCACCCCACACTCAACTCTGAAGAGCCAGATTCTCTGGGCCGCCATAATTACGGCCTTGCATATAACCGTTGCCGATATCATTCCATTGATAGTTCGGGGATTTGGTCAGACTGTCATCGGCCCACGCAGGCTGCCCGTTCTCGGCATTGTCATGCGAGAGCGGACTCTGCCCTCGCGAGGTCAAAGACTCGGCCGCGATGGCCAGCTCATCCGCACGGATCTGAGCCCACTTCATGATGTCCGAGTTGACGTTGAGCGCCGACAGCGTATCGCCCGTACCCGCACCATCGATAATCATGTTCTCAGCGACCGTCGCCTTCTGAATTTCTTCGGGACTCAGCGCCGCTCGCAGCTGTTCTTCGCTTAAGTTATCAGCCGACTGACCAGTTTTTTAACATATTCATTGCGAAGCTTAGACAGAGCTTTTGCGTCGGCAATCTGCTGCTCACTCAAAGGCGTGCGCTTCGTCCCGTACACGTCCTTGTTGATCTGATCCAGATAGTCCAAGGCCTTAGCGATGTTGTCAGGCGATGTCGCACCATCTGCAGAGACGTCTGCAGCCATCGCGGTGGGAGCGCCCACACCCACTGCACCAGCCAGGACCAGGGCCGCGAAGGCAGCCAGGATCCGCCGTGGTCTCCTCATGTCATGCCCTCTCGGGATTCCTCGGTCCGCCGGGGTAGGCGATAGACCGCTCAATTAACCGTATTCTGTGGATTTTCCTTGAGTCAAGAAGCATGAGTGCCATCACCATCTTCAATCATCAGCATTCATTCACCCTCTTCCTAGCGCGACCACCCAGCCCTCACAGCCACCTCATACCCAGCTCCTGAAAGATCAAGGCCAGCGGCGCGCTTCAGCCTTCTCGTCGCCACACCGGCCAGCCGACCACGCAGGAGACACCATGAAGAACCCGTTCAGTTGTCACGGCACCTCCAGTACCGACCCTCGCCGTCGTACACGCCGCGTCAGCGGCACCCTCGCGTTCTTCACCGCCATCGCCCTGACCGCCGCCTGCGGCACCGCCGCCACCACGGACTCCTCCGCCACGTCCGCCTCCGCCGTCGCCGCAGCGGACGAGTCCTCCGGCACCGTGTGGACCACCATCTCCTCCGCGGTACGTCAGGCCTCGATCGGTGCCAGTGTGAGCGATGTCCTGGCCGCCAACGCCGACACCTCCGAGGTGGTGGCTGCCGCCACCTCCGCCGAGCAGTCCGGCTCCTGGGACACCGACTCCGCCACCACCATCACCCTGGACGGAGACTCCGCCTCCGTCTCCGGTGACGCGGCAGACTCTGTGAGCGTGGATGGCACCACCGTCACCATCACCGGCTCCGGAACCTTTGTCCTGGCCGGCAGCCTCGATGACGGTCAGGTCGTCGTCAACGCCGCTGACGCCGAGGTCCACCTCGTCCTGGACGGCGTCACGATCACCAACGCCGACGGGCCGGCCATCGACATCCAGGACGCGGGCAGCGCCGTCGTCGTCCTGGCCGAGGGCACCGAGAACGCCCTGACCGACGGCGAGACCTACTCAGACACGATCGAGGACGCCCCCACGGCCACCCTCTTCTCCTCTGACACGCTCACCATCACGGGCACCGGCTCCCTGACCGTGACTGGCAACAGCAATGACGGCATCTCCTCCAAGAACGGCCTGGCAATCACCGGCTCGCCCACCATCACCGTCACGGCCGCTGACGACGGCGTCCGAGGCAAGGACTGGCTCCTGGTCTCTGGCGGCTCCTTGACCGTCACAGCCGGGGGCGACGGCCTGAAGTCCACGGAGGACGACGACGAGACCAAGGGGTTCGTCGCCCTGGGCGAGGCCGAGATCGCCATCACCTCCGGTGACGACAGCGTCTTAGCCACCACCGACGTCACCGTGGACGGCACCACCTTGTCCATCATCGCCGGCGGTGGGCAGTCCAACGCCTCCACCGTCCAGTCCCAGCCTGGATGGCAGGCCGACCCCGATGACACCGAGGACGAATCCTCCACCGACGACTCAGTCAAGCCCAAGGGCGTCAACGCTGGCGTGGCCTACTCCCAGGACTCTGGGACAGTCGCCGTCGACGCGGCAGACGAAGGCCTCCAGGGCGCCTTCGTCACCGTCTCGGGAGGCACGCTCACCATCGCCTCCGGCGACGACGGCATCAACGCCACCAACGGGGACTACACGATCGAGGGCTACGAGAACGCTGACTCCGAGTCCGACGACGGCGCGTACCTCACGATCACCGGCGGCAGCGTCCAGATCGACTACGCCAACTCCGACGGCATCGACTCCAACGGATCGGCCTCGGTCACCGGCGGGCAGGTCGTCGTGGCAGGCTCGGCCGGTTCCATGGACGGCGCCGTCGACGTCAACGGCGAGTCCGACGTCGTCGGCGTCACCGGCTCGCCGAGCGTCGCCGTCGGGGACACCATCACCGTCACGAGCTCGGACGGGACGAGCTGGACGCTGACCTCGACGATCTCCTCGGACTACGTCACGGTCCTGGGACTGACCGAGGGCACCGAGTACACGGTAGCGACGACGTCGGGCGGCTCAGCCACCGGTACCGCCTCCGCCCTGTCTGCGGGCATGAGCGGCATGGGAGGCCAGGAGCAGCCGGGACAAGGCGGTCAGGGCGGCCCGCGCTGACCTCCACCGACCACTCATTACTCGACGGACCGCCTGTGCCTCGTCTGACCACCTGATTCGCGTGAATCCAGTGGTCGGACGGGGCGTGGGTGGTCGATCGCCCCCGAGGTGGTCGACGGCGCCCGCGGTGGTCGGTCGAGCCCGCGCCTCAGGCCCGGCGCAGCCAGACCGTCGTCGCCGCAGGCAGGACGCCACCGCGTCCCGCCGCGCCTTCCTGCGTCAGCGGCCCGCTCGCCAGCAGCACCTCGCCCGCAGGCAGCTCAGCGTCCTGGTCAAAGGCCGTCCAGCACTCGACCTCGCCACGCGCGAAGGCCAGGACGTGCTCGTCGCGCCGCAGCCAGCTCAGCGGCTCGCGATTGGCCGCACTCCACAGCTGGTGGCGCAGCTCCAGTCCTCGCCGGTACAGCGCCAGGGTCGAGCCAGAGTCCCCCTCCTCGGCGTCGACGGCGTGGCTCCCCCACCCCGCCGGCTGCGGCAGGTGCGCCTCAGCCCCGCCGTCGGGCCCGAAACCGTAGCTCGTGCCCTCCGCACTCCAGGGCAGCGGCACGCGACAGCCATCGCGCCCCTTCTCCACCTCGCGGTTGCGCAGGGCGATGGGGTCCTGCAGCCGATCCTCGGGAATGTCAGGCACCTCGGGCACACCGAGCTCATCCCCCTGGTAGACGTACATGCACCCGGGCAGGGCCATCGTCAGCATCGCGCCCGCGCGAGCACGCCGCTCCCCCAACGCCGCGTCCTGGGCCGGGGACTCGCCGTCGGCCAGCAACCACAGGCGAGACAAGCGCATCTGACGCCCTGCCGGTGTACCGTCCGCACCTGCGCCCGCGTCATGAGCCTGGTCGCGGTCAGCGCGCACCTGCTCAACCACCTTCTCCTCCGGATCGAAGCCGTAGCGCGTGGCCACCCGGAAGGTGTCATGGCAGCCCAGCACCCAGGTGGTCGAGCCGCAGGCAGCCTCGTCAGCCAGACCGGCGTCGATCGCCCAGGCGTAGGAGGGCGCCGTGAAGTCAGCGTCCTGGAGCTGGAAGTTGAAGGCCTGCCCGATGGAGGCGGCGTAGCGCGCACGGCGGGCCGGGTGGACACCGGCCTCGGCGACGGCGAAGCGCGGCGGGTCGTAGGAGTCCAGCACGGTACGCCACTGGGCGTAGACCTCGTGGACCTCGTCGCGGTCAAACAGGGCGTGGGAGCCGTCGTCCGGCAGCGGCCAGTAGGGCATCTGGGCGAAGGGACGCTCCAGCTGCCCCATGTCCTTGGTCATGCCATGGGCCACGTCCACGCGGAAGCCATCGACCCCGCGGTCGCACCAGAAGCGCAGCGTGCGCTCAAAGTCCTTACGTACTGCCGGGTTGGCCCAGTTCAGGTCAGGCTGCTCGGGGGCGAAGATGTGCAGGTACCACTGGTAGGGGCGCCCTGTCCCCGGTCCGGTCAGGGGCGTACCGTCCTCAGCCTGGTCCTCCACCCGCTCCCAGATGGAGCCACCGAACAGGGAACGCCAGTCATTGGGCGGCTCCACGCCGTCCTCGCCTCGGCCCTCGTAGAAGTGGTAGAGCCCGCGCTCGGGGGCGTCTGGCCCACCCGCCAGCGCAGCGCGGAACCAGGCATGACGGTTGGAGGTGTGGTTAGGCACGAGGTCGACGATCACCCGGATCCCGGCCTCATGGAGAGCGGCGACCATGGCGTCGAAGTCCTCCAGCGTCCCGATCTCCGGGGCGACGTCGCGGTAGTCGTCAACGTCGTAGCCGCCGTCGGCCAGGGCGGAGGGATAGAAGGGCGAGAGCCACACGGCGTCCACGCCGAGGCGAGCCAAGTAGGGCACGCGGCTGGTGATACCGGCAAGGTCGCCGATGCCGTTGCCGTCAGCGTCCGCGAAGGAACGCGGGTAGATCTGGTAGACGACGGCGTCCTTCCACCACTGACGAGTCGGGGCCTGAGAGGCCTGGATGGGGTCGGAGCCGGTCGATGCGGTCGCGTGGGTCGTGCTAGTCACGGGCGGCATCCTGCCAGGTTTTGGTGTAGCGTAAAACCTGGTGGTGGCTGTGCCCGTCCCGGCGCTCAGCACTCCACGACGTTGACAGCCAGTCCCCCGCGCGAGGTCTCCTTGTACTTGGCGAGCATGTCCTCACCGGTCTGACGCATGGTCTCGATGACGGTGTCCAGGCTGACCTGGTGACGACCCTCGCCCCACAGTGCCATCCGCGCCGCGTTGATCGCCTTGACCGCGGCCACCGCATTGCGCTCGATGCAGGGGATCTGCACCAGACCGCCCACCGGGTCACAGGTCAGGCCGAGGTTGTGCTCCATGGCGATCTCGGCGGCGTTCTCCACCTGCGCCGGCGTACCACCTAACGCCTCGGCGAGCCCCGCCGCCGCCATCGACGACGCCGAGCCGACCTCGCCCTGACAGCCCACCTCCGCCCCGGCGATCGAGGCGTTGGTCTTGATCAGCGCACCCACGGCGGTAGCAGCCAGGAGGAAACGGCGAGCACCGTCGTCGTCAGCCCCGGGGATGAACTGCTCGTAGTAACGCAGCACCGCCGGCACGATCCCGGCCGCGCCGTTGGTCGGGGCGGTCACCACGCGCCGTCCGGCAGCGTTCTCCTCGTTGACCGCGAGCGCGAACAGGTCCACCCAGTCCATGCCGCGCAGAGGGTCGGCCATCGTGAAGGCGGCCGCCGGCCCGCTGGCCTGGGCCAGCAGCCGCTCGTGCAGGCCCTTGGCCCGACGACGCACCCCCAGCCCGCCCGGCAACGTCCCGTCCGCAGCCATGCCGGCCTCGATGCAGGCGGTCATGGTCTGGCGCAGGCGGTCGAGGTATCCCACGACCTCGCTCTCCTCGCGCACCGAGACCTCGTTAGCCATGACGACCTCGGACACGCGTAGGCCCTCCCGGGCGCAGATCTGGAGCAGCTCGGCCGAGGAGGAGAAGGGGTAAGGCGCCGGGGTGGCGTGAGCCTGGGCAACCACTGCTGTGGCCAGGGCACGGATCGAGGGAGAACCGGGCTTGCCGACGTCCTCCATGACGAAGCCGCCGCCCACGGAGTAGTAGGTGCGCCGCAGGATCTCGCCACCGGCGGCGCAGTAGGCGGTCAGAGTCAGGCCGTTGACGTGGTAGGGCAGGACCCGGCCGGGCAGGAAGTGGATGTCGCTGGAGGGGGTGAAGGGGATCGTGCCCACGCCACCGACCTCCAGGCGCCCCGCCTCCTCGACCTCCTCCATGAGGTTCTCACACACCTGGCTGGGCACGGTCTCCGGCTCATAGCCCGCCAGCCCCATGACGACGGCGCGATCGGTGGCGTGGCCATGGCCCGTGGCACCCAAGGAGCCGTACAGCTCCACGGTGAGGCGACTGACCGGCTCGGTGCACTGGCCCTCACCGTGGGAGGAGGCCGGTGAGGAATCGCCCCCGGCGACGTCGCCGGGGGTGAGCAGGTCCCTCACGGCAGCGTCCGCGGCAACGACTCCGGCCAGCTCCGCAGCGAAGGCACGTCCGGCACGCATGGGACCCACCGTGTGCGAGGAGGAGGGACCGATGCCGATGCGCATGAGGTCGAAGACGCTCAGCGGGCGCGAGGCCTCCTCGGCAGTAATCTCTCCCGCCAGTAGGGCCGCCGGCGTGGCAACGTCCAGGGCGGTGGGGTGCAGGGTCGTATCGACGGCGTCGGCGGTCATGGGCCCATCATGCCCGCCTCGGCCTGCGCGCGGCACTCCCCGCGCGGGCGGCTCAGTCCGTCGAACGCACGAGCCACCAGGCCGCGAAGGGAGGCACCGCGACCATGCCGTCGCCGCCACCCTCCAGGCTCGCCGCACCGGCCGGGACCGTGTCCGTCAGGACGTCGACGGCGCCGAGGACCCCGTACTCCGCCAGGCGCCAGGCTGGGATCGCCCGCCAGTCGCTGGTGACGTTGTACACGCCGACGAAGCTGCCGCGCGGGTGCTCACGCACCGTGACCAGCACGCCGTCGTCATCCACCGGGGCGACGACGGTGCGCACCTGAGCCCCCAGCTGCGGCAGGCTGGCACGTACCTTGCCCAGGTGTGCCAGGTCACCGAAGACCCGGCCGGGGATCGTCGTGGGATCGTGGCGCTGAGCCACGGCCTCCTCACTGAGCACCGGGCGGCCGGCCCAGCGCGAGTCCGCCTCATGGCCCGGCTCGGTGTCCCAGTTCGGATCGTTGAGCTGGCCGAGCTCGTCACCGCTCCACAGCACCGGGATGCCTCCCCAGCCGTAGATGATGGCGTTGGCCAGCCGCAGGGCGTCCAGACGCTGGGCGAGCCAGCCACGCAGCTCCTCCTCGCGCCAGGCCGGTGTCTCCTCCTCGATCCCAGCCACCGCCTCAGCGGCCGCCTCGATGCCGATCAACGAGGCAGCGGTTCCCGAGATGCGCCGGTCCTGGGTGACGGGGTTGTACTGGAAGACCAGGCCTCGCGCGTCAGACATGGGGTAGACGCCGCGGTACCAGTCAGCCAGGAACTGACGGTGCCAGTAGCCGTTGAGGCCGACTGCCTCGGCGTCGGCGTCGTCGATCGCCCAGCCGATGTCGTCATGGCAGCGGATATAGGTGATCCAGGTGGCGCTGGATGGCTCCACCGGCAGCGCGGACAGGGCGCGAGCGGCCAGGCGGACGTTCTTGGAGGCGAGCATCGACCACACCTGCACCATGAGGGAGTTGTGGTAGGCCAGGTCAGAGACCTTGCCGGTGTACTTGCCCTGCCCCAGGTACTGCAGGAGCTCCGTTGGCGCCACGATCGCCTCGGCCTTGAGATCCACGGCAGGGCAGGCGATGCGGGTCAGTGCCTTGAGCACCTCGGTGATGGCGTGGACCTCGGGCTGGCCCTGACAGTCGGTGCCCTTGCGCTTGATGGTGAAGGCGATGGCGTCCAGGCGCAGGACCTCCACGCCTCTGTTGGCCAGGTCCAGGACGATCTGGGCGTACTCCTCCATGATGTTGGGGTTGCGCCAGTTGACGTCCCACTGGAAGGAGTTGAAGGTGGTCCACACCCAGCCCTCGGCCTCCTCGTCCCAGGTGAAGTTCCCGGGGGCGAAGTCCGGGAAGATCTCGGGAAGAGTCTGTTCGTAGACGTCTGGCTCGGTGCGGTCGGGGAAGATGTAGAAGTAGTCGCGGTAGCGCTCCTCGCCGGCGCGGGCTCGCTGGGCCCACTCGTGCTCGCGGGCCACGTGGTTGAGCACAAGATCGACCACGAGGCTGATTCCCTCGCGGCGCAGCGCTCCCGTCAGGTGCTCCAGGTCCTCCATGTCCCCCAGGTCCGCACGCACGCTGCGGTAGTCAGCGACGGCGTAGCCGCCGTCGGAGTCACCCGGGCGCGGGGTGAGCAGTGGCATGAGGTGGAGGTAGCTCACACCCAGCTCCCGCAGGTAGGGGATGCGCTCCTCGACTCCGCGCAGGTCACCGGCGAAGCGCTCGGTGTAGGCGGCGTAGCCGATCCGCGAAGGGTCCTGCGCCCACAGCGGGTCAAGCGTACGGTCCAGGTCCAGGCGGCGCAGCCCGCCCGAGCGCTCGGCGTAGGCCTGAGCGGCCTTGGCAGCCAGGTGGGCGGCCGTACCCTCGGCCTTCTCTCCGTACAGGGTGGTCAGCCCGTCGATGAGGTCGGGATACCAGTGCGCCAGGCGCGAGCAGAAGACCTCGCGCCTGGTGGTACCCATCCCCTCCAGGGCCGGGCCGACGGCGTCCCACACCGCAGGTGGCAGGCCGTAGACGGGTGGGGTGGTCTCGGCGGCAGAGGATGTGGTGGCACTCATGCCTCTATAGTCGCCGATTTTGCTCGCGGATGGGGCCAGGAGGACAAAGACGCTCACGCAGCAGACGCGAGGTCACGGCGTGGCCACCCAGGCCTGCGCACCACGCCCTGCCGGGAGGCACGCCGCTACTCCTCACGCCAGCGCGGCGTCATGCCTCTCGCGATGCACCAGCACCTGGCCGGCATGATCCTGCACCCAGTCGCGCAGAGCCGTCAGTGGCCCGGTCAGGCTGCGGCCGAGCTCGGTCAGCTCGTAGTCCACGCGTGGCGGGACCCCGGGAGTCTGACTGCGTACCACGAGCCCGTCGCGCTCCATCGACCGCAGGGTCTCAGTGAGGACCTTCGGAGTCACGCCCCCCACCTCGCGGCGCAGCTCGCTGAAGCGACGCGGACCGTCAGACAGGACGACGACGACCAGCGGTGTCCAGCGGTCCACGACGTGGCGCAGCACCGTGCGCGAGGGGCACTGGGGTGAAAGCACGTCGAAAGCGACAAGCGGCGCTTCGTGTGTCACGGGTCATATCCTTAGTTACGTTGAGGTACCTAGTACCTAAAACATACCATGAAGCCATCGCAATCGGCTCGCCGAGGCGCGAGACACCACCGACGAACCTGGGTCACCGCCCAGGACTGACACACGAGGAGTCACCGTGAAGATCACCGTCATCGGAGGAACCGGCGCCACCGGATCGGCCGCCGTCGCCGAGGCCGCTTGCCGCGGCCACGAAGTCACCTCCGTCTCCCGCTCCGGCACGAAGCCCGAGGGCGCCACGCACGCCGTCGCCGTCAACCTGGGTGACACCGCCGCCGTCGTGGACCTGGTCAACCAGGCCGACGCCACGATCATCGCCGTCTCCCCCGATCGCACCGGAGGCTCGCCCCAGCCGGTGATCGACGCCTTCAAGGCTCTCATCGACGCCCGCCCCACCGGCCGTCTCGTGGTCGTCGGTGGTGCCGGCTCGCTCCTGGACGCATCCGGCAAGCGCCTCGTGGACGACCCAGCCTTCCCGGAGGCCTACCGCAGCGAGGCCCTGGCCTTCTCCAAGGTCCTGGAGCTCTTCCGCGCAGCCGGCAGCTCGATCGCCTGGACCCTGGTCTCCCCTGCCCCGGCCTACCCAGTACCGGCCTCCTCCGGCTCCTACGTCACGACCACTGACACCCCGGCCGGCGAGACCCTCTCCGCCGCGGACATGGCCATCGCGCTCATCGACGAGGCCGAGAAGGACGCTCACCGCGGCGCTCGCTTCGCCGTCGCCAGCGCCTGACGGTTGCACAGGGCACCCGCTACGTCGATTCAGGCCCTGAACAGTCGGCTCCAGCGCTGGGAGCATGGGATCCGACTGTTCAGGGCCTGAAGCGACGAGGTGGGGAGCGAGACACGCGGGCCAACACCACGTGTGGACGCCAGCCAGGGGGCAGGCTTCACCTATGACTGCCACCCCCACCACCGTCCGTCCCTCCAACCCGCCCATCGCCCTGGCCATCGCCGGCTCTGAGGCCTCCGGAGGCGCCGGCGCCCAGACCGACCTCAAGACCTTCGCCCAGCTGGGCGTCTTCGGCTGCGTGTCCCTGACCTGCATCGTCTCCTTCGACCCCAAGAACGACTTCGCCCACCGCCTCCACGCCATCGACCCCCAGGTCCTGGCTGACCAGATCGAGGCTGCCGTCGGCGTGCACGGCACCATCGACGCCGTCAAGATCGGCATGCTCGGCACGATCCCCACCATCGAGACCGTCGCCGGAGCTCTGGAGCAGTACCGCTTTGCCAACGTGGTCGTCGACCCCGTCCTGATCTGCAAGGGCCAGGAGGCGGGCGCCGCCCTCGACATTGACAACGCCCTGCGCGAGAAGGTCCTGCCCTACGCCACCATCACCACCCCCAACCTCTTCGAGACCCAGGTGCTGGCCGGCGTGGAGGAGATCACCACGGTGGACGCCCTTAAGGACGCCGCCAAGCGGATCTACGACCACGGCGTACCCAATGTGCTCGCCAAGGCGGGCACCCTGCTGGGCACCGGCACCGCCCTGGATGTCTTCTATGACGGCCAGACCCTGGAGGTCCTTGAGGTCCCGGCCATCGGCCAGGAGCGCGTCTCCGGCGCCGGCTGCACGCTCGCCGCTGCCATCACGGCCGAGCTCGCCAAGGGCGCCAGCCCGCTGGACGCCTGCCGCACAGCCAAGGACGTCGTCGTCTCCTCCATCGAGAACCGTATGCACGGCAACGCCCCCTTCGACTGCGTCTACCAGGGGCGTTACGGACGCCAGTGAGGCGTCAGCAGCCTGACGTACCCGCGACCTGCGGTCACGCCCCCTTAAACCAACCAGGGCCCCGGTACAGCCTCCTCGCAGATCAGTACTCCGGCTCCGGAGCCATGTCCCGCGCCATGTTGGCAAAGCGGGACAAGTGCCCCTGGAAGGCCACGGGAATCGTGCGGGTCGAGCCGTTGCGGTGCTTGGCCACGATGATGTCCGCCTCGCCGGGGCGCTCCTCGGGCTGGTAGTACTCCGGGCGGTGCAGCAGCATGATGATGTCAGCGTCCTGCTCCAGCGAACCAGACTCACGCAGGTCAGACATCTGCGGCTTGTTGCCGGTGCGCTGCTCAGGACCACGGTTGAGCTGGGCGACGGCGACCACCGGGATGTCCAGCTCCTTGGCCAGGAGCTTGAGCGAACGGGAGAACTCACTGACCTCCTGCTGA
This sequence comes from Actinomyces urogenitalis, assembly GCF_002861525.1. Taxonomy (NCBI): domain Bacteria; kingdom Bacillati; phylum Actinomycetota; class Actinomycetes; order Actinomycetales; family Actinomycetaceae; genus Actinomyces; species Actinomyces urogenitalis. Next base: position 19,891 of record NZ_PKHA01000014.1, on the reverse strand, counting down.
CGCGACTCCACCCGCTTACCGGAGCTCATGAGCTGGAGGTAGTCGATGACCATGAGCCCGAGCCCCTGCTGCTGTTTGAGCCGCAGCGCCTTAGAACGGATCTCCGGCATCGTCAGGTTCGGGGAGTCGTCGATGAACAGAGGCGCCTCACTGACCTGGTGGTAGACCGAGGCAACGTCCTTCCAGTCGCGATCATCCATCAACTTGCCGCCGCGCAGCTTAGTCATCTCCACCCCGGACTCGGCGGAGAGAATGCGCATCATCAGCTCCATGCGGCCCATCTCCAGGGAGAAGTAGCAGCTGGTGAAGGGATTGCCGTTGTGGTCCCGAGCATGGATCGAGGCCGAGCGGCAGAAGTCGACGGCGAGGGTCGACTTACCCATGGCCGGACGCGCCGCGACGATGATCATCTGCCCGCCCTTGAGCCCGCCCGTCAGCTCATCGAGCTCAGCGAAGCCCGTGGCCACACCGGTCATCTGACCGTGCTCACGCGACTGGCCGGCCTCGATCTCCATATTGGCGTCATTGAGCAGCTCGCCGACGGCAGAGTAGTCCTCCCGCTCCCCCTCGCGGTGGGCGACGGCGTAGACCTCCGCCTCCGCCATGGTCACGAGCTCGTCGATGTCCCCGGCGTCGGTGGAGTAGCCCAGCTGGGTAATGCGGGTGCCGGCCTGCACCAGGCCGCGCATGAGGGACTTCTCCTTGACGATGCGGGCGTAGTAGCCGGCGTTGGCCGCCGTGGGCACCTGCCCCATGAGGTCAGCGAGGTAGGGGGCGCCACCGACGAGCTCCAGCTCGCCGCGCTTGGCCAGCTCATCTCCCACGAGCAGGGCGTCAGCAGGCTGGGAGCGGTTGTAGACCTCGACGATCGCGTCGAAGATCATCTCGTGGGCCGGCTTGTAGAACTCCGGTCCGCGCAGCACCTCGATGACGTCGGTGATGGCTTCCTTGCTCATGAGCATGCCACCCAGGGTCGCCATCTCGGCGGCCAGGTCCTGAGGCGGGACGCGGTCGAAGACGCCGTCGAATCGGGCTCCACCAGAGCCCGCAGCATCTGCGCGCCCGGAACCGCCCTCACGGTGCCCACGAGGACCAGGTCCCTCACCCTCGTCCCAGCGTCCGGAACGCTCGCGGCCTGGCCGCTCGTCACTGACCGGCTCGATCGCCGGATCCATCTCCGTCATCCGCTGCTCCTGACCGACCTGGGCACCACACGATCGCGCCGCAACAACCGCAGACCGGCGGTGCGGGCAGCACGCCGCGCGCGTGACCCTAGCCAGCGGCTGCGCCCGTCGCAACACGCTCGTGCGGCACCTGATGTGGACAACCCACCCTACTGCTGTGGAACACCCCGTGCCTCCTGTGGTGAGAGAGGGGGCCGCAATGTGGATAACTCTGGGGACAAGATGAGCCCTTGTGTGGATGCGCTGAACACTGCCCCGTTCTTGCAACGAAAGGTCGGCAATCGACCCTGTGGCTCGCCGGATGCGCAACCACTCGTCAAAGATGTGGATAACATGCCCATTCTGTGGACAAACCTCAAGGTGAGGATGAGATTCCCAGGTGCGAGACACCTGCCGTGAGACACTGCAGGCCCGTCATGACCACCTTGCGTGGTCCCGCCGATCACCAGCTGCGCTACCGATGACCCGCCACCGCCCCCTGGCCCCCACAGGCCTGAACCGCCAGATCCTCTCCCTCGCCCTGCCTGCCCTCGGGGCCCTGGTCGCCGAGCCTCTCTTCGTGCTCATCGACTCCGCCATGGTCGGCCACCTCGGCGCCACGAGCCTGGCGGGGCTGTCCCTCGCCTCCACGGTCCTGACCACCGTCGTCGGCCTCTTCGTCTTCCTGGCCTACGCAACGACGGCGACCACCGCCCGCCGCTTCGGGGCCGGCGACCGCGCTGGCGGACTGCGCGCAGGCGTCGACGGTCTGTGGCTGGCCGCGATCCTGGGGCTCGCCGCCTTCCTGCTGCTGTGGGTCATGGCCCCCTGGGTCACCCACGCCCTCGGTGCCCGCGGCGAGCTCGCCGATGCGGCCGTGGCCTACCTGCGCGCCTCAGCCCCGGGCCTGCCAGGCATGCTCGTCGTCTTCGCCGCCACCGGCACCCTGCGCGGGCTGCTGGACACCCGCACACCCTTCGTCGTCGCCGCAGCCGGCGCCGCGGCCAACGTGGCCCTCAACGCGACCTTCCTCTACGCACTGCACACCGGGATCGCCGGCTCGGGAGCCGGGACCGCGATCAGCCAGAGCCTCATGGCAGTGGCACTGACCCTGCCGGTCACCCGCGCGGCCCGCCATGCCCAGGTCTCTCTGCGGCCCCATCGGGCCGGCCTGGGCACCTCCCTAGGCGCCGGCCTGCCCCTGCTGGTGCGCACGCTGTCCCTGCGCGTGGCCATCCTCGCCACGGTCTGGGCGGCGACGGCGCTCGGCCAGGTCCCGCTCGCGGCCCACCAGGTCGTCAACTCCCTGTGGAGCTTCTCCGCCTTCGCGCTCGACGCCTTGGCCATCGCCGCCCAGGCGCTCATCGGCACCGCGCTCGGGCAGGCCGAGGCGGACCAGGCCCCTGCCTCGACGGCGGGCGAGCCCGTCCAGGTACTCAGCATCGACGCCGTCCTGCGCCGGTGCCTGGCCTGGGGCCTGGCCACCGGCGCGGTGATCGGGCTCGTCCTGGCGGCAGCCTCCTCTTGGCTGCCACACCTCTTCTCCTCCGACCCTGCCGTCATCGCCGCGGCCCGGCCAACGCTCCTGGTCACCGCCTCGGCGATGCCGCTGGCCGGTGCCGTCTTCCTCTTCGACGGCGTGCTCATGGGCGCCGGCGACGGGCGCTACCTCGCCCGGGCGGGGATCGTCACCCTCGTGCCCTACCTCCCTGTGGCGATCGCCGTGGGACGCGGGCTCCTTGGTTCGGGGACCACTGGCCTGGTTGCCCTGTGGATTGGCTTCGCCTGGGTCTTCATGGCTGCCAGGGGGCTGACCACCGGTCTGCGCGCCCGCTCCGACGCCTGGCGCCACTAGGAGCCATCGCCGCCGTATACAGACTGAGGGCCCGTCACCGTGATGGTGGCGGGCCCTCAGGTCCAGGCTCAGCGTGGCCGAGTCAGGGGTGCTCAGCGAGCGGCGACGACGTTGACCTCGAGGGGAGCAACGACGTCGGTGTGCAGACGCACGGTGGCGCTGTGGCGACCGGTCGACTTGATCGGGGGAACAACCTCGATCTTGCGGCGGTCGAGCGCCGGGCCGCCAGCGGCCTTGACGGCGTCAGCCAGGTCCGCGGTGGTGACGGCACCGAAGAGGCGGCCGTTGGCACCAGCGGTGGCGGAGACGGTCACGACGTTCTCGTGCAGCCAGGCGCGAGCGGTCTGGGCCTGCTCCAGGGAGTCGATGGCGCGCTTGCGGCGAGCCTCGGCCATCTGGTCGATCTGACGCTGGGCACCCTTGGTCCACGGGGTGGCCAGCTTGCGGGGCAGGAGGTAGTTACGGGCGTAGCCGTCCTTGACCTCAACGACCTCGCCGGCGGCACCGAGGTGGGTGACGTCGTGGGTGAGGATGAGCTTGGTGGTCATATCCGCAGCCTCCGATCAGCGAGCAGAGCTCGAGTAGGGCAGGAGGGCCATCTCGCGGGCGTTCTTCACGGCCTTGGCGATCTTGCGCTGCTCCTGGACGGAGACGCCGGTGACGCGGCGGGCGCGGATCTTGCCGCGGTCCGAGATGAACTTCCGCAGGGTGGCGGTGTCCTTGTAGTCGATGGTGCCGACCTTGATGGCCTTCACCGGGCCGATCTTCTTCTTCGGCTTACGAAGCTGAGGCTTCGCCATGGTGGTACTCCTTGCTATCGAGCGCCCGTGGCGCTCATACGAGATGGTGTGTGGTGCGCAGCGCGTGCCGCGCGAGAAGGGAACGGGATCCGGGCTCGGGATCAGAACGGAGGCTCGTCACCGAAGGACGTGCCGCCGCCCGTGGCCCACGGGTCGTCCACGGCGCCGCCGGCAGGAGCGTTGTAGCTCGGCTGCTGGCCGCCACCGTTGTAACCGCCCTGGTTGGCGTTGTAGCCACCCTGGTTGCCCTGGCTGGCGTTGTTGTAGCCGCCCTGGCCCTGCGGGGCCCCGCCACCGAAGCCGCCCTGGCCGCCGCCGCGCGACTGCCGGGTGATCTGGGCCTTGGCGTAGCGCAGGGAGGGGCCGATCTCGTCGACCTGCATCTCCACCACGGTGCGCTGCTGACCCTCGCGGTCGGTGTAGGAACGCTGCTGGAGACGACCCTGCGCGATCACGCGCGTGCCCTTGGTCAGGGACTCCGCCACGTTCTCCGCCGCGTCACGCCAGATCGAGCAGCGCATGAACAGCGTCTCGCCGTCCTGCCACTCATTGGCCTGCCGGTTGAAGGTACGCGGGGTCGAGGCGATCGTGAAGGACGCCACGGCCGCACCCGAGGGAGTGAAGCGCATCTCCGGGTCCGCAGTGAGGTTCCCGATGATCGTGATGACGGTGTCGCCAGCCATGCGTGTCTCCGTTCCCTGACCCGGGCTCAGGCCTCGGGGCGCAGCAGCTTGGTGCGCAGAACGGTCTCGTTGAGGCCGAGCTGACGGTCAAGCTCCTGGGCGATCTCGGGCGTGGTGGTCATGTCGACGACGATGTAGAAGCCCTCGGACTTCTTCTTGATGTCGTACGCAAGGCGGCGCTTGCCCCAGACGTCGACCTTGTCGACGGTGCCCCCGTTGCTGGGAACGACCTGCAGCAGCTTCTCGAGGGACGCAGCGACGGTGCGCTCGTCAGTCTCGGGCTCGAGGATGATCATGATCTCGTAGTGACGCATGCTTGGTACCCACCTCCTCTGGTCTATGGCGGTCACGGTCTCTCCGTGACAGGAGGGTGATGCGTATTGGTTGCTCCACCCAGCGGGTTGCCAGACGGCGCAGCCAGTCCACGAGCCTACCGGAGCCGGCCCCGGCTCGGAAGGCGGGACGACGACGGCCCCACGTGCCGTCGGACACGTGGGGCCGTGGTGACTCACCCTCTCAGGCGCTCTGCGCCGTCGTGCTAGCCGTTGCCCTGAGGGCTTCCGACCCCGCCTTGGCCGGAGCCCTCCCCACCGCTGCCTTGGGTGGGACCCGGGGCGGGTTCCTGGGTGGCCGCCGGAGCCGGGTCCTGCTGCGTGGGATCAGAGTCCTGCGAGGTGTCCTCTTTCTCCTCGGACTGCTGCTCCTCGTCCTGCTCAGGCTCGACGTACTCCTCCTCCAGCTCGTACTCCTCCTGCGGGGCCACGGTGCCGTAGAGGCTGCCCCGCTTGTAGGAGCCTGAGGTGCGCTGCGCAAACTCAGCGACCGGAAGGTCCGCCAGGGCGGTGGTCATGTACTGGGTGAAGATGTCAGCCGGATAGGTCGATCCCGTGATCTCGTCGTAGCTGCCCCACGGGGTGATCGACTCCTCCGAGCCGTCCGCACCGGTCTGGTAGAGCGTGACGGCAGTGGCGATCTGCGGGGTAAAGCCCACGAACTGGGCAGACTTGTTCTCCGAGGACGAGCCGGTCTTGGCGGCGATCGGCCGTCCGAGCGACCTGGCGGTCTTGCCCGATCCCTCGCTCACCACCTGCTGCATGGCGTAGGTGGCGTCCGCCATGACGTCGTCGGAGAAGACCTTCTCGCCGGTGGTGTTGGCCGTGTAGGCCACGTCCCCGCCGGCATTGGCCACCTGCGCCACCACGTGGGTCTCGTGCCGGGTGCCTTGTGCGGCGAAGGTGGCGTAGGCCGTGGCGATGTCAATGGTGTGCGGGGAGGCTGAGCCCAGGACGTTCTGGACCGTGGTGTCCAGTCCCATCGTGTCCTTCGGGTAACCGGCACGCACCGCGACGTCGCTGGTCACCTCCGGACCCAGGTCCCGGTTGAGCTGGACGTAGGTCGTGTTGATCGAGTAGGCCGTGGCCGTGATGAGGTTGGACCAGCCGTAGGAGGTATTGCCGTAGTTCTGGAAGGTCGTGCCCTCAATCGACATGGGCGAGGAGCCGGAGTACCCGTTGGACAGCGTCGCCCCCTTCTCCAGGGCTCCGACCAGCGCGAAGGGCTTGAAGGTCGATCCGGCCTGGGCAACGGCGTCGGTGGCCGAGCTGACCTGGCTGGTGAGGTAGTCCGCTCCTCCGTACAGGGCCAGGATGCCGCCGTTGGTGGCGTCGATGGACACCAGCGCCGCCCTCAGGTTCTCCGAGTGCCCCTCCGGCAACGCCTGGACGGCGGCCACGGCCGCGTCCTGGTCGGTCTTGTTGATCGTCGTCGTGATGCGGTAGCCGCCGGTGTCGATCTGCTCGGTGGTCATGCCGGCCTTGGCCACGAGCTCAGAGCGCACCAGCTGCAGGATGTAGCCGCCCGGCCCGGCGTAGACCTCGTCAGTCTGCTGCGTCGTGGTCTCGGGCATGGCCGCCGAGTCGTACTCGGACTGGGTGATGTAGCCGTCAGCGAGCATGAAGTCCAGCACGCGCTGGAAACGCACCTGAGCCTGCTCCGGGTCCACCGCAGGGTCCCAGGCGCTAGGCGCAGGCATGATGCCGGCCAGCAGCGCCGACTCCGAGACCGTCAGCTCACTGGCACTGTGCCCGAAGAAGGCCTGTGCAGCGGCCTCGATGCCGTAGGCGCCGCGCCCGAAGTAGACCGTGTTGAGGTAGGAGTCGAGGATGTCCTGCTTGGACATCTCACGGTCGATCTTGATGGCCATGATGGCCTGCTTGAACTTACCCACGTAGGAGCTGGTGGTGTCCACGTAGTAGTTCTTGATGTACTGCTGAGTCAGCGTCGAGGCGCCCTGGGTCGCGCCACCGCGCAGGTTGTTCCAGAAGGCGCGTGCGATGCCCTTGGGGTCCACACCGTTGTTGGTGTAGAAGCTGCGGTCCTCCGAGGCGATGACGGCGTTGCCCACGTAGTCCGGCAGCGTCGAGGCGTCGATGATGGTGCGGTTGACCTCAGCGAAGGTGCCCATCTTGGTCTGACCGTCGGCGTAGTAGACGGTGGTGGACTGCGCCTGGGCGAACTCGCTGGGCGCGGGGATCTTGATGATGTTGTAGGCGATGATGAAGGTGGTCGCCATCGCCGCGATCATGAGCAGGAAGGCCCCGAGAACGAACCTCCAGCTGGGCAGCCACCGGTGGATCGGCCCCTTGCCGGCTCGTGGGTAGTTCAGCAGCCGTTTCCTGCTCGCCGATGACGCCCCCGCGCCCCGGGCACTCTTCGCCTTGCTGCGGGCCGGGCTGCTGGCCGATCGTGAGGACGGCCGTGACGAGCCTGGACGGCGGCCACGACCGCCGCCGTCCTGCCTGCCGCTCCTGGCCGCCTCAGCGAGCTTCCCGCCTCGGCGGCTGGAACCGTTGGGCTTCGCGCTGTCTGCCACGCGCTCCTCGTTTCTGTCCGCGGACACTGGCTGAGACGGCATGAGGCCGCCTCAGGCTGTTGTCCAGTATGACCACACCAGAGCGAGGAGAACAGCATGCAGCGCCTGTGACATGGTCCGAAGACGCGTCCAGGAAACTGTCAGGCCTCGGCGCGAGGCAGCCACACACGCATGGTGGCCGGGCCACGGTTAGCCCAGGAGTAGTAAGGAATGAGCGGCAGGTCGAAGACCTCGGCCGGCTGGTCGCCGCCTTCCTCGCACCCCTGGTGCGAGCCGGCCTCGCTGTAGGGCCACCGGCGCGCAGCCTCGGGCACCCGGCGGGCAGGGACGACCACTGCGCCGTCGTCAGCGATGGCCGGGGCGGCACCTGGCACGAGCGCGATCTCGTCCAGGCTCATGCCCTCAGGCAAGTCCACGGACTCCGCGCACAGCACCAGCGGTCCACGCTCCACGGCTACGCAGCCGCGCACCGCATCGATCCGCGGGTCCGGCACAGTCAGACGCGGACTCATGTCCAGCTCCAGCACGTGGGTCTCGCCGGCGCTCAGGACCCCGGAGACGACGGCGTAGCCGCCGCTGACCTCAGCTCCGTCCAGCCTGGCGCCCGACCACGTCCAGGCGGGCACGCGCACGGACACGCTGACCGGGCACGACGGCGCCTGCTCGACTCTCAGGGTCAGCCGGCCGCTGACGGGATAGTCCGTCTCCAGGCTCACCACGAGCTCCTGCTCGCCGTCGTCAGTGGGAACCTGCGTGCGGATCTGCATGGCTGACAGCAAGTGGATGAACAGGCTCGCAGGGTCCTGGGTGCTGCGCGTGACGCTGGCACCACCGAGGGAGGCCAGCGTGCGGGCGATGTTGGTCGGGCAGCAGGAGACCTCGAACCACGCGGCACGCAGGCTGGATCCCGATCGCATCGACAGCTCGTTGGGGGTGGACTCCTGCCCGGGGACCCTGACCTGGAGGGGGTTGGCGTAGAAGAAGGAGCAGCCCTCGGCGCTGGGAGAGGTGGCCACGACGTTGTAGAGCGTGCGCTCGATGACGTCGGCGTACGAGGTCTCGCCCGTGGCCAGCAGCAGGCGCCAGGCCACCATGACCGAGGCGATGCCCGCACAGGTCTCGCAGTAGGAGCGGTCCGCCGGCAGCTCGAAGTCCTCGCCGAAGGCCTCGCCCTCGTGACGTGAGCCCATGCCGCCGGTGATGTAGGTGCGCCTGGCCAGGGTGCGGTCGTACTGGGCGCGCACGATCTCCAGCAGCTCAGTGTCCCCGCGCTCCATGGCGGCGTCGATCGCGCCGGCCATGAGGTAGAGCGCTCGCACAGCGTGACCGCGGGCCACGGTCTCCTCGCGGATCGGGGTGGCGTCCTGGAAGTACTCGCGGCCGAACTCCCAGTCGCCCAGCAGGCCGTGGCCGCGCCGGTCGAGGAAGAGCTGGGCCTGGTCAAGGTAACGGCGCTCGCCGGTCGCGCGGTAGAGCTCGACGAGCGCCACCTCAACCTCAGGGTGACCGCCGACGGCGACCTGGCCGTCCGGCCCGAAGGTCTGGCAGACGTGGTCGGCGTTGCGCAGGGCGATGCGCACGATGACGTCGTCGCTGCCGAAGCCGGTACGCAGGCGGGCGACGGCTGCCTGAATGAGGTGGCCCGTGCAGTACAGCTCGTGCCCCATGGCGAAGTCGGTGTAGCGGTCCTCGACCCCCGGCTTGTCATAGCGGGTGTTGAGGTACCCGTCCTCGTCCTGGACGGTCTCGATCAGGGCGCCCAGGCGCTGGATCTGTGCCTCCAGAGCAGCGTCCCCGGTGCGGCCGACCTCCCAGGCCATGGCCTCGATGAGCTTATAGACGTCTGAGTCCGCGAACCACAGGCCGGCGTGGTGTCCGGCGATATCGCCTGCGGCGGCACGCACGAAGTTGTCGATCCAGCCGATCCTCTCCTCCCACGCCAGGGAGTGGGGCAGGGTGCCCGAGGCATTGACCTCCTGGCGCTCCCGCCAGAATCCGGAGGTGAGGGTGACCTCGTCCATGCTCAGGGGATTGAGCACGTGCACCGAGCCGGGGCTCGGCAGGACCTGGGCCTTGGCAGCAGGGGCGATCTGGGTGTGCATGAGGGTTTCCTTTGATGACGTCGGTGTCAGTATCGGGCAGAAGTGGCAGCCGTGGAGCGAAAAGCCAATGGGTTGGTCAAGAACAGTGTGTGGCGGCTAGGAGCAAGGATCAGCCCTTGACCGCTCCTGAGGTCATGCCCTTGATGTAGTAGCGCTGGAGAGCGAGGAAGAGGATGAAGGCGGGCACGGTCAGGACGACGACGCCCGCCGTCGTCAGCCCGTAGTCAATGACGCCGATGGTCTGCTGACGCATATTGACCAGGGCCAGAGGCAGGGGCGAGTTGTCCATACCGAGCAGGTAGAGCGAGACCATGAAGTCGTTCCAGGCAGCGAGGTAGGAGAACAGGCCGATCGTCACCAGGCTGGGAAGCACCGAGGGCAACAGGATCCGGGTGAAGGCCGTGAAGGAGCCACAGCCGTCAATGAGGGCAGCATCCTCCAGGTCGCGCGGCAGGGTCGCAAAGGCATTGCGCATCATGAACACGCTGAAGGGCAGCTGGAACAGCGCCAGCACCAGACCGACCCCAACCAGGGAGTTGGCCATCCCCAGGTCCTTCATCCACACGATGAGCGGGATGAGCAGCGCGGCGTAGGGCACCATCATGATGGACAGGACGAGCACAAACAGCGCGTTCTTGAAGGGAAAGCTGAAGCGCGCAAAGGCATAGCCGCCGGTCGTGGCCACCACGAGGGTCACCAGCACGCACACCGCTGAGATGACGAGGGAGTTCTTCAGGTACAGCGGCAGCCCAGCACCGTAGGTGAAGAGCTTGACGTAGTTACCCAGCCCGTAGCCATCCGTCTGTGCCGTACCAGCGGCAGGCGAGACGGAGGAGACCAGTGCCCACACCAGGGGAATGATGAAGCCGATGGCTAGCAGGCCGGTGCCGAGGTAGTAGATGCTCTTGGAGAGCTTGCGCTGGCTCATCGGTCACTTCTCCTCGGAGTCGGTCACGCCCATGGCCCGCAGCTGGATGGCGTTGACGACCACCAGGGCGATGAGGACGAGGACGGACAGTGCTGCCGCCATGCCAAGGTCTCGCTTGGTCTCGAAGGCGTACTTGTAGATGAGCTGGACCACCGTCATGGTGGAGTTGTTCGGCCCGCCCTTGGTCAGGATGAAGAACTGGTCGAAAGCCAGCAGTGAGCCGGTCACGGACATGATCGTCGTCATCGCGATCGTGGGCTTGAGCAGGGGGAAGGTGACGTCCGTGAAGGTGCGCCACCGTCCGGCGCCATCGATCTTGGCGGCCTCGTAGACCTCGGTGGGGATCGCCTGGACGCCCACCATCGTGAGGATCATGTAGTAGCCGGCGAATCGCCACACCACCAGGACCACCGTGGCGATGAGCGCCCCGGTAGGGGTTCCCATCACCGAGCTGCCCGCCTCTGCCAGGCCCAGGGCCGCCAGGATGTCCGTCACCGGACCGACCTGAGGAGAGTAGATCGCGTAGAACAGCAGTGAGGCCGAGGCGATTCCCAGTGCAGCCGGCAGGAGGATCGCCGTACGGACGACGGCGTTCCACCGCCGCGCCTCCTGAATGAGCAGGGCCAGCCCCAAGGCGATCGGCATGAGGATGATCGTGGTGACCACGGTGTACTTCAAGGTGAAGACCGTGGACTGCACGAGCATCGGGTCACGCAGGACCTTGACGAAGTTGTCCGGGAAGGCCGTCCCCATGTTGCCGCCCAGCAGCGTCCAGCGCGAGATCGACATGATGACGACCAGGACGATGGGCACGATGAAGAACAGCACGAGCATGACCACGGTGGGTGCCACGTAGGCACCTGCGCGCAGGTTCTCGCGCCGCCGGACGCGCCGTATCCGGCGTTCCTGGGCGGCGGTGAGTGTGTGGGACATGGTTTCTCCGTCTGGAAGGGCAAGGACAGGGGTGGCACCGCACCGGGCGACGGCTCTCAGGTCGCCGTCGCCCGGCAGGTCCCGGACATGGCGGGCTGGGCTACTGGGCCAGGACGGCGTCAATCTGCTCGTTGTAGGTGTCGACCTGAGAGCCGTCGCCCCACACTCCGTCCTGAATGAGCAGCTGCCACGGGCTTCCAGCAGCGTTGAAGGCCTCGTTGAAGTTGACGGCGACCGGCGTGCGCCCGTTGGCGATGGTCGCGTTGGCCGTGCGGGTGCGCTCGTCAGCCTCGGCATAGCCGTCAGACAGGACGCTGAGCGAGGAGGCGGTGTCGTTGTTGTCAGCAAAGAAGGCCTGCTGAGCCCCATCGCTCATGAGCCATGCCATGAAGTTCCAGGCCTGGGCAGGCTTGGCGCAGTTACGCGAGATGCCGATCGCGTCACCTCCCAGGAAGGTGGAGCCACCGCCGTCGACACCCGGGATCGCCGCGACGCCGACCTCGAAGGGAGACTCCTCGAACAGCGAGGTCACCGCGGTGTAGGCGTACGGCATGACACCGACGCGCCCTTCACAGAACGGTGCGGTCCAGGTCGCCCCGGTCTCCTCCTTCGAGCCGGCACCGATGCCGCCGTCCAGAGCGGCCAAGCGGTTGAGGGAGGAGTAGATCTTCTTCGCGTCCTCGGAGGCCATGAAGGACTGGGTGCCATCGTCACTGAGGACCTCCTTCCCGCTGGCCCACAGCATGGGGAAGAGGGTGAAGACCAGGGCACCACCGGAGGAGCCGGCGATGAAGGTCCCCGAGACGTCACTCTTGCCAAGCTTGGCGATGGCCGTGGCGTGGGCCTCGTACTCCTCCAGGGTGGTCGGGCCGACCTCGGGATCGAGCCCGGCCTCGCGGTAGAGGTCCTTGTTCCACACCATGACGGAGATATCCGTGACGAAGGGCAGGGTGTGCTCCTTGCCCTCATAGGTTCCGGCGTCAATGTGCCCCTGCTGGAGCTCGGCCTTGTTGGATAGGCCGTCGATCTGCTCCGTCAGGTCACGGAAGACCCCCTGCTGGACCCAGTAGGGGATGCGCACCACGTCGCCAGCCAGGATGTCAGGCAGCCCATCAGTCTGGATGGCGGCACCGACCTTGCCCTCGACGTCGTCGTTGGGCAGGAGCTCAACCTTGACCTGGTTCTTGTGGCTGGCGTTGTAGGCGTCCACCGCGTTGTTGACCTGGCGCTCCAGGGGAGCACGCGACCACATCGTCAGCTCGGTGCCGTCATCCGTGCCGCCGGCCGGGATCTCGACGTCACTACCGGCCTCGGAGGCTGCGCCACCTCCACATGCGGACAGTCCAGCGGCCATCGCCAAGGCGCTGACCACCGCGGTGGTCTGAAGGAGGCTGCGCCGACTCATCATCGTTGTGCTCATGGGTTCTCCGTCTCGTCATTGAGGGTGGGCCAAGCCCGGGGCTCTCCGTGGGGTGCGGGCTCTGACCACACGATAGAAAGCGCTTGCGAAAATGAGCGCACAACCGCTCATTCCAGAGAGGCAAGCAGGAGATTCTCCATCGGGACAACTATCCAGACCTCGCATGACTGAGGCGGCGCAGGGTTCACTATCGGCGTTATTACAGCCAAAGAGGCAAAAGCTTGCCCGATCACAGCGGGGCCGGTAGCGTGTTTCTATGCCATCCGCGGAGGTTTTCGAAAGTAACCCAGGCGAGTCGTCATCGACCATACGGACGCCCGTCACCCTGGCGCAAGTCGCCGCCAGAGCCTCAGTCTCCCTGTCCACCGCCTCCAAGGCCCTCAACGGCCGCGACGGCGTCAGCCCCCGCACCCGTGAGCGCGTCCGCCAGGCCGCTGACGAGCTTGGCTTCGCGCCCTCAACCATCGCCCGGAGCCTGGCCACCGGCCGCACGAACACCGTCGGGCTCATCACCCACGACCTCGTCGGCCGCTTCTCCATCCCCCTGCTCATGGGGGTGGAGAACGCCTTCGGAGTCAACGAGGTCTCCGTCATGCTCTGCGACGCCCGCGGAGACGTCATCCGCGAGCGCTACCACCTGTCCTCCATGCTGGAGCGGCGGGTGGACGGACTCGTCGTCGTCGGCGCCCGCCCGGACCCACGCCCCTCGATCGGCAAGGACCTGCCCGTCCCCGTCGTCTACGCCTACGCCCCCTCCCTCGACCCGCAGGACTGCTCGATCGTCTCGGACAACAGGCTGGCCGGGCGCCTGGCCGTGGAGCACCTGGTCGCTCAAGGACGACGCCGTATCGCCCTCATCCAGGGAGACTCCAGCTACGGTGCAGCCACGGCTCGCACCGCCGGCGCCGTCGACGCCCTGCACGAGGCCGGCCTGGCACCATGTGGCGGCGGGGCGCTGTACGGAGACTGGAGCGAGATGTGGGGACGCAGTGGCGCCCGGACGGCGCTGAGCCAGTGGCCCGACGTCGACGCCCTCGTGTGCGGCAACGACCAGATTGCCCGCGGCGCCCTCGACACCCTGCGAGACCTCGGGGCCAGCGTGCCCCAGGACGTCGCCGTCGTCGGTCACGACAACTGGCACCCCATCATCGACGGCTGCCGCCCGAGCCTGACCACGATCGACATGCGTCTGGAGAAGATCGGCAGGACCGCCGCCCAGCGCCTGCGCGAGGCCATGGCGGGCCAGCCGCACCACGGCGTCGAGGCCATCGCCGGGCGCCTGGTGGTGGCGGGCTCCAGCGTGCTGTGACAGCCGTCCCCTCGCCGAGGTAGCGCCTGTACACCTCACCCGTGATGACGCGATTCACGGCGCGCTCACAGCCCGTACCCGGGCGACGGGCCGACCGTCCCTGCGCGGGCAGGCAGGTGAACCGCTAGGGTCGAAGCATGGACACGATCCGCACGACGCAGCGCGCCGACGCTGCGACTGCTTCTGCCAATCAGGACGCCGCTTTCAACTCCGCCATCGCGCTGCGACTGGACCTGCTGGGTCTTCCTGCTCCTGAGGGAGCCGGAGATCCGGTCACCGATCGCCTCATGTCCCCGATCCTCGCGCGTCAGCGTGAGATGAGCCGGCGCCTGTCCGGCCGCCTGTGCGCTGCCGACCGCCGCATCCAGGCCTTCCTCGACTCCTACCTTGAGGACGCTCCGCTCCACCCGCACCTGCCGGCCGACACCTTCGTCCTCGACCAGCCGGGCCTGGCACGCGCGCTGTCGCTTCCGCTGGACTCCACGAGCTTCACCTCCCCCTACGTCGAGAGCTACCGCACCCTGCAGGGCGTGCTGCACAACCCGCGCAACGACCGCCGTACCACCGCTGGCGTCTTCCACGTGGCCGAGGGAGGCCTGCCCATCCCGGATGACAAGAAGGCCGTCCCACGTGACGTCTTCGCCCGGATCCTGGCGGCCGCCGTCGACGCCCCGCAGGACCTGCTCACCCTGCCGTGGTCCTCCACCCAGGACGAGCCCGCCCGCTGTTTCGTCTCGTTGCTGCTGCGGCCCGTCGTCGTGCCCGAGGTCACCGGCTTCTCCGCCGAGCGTCGGATGGAGATCCGGTTCATCGCCCCTGGTGGCCTGGTGTCCAACCTCGACTTCGTCGAGGGCATCTTCGGCAACGCCGGCGATCCCTTCCTGCCGGAGAACGACGCCTCTCTGGCGCCGGAGGGCTGGACCGGGCACACCGGCTGCGTCATCCTCGCTCCCCACCTGACCACCCTGACCAAGAAGGAGCTTGGCCTGCCGTCCTGGGACGAGGCCACCGAGCGCCAGCGCCGTGACGGCATGTGCTGGAAGGACGCCAACGAGCGCTACAACGACGGCAAGGCCTTCAAGCTGGTCGCCCGCGACGAGCGCGGCGTCATCGTCACCGTCATCGCGGACAACTACTTCGGCTACTGCAAGAAGGAGGTCAAGACCCAGATCGGGTACTCGGCCAACCTCTTCGGCTGCGTCGAGGAGGAGCACGCCGGCGGCGCCGTCGCCTTCCCTCGCTACGACCTGGGCCGCGAGTTCCGCGACGTCCACACCCCCGCCTCCCGCACGCTCGCCCACGTGCTCAAGATCAACCCTGGCCGCTTCGAGCTCCAGGCCGAGGGCCACGCACTGGACCTGACCGACGACTCGGTCATCCTCGTGCCGGGTGGCGCCTTCTACTCCATGCTCACCCAGACCATCACCTGGCAGGCCGACGGCGAAGAGCGGTCAATCCCGATGCGTGCGGGCAAGACCTACATCACGCCGTCGGGCTACCAGGTCCACTGCAAGGCCGCCGTCGGCAGCCCCAAGCAGTGGCACATGATCGGCACCGCGCCCTGGCACACCCAGCTGCACAAGCCGGCCACGGTCTCCGGCGGCGGCAAGTCCGAGATCTCCAAGTCGATCCTGGACGCCTTCGTCTTCGGTGAGGCCTATGTGGGAGACCTGGAGGCGGACCTGGACGCCGTGCAGCGGATCTTCGACGGCGACTACACCCACCGCTTCGTGGACAAGGCCAACGAGTCCGCTCACCACCGCCACATCCTGTCCGAGCGCCGCTCGCTGGGCAGCGTCATCAAGCTGCTGACTCCCTCGGCGATGTACACCGAGGAGTACAACGCCTTCCTGGAGTCCATCCCCGCGCATATCAAGGAGCTCATCTTCACCGTCAAGCGCTACTACCGCCCAGAGTGGGGCGAGGACTGGCGCTCGCACTTCTCGGTGAGCATCATGAACGGCCGCCCGGGCAACGCCGTGCGCATGGACGGGGACACCGTCAAGATCAACATGCTGAGGGTGGGCTTCGAGGAAGACGGTTCCTGGCGACTGTTCTCCCTGCGCCCGGACTTCGCCGCCGCCGCGAAGGTCCAGACCGAGGACGACATCACTGCCTCCACGGTGGCTCCGGCCAGCGCCGACGAGCCGGCCTTCACCCAGCGCCTGTCCCGCAAGTACGTCACCAACGCCGAGTCCCTGCTCTTCCAGCGGCCCGACGACGCGATCGTGCGCGGTTACGACAAGCAGACCGAGCTCGATATGTCCGGTACGGGCCTGTTCCTGTCCAACTACGCGCCGCTCACGCCCGCGGACGCGCGGGCGATGGTTGACGACGCCCCGGGACTGTCCCAGTTCACTGAGCCGATGCAGGACCTCGTGCGCCGGGCCGCAGCAGTTGAGGACGACGGCGACCCGAGGCACCAGACCTACTGGGTCTCTACTGCCAACCCACGCATCGTGGGCGGCGCCCCGACGAAGAACCCGCGCTACCTTCAGGTGCGCCCCGACGTCGCCCGGCCACAGGAGGCCCACCTGGCGGACCTGGCTACCCACTTGTTCTCCGACATCCCGCTTGACGAGCCGATTCGGCACAGCGTGGACATCGTGGCAGCCGGGCGCCGCAACAACCCGCCAGAGGAGGGTGTGCCGGCCCTGTGCGCCTACAACCCCTTGCACTTCATGGAGCTGCCCGAGCTGTTCATGGAGTTCATCTCCTCGATGACCGGCAAGTCGCCGTCGACCACGGGGGCCGGTAGCGAAGGGGCCCTGACGAAGTCTCCCTTCAATGCCCTGCCCCCGGTCTACGACCTCAACGCGGCACTGCTGTCCTACGCCCTGAGCGGCTACGACGGCTGGCTGTCCTCGGCCGGGTACATCGGGCCGAAGGTCAAGGTGGCGCACGACATCTCGATGCTCGTCCCCGAGGTCTTCTCCCGCATGGAGCCTGAGGAGCGCGACGCCCATCACCTCCTTGAGGCCGGGTACCTGGAGAAGCTGGAGGACTACGAGCTCGGCGGCCGCACGGTCCAGGCCTCGCGGCTTGGCTACCGCATGAACAAGGCCTTCGCCTCAAACTTCTTCGGCCGGATCTTCCTCCACCCCGACGTCGTCTTCACCGAGGCCATGCTCAAGCCCGAGCTGCAGGATCCTGAGGTCTTCGCTGACTCCGTCGACGTCATCGTCACCACGCACCAGGTCGTGGCTAAGCACTACGTCGACGACGGCTCGATCGCTCACGCCGTCCCGCCCGTCCGGGCGCTGCTGGAGATCATGTACTCCGGGCACTCGGCTGAGGGGTGGACACTGGCGAGCCCAGAGTTCCGTGCCCTGTTCGAGCGGGAGAACATCCTGGCCTCGCAGTGGTACGCCGAGCGCCTGGACGCCAAGGTGGAGCGTGACCGCAAGCAGGCAGAGGCCTCGATCCGTGCGCTCACTCGCTTTATCGAGACCGAGGGCAACCAGGGCGTCTCCGACCGTCTGGACATCGAGGGCCGGCTGGAGGCCGCTCGTGCCTGGCTGAAGGAGGTCACCTCGCCCGCCTACCGCGACAGCCTCGTAGGCACTCTCGGCTTGCAGCCCGAGCTCGCTGAGGGCGAGCCGGTGGACGGCAAGTAGAGACAGCCTCGCCTGGCGGCCTGAACAGCACCGCTGGAACGACCGCTCAGCCACGCGAACGGCCTTCAACGATTGGGGCGTGCCTCCCATCCCTCGGGAGGCACGCCCCAGTCATCAAAGCCCGGCCCGATCAGCGCAAGCACGGTCCATTAGCGCCGTTCCACGACTCAGGGGACACTGGCCCCATAAGTAGGCCCGTCCGAGGGACACGGCACCGCGCCGTATGCTTCGCATCGTGACCCTTGCAACAAAGCCCCCCCCCTCGGCTGAGCGAGGACCTCATCTCAATGAGCGACGCCTAGCAGCAAAGGCCTTTACGCAACGCTGGGACGGTCACGGGTACGAGAAGGGCGAGACTCAGGCTTTCTGGATCGACCTGCTCGGCAGCGTCGTCGGGATCGAGGGAGCAGCCACAGCAGCGATCTTCGAACAGAAGACCTCTGCCGGAGGATTTATCGACGTCCTCATTCCTGAGGCCCGCACCCTCGTGGAGCAAAAGGCCTCCCACATTGACCTCGACAAGCCTGAGCCTCGGCAGGGCACCATGGTCACGCCTTACCAACAGGCCAAGCGCTACGCAGACAGCCTGCCCAATCCGCAACGCCCTGACTTCATCGTCGTCTGCAACTTCGAGTGCTTCCGCGTCCACGACCTACGCCGAGAGGACCCAGAGCACAGCTACATCTCCTTCACCCTGGCGGAGCTGGCCGAGCAGTACCACCTCCTCGACTTCCTTATCGATCCCGCGCGATCCCGGTCAGAACGCGAACGCCAGGTGTCGATCCAGGCAGGCGAGGTCATCGGGCAGCTGCGCGACGCCCTCCACGAGCAGTACCGCACTGCTGGCGACGACCGCTGGCGGGACCTCAACGTCTTATGCGTCCGCCTGGTTTTCTGTCTCTTCAGAGTTGAGTGTGGGCGCGCCGGTGATGGGGGGTAGCTGGGGATAGACGTCGAGGTCCTTGATGATGAGCGGACTCCTACGCCCGCTGATCTCAAGGACCTCGACGATGCCCAACCATCGTTGTGCATGCCCTGACGCGCTCGATCGCTGCGACCGATGTGACTTCCTTCTGGACTTCCCGGGCCTTCATCTGGTGGCCGTCTCGAAGGCCCGGGCGGGACTGGTGCTCGAGGTGGAGTCCTGCGATCCAGTGGCCGGATGCCCCGGTTGCGGGGTTATCGCCACCGGTGACGGTCGGGTGGTGGTCGAGGTGATCGATGCTCCGTGGGTGGGCCGTCCGGTGCGGATCCGGTGGCGTAAGCGTCGCTGGATCTGTCTCGAGGGCGTCTGCGCGGTGACGACCTTCGTCGAGCAATCCGCAGGTCTGCGCTCCACGGGGCCTGCTAAGCAGGCGCGCTGTCCGCTGGGCGATCGGCCGGCTCCGGCGCGAGGGGGCGACGATCCAGGGCCTGGCCCGCCAGCTCGGCACGACGTGGAACACGTTCTGGTCCCAGGTTCGACCGGTCCTGATCGAGGCCGCGAACGACCCTTCCCGGTTCGAGGACGTGCAGGTCCTGGGCGTGGACGAACATGTCTGGCATCACCGGGACCCGCGCCGGCGCGGACCGAAGGAGCTCACCGGGATGGTCGATCTGGCTCGAGGATCCCACCCCACTGCCAGGCTCCTTGACCTCGTCCCCGGCCGATCCGGCAAGGCCTACCGAGACTGGCTCGACGAGCGCGGCGATGAGTTCCGCAAGCGGGTCGAGATCGCAACGCTGGACCCGTTCCAGGGATACAAGAACGCGATCGATGACCAGCACGAGGACGCCACCTGCGTGCTGGACGCGTTCCATATCGTCAAGCTCGCCGGTGCGGCCGTCGATGACGTCCGCCGCCGGATCCAGCAAGCAGGAGGCCCTCGGCCACCGAGGCCGCAAGGGCGACCCTCTCTACGGCATCCGCCATGTTCTCCGCGCCGGGAGGCAGCGCCTCTCCCCGCGCCAGCAGACCCGGCTGGCCAGCGCATTGGCCGCCCATCCCGATCACGTTGCGGTCGAGGTCGCCTACCACTGCGCCCAGGACCTGCGAGACGTGTTCCACCAGCCCACCCCCGCACGAGGACGCCAACTCGCCGAGCAGCTCATCGCCACGTTGCCGTCATGCCCGATCCCCGAGACTGCGCGACTGGGCAAGACCCTGCGTCGATGGCGGACAGCGTTCCTGGCCTACTTCGATACCCACGGCGCGAGCAACGGCGGCACC